>WHTF01000055.1:0-620 GCA_009379725.1 Deltaproteobacteria bacterium
GGCAGTTGCAAATTTTGAAGATCATTGTTGGAAGGACATTGTTACGCCTGAAATTCTCAAGACCTACACGCCCTATCACCGGGAAACTTTCATCGGCCAGAGGCCGGCGCTGCTGGCCATCGACCTTTATAATCTGGCCTACGAAGGCGGCGCCAAAGAGCCTCACGAACTGGTAGATACCCATAAAAGCTCGTGCGGCGTCTACGCTCATAACGCCATCGAGCCGACCCAGGAACTCTTCGCCATGGCGCGCTCGCTGAAGATCCCGGTTTTCTATACGACCACCGAGACACGCAAGGAAGCCAAGCCCGACGCGGTTTACGCCACTAACCGGCAACGCGTCAAGATCGATCCTCAGGCTTTTGAAATTCGCGAAGAGTTCAAACCTGAAACCGGCGATGTGGTCATTTTCAAGGAACGCGCCAGTGGATTTTTCGGTACGCCGCTGGTGGCCCATCTTACCCAATTGGGGATCGATAGCTTGATTGTCTGCGGCGAGAGCACCAGCGGCTGCGTGCGCGCGAGCTGCGTCGACGGTTACTCGCTGGGTTACCATGTATCGATTGTCGAGGAGTGCGTCTTCGATCGCAGCCCGCTGTCGCACAAGGTCAACCTTTTCG
>WHTF01000055.1:630-23871 GCA_009379725.1 Deltaproteobacteria bacterium
GTCAACTTGTTCGACCTGCATCACAAGTACTCCGATGTGATGAAACTCGACGAGGTCAAAGAAAAAATAAAGCAGGAGCGGCCGCGCAACGCGAAATAAAAGAAAGTTTCAGTCGTTCCAATCGATAAGAGCTTGATCGCGGCCTCTGACGTTTGAACAGTTGAACTTTGAACTATTGAACCAGTCTTTATAGACTCATGCCCTACAGCACCGCCAACGGCATTAAGATCTATTACGAAACCTCCGGCGAGGGTTTTCCCTTTGTCATGGTTCACGCCAATCCCTTCGATCATAATCTCTGGATGTACCAGATCGCGCGCTTCTCGACTTTCTTCAAAGTGATCGCCGTCGATATCCGCGGCTACGGCCGTTCGGACAAGCCGGCCACGCCGTTTAGCCTGAAAGACATGGCGGACGATGTGCTCGGCGTGTGCCGCGACCAAGGAATCAAAGAAGCCATCCTGGCCGGCGTCAGTGTCGGCTCCGGGATGGCGATTCTCCTTGGCCTGGATCATCCGGAAATATTCAAGGCAATTATCCTGGTCGGCGGTAGCAGCGGCGGGGGCGGCAGCATTGACGAGCGCATTCACGGCTATACGAAAATCGGCATCGAGAAATACCACATCCGGCACTTGAGGGAACTGGTGGCGCCGGATTTTGCCGACAGCAAATTGGGCGCCTATCTGCTCAACACCTTCGTCGAGCGCGATCCATGGCTTTCCGGCCAGTCCATTGGCCAGATCTTTCGCGCCCGTGGCGGCACCGATATGACGCCGCGGCTCGCATCGATGAAAGTGCCGACTCTGGTGATCAATGGCGAATACGATAATTCGCTCAAGGGCGGCAAGCTGACCGCTTCTTTGATTCCCGGAGCGGTGCATAAAATTCTGCCCAAGACCGGCCACGCCTGTAATATCGAAGATCCGGCCGGCTTCGATGAGCTCGTCATCGAGTTTTTGCGCGCCAAAAACCTGATGCCTTCCTCGCCGAGCTGATTCCGATTGTCGGCATTGCACTTCAGTTTCCGAACCGAACTAGAAGGAGGAACATTCATGGCCGTCAATATCGAAAAGTTGAAAAGCATGACTCCTCCTCAAGGCATGGACTTTCACATCGCCAAGCTTGGCCATATCGTGCTGCAAGTCAGCGATCTGGAAAGATCCACGGCTTTCTATACACAAGTGCTCGGCTTTAAAGTCTCCGATGTCTATCCTGAAACCATGATGCCGGGCGGCATGGTGTTCTTGCGCTGCAACATCGACCACCATTGCCTGGCCCTGGTCGGCGCCGGCGGCGGGGAAGCCGCGAACAAAGAACTGCATCACGTCGCCTTTGAGGTGCCGACCCTCGCCGAAGTCATCCGCGCGCGCGACTGCGTGCGCGCCCACCATGTCAAGATCGATTTCGAAGGACGCCGGCGCGCCGGCTGCCAGATCGCCGTCGAATTCCGCGACCCGGATAATCACTCAGTGGAAATCTACTGGGGTGTCGATCAAGTGGGCAGCGATGGACGGGTCCGGCCGGCAAACGAATGGCACGGTGTCAAATCACTGGATGAAGCCATTGCCAACCCAGTGCCCGGACAGGATACTCACATTCCTAAATGAATTCTGCGTCTCCCTCTCTTGAAGATTTACTCCAGGCGTCGTCGCGTGCTCTTGTGATCGGCGCCGGTGGCGGCGGGGATGTTGCCGGAGCACTGGCCACCGCCAGATTTCTCGAATTCTGCGGCCTTCAATTCGTGCTGGGCGGTCTTTCCTGGGAACGCCGGGTTTTCGATCCTATTCCCGGCCCGCGCCTGCTTAGCGAAGTCGAAAACGTCCGCGCTCTGCACGAGTACGCCTGGATGGCCAACAGCGAGAGCCGGACCAAGACCGGAGTTTACTTCGCCGAGTCGAGAATGGCGAAATTTTTAGGCCAAGAAATACTGCTCATCGATATCAACGGCGGCGTCAAGGGCGTCGTCGAAGCATTAGAGACCGCAATGGCGGAACTCAAAGCCGACCTGCTCGTGGGGCTCGACGTCGGCGGCGATTCTCTAGCGTATGGCACCGAGCCGGGCCTACGCAGCCCATTAGCGGACTCCGTCGTGCTCGCGGCATTTGCCGAGCTGGAAAAACGCGGGCACCGCACGCTCTGGGGAGTGTTCGGCTACGGCAGCGACGGCGAATTGACCGTCGACGAGATCGAGTTTGCGCTTAGTAAGCTCGCGGCCGCCGGAGGATTGCTCGGCGCCTGGTCGCTCACACCAAAAACGGCTGCCGAGCTTGAAGAAGCGATTAAGACGGTTTTAACCGAAGCGAGCGCCGTCCCGGTCCAATGCTTTCGCGGCGCCTGGGGAGAGACCAACATCCGCGGCGATCGCAGGCGTGTCAAGCTAACGCCGTTAACCGCTATCACCTTTTTTGTTTCGACAGCGATACTATTTGAGACTCTCGCGCGGCCCGCTCGAGTGGTCGCCGGCACTTCATCTCTCGAAGAAGCGAACGATGCCCTGCACGCCATTGGCATCAAGTCCGAGCTGGACTTGGAACTGGAGCACTTTCCGGTAGAGAAAGCGTAATCCCAGCGATGTTTAGAAATTTACAGAGAGATGCCGTCATTCTGATGGCTTCGCGCGGCGTGCGCGCATTTGCATTTTCTTATCTAAGCATCATTTTCGCCATCTATCTGAACCAGTTGGGGTATTCGACGGTTACCGTGGGCATCGTCATTTCCACGGCCTATGCCAGCGCCGCCGTTCTTACCGCCGTGTGGGGCTATCTCTCCGACCGCTTCGGCCGGAAAAACATTCTTATGTTGCTGGCGGCGCTGACCATCGTGTCGAACCTGATTTATATCTTCTCCAGCCATCTCATCTTCATCATCGCCGCCGTCATCATCGCCAATGTCGGGGCGGGCAGCTCGGGCGCCGGCGGCCAGGGCGGCGGCCCCATGAGTCCGGTTGAACAAGCGCTGCTGGCGGAAAAATGCACGCCGGAAAATCGAAACAAGATTTTTGCCGCGAACGCTTTCGTCGGCTCGGTCATGGGCTCCCTGGGCGCATTGCTGAGCGGCTTGCCGCAGCATCTTCAGGAAAATTGGGGGTGGGCGCCCATCGCCTCCTACAAACCTTTGTTTGTACTGACAATTTTTTTTAGCATCGTTTTGATCTTCGCCTATTCGCGCATCAACGAACACCACGTGGCGCGGAAACGCGAGAGAATGAAAATCGCCACCAAAGCGAATCGTTTCGTCATAAAAATGTCCCTGCTGGGGATGATCGATAACCTGGGCGGCGGCTTGATCAGCCCGCTACTCGCCTACTGGTTTTTTCTGCGTTACGGCGTCGAGCTCAAGTCCCTGGGATTCATGTTCTTTCTTTCGTATTTTCTCGCGGCGATGTCTTTTTTAACCGCTCCCCTGATCGCCCGCCGCATCGGAGTGGTGCGAACCATGGCATTTTCTCACGGCGCCGCCTCATTGATCTATCTCTTCCTGCCGCTGGCGCCCACCTTTACGGTCGCGGCCGCGATGACGATCATTCGCTCTTACCTGGCCTACATGGACAACCCGCTGCGCAGTTCATTCATTATGGGGGTGGTCAGACCGGAAGACCGGGGGTCGGCGGCGGGGCTGACATCGCTATCGCGCCATGTACCGGTCGCCATTACCCCTAGCCTTTCCGCCTACATCATGCAGGCTTTTTCGCTCAACGTGCCGATTTTCATCGGCGGATTTTTACAGTTTTTCCACGATTGCGCCTTTTATTACATGTTCCGCGACGTCAAACCCCCTGAGGAACAAGCCTCCAAACCGGCGCTGGCCTGATCCATGAAAATCTTTCATGAAATGCACTACGACGCCAAGCTTTTGATGGCCTCGCGGGGCATTCGCGCCTTTGCGTTTTCTTATTTGAATGTCGTTTTCGCCATCTATCTAAACCAACTGGGCTACACCACGATGACCATCGGCGTCGTCTTTTCGGTCGCTTATCTGAGCGGCGCGCTGCTCACCGCCGTCTGGGGCTATCTGTCCGACCGTCACGGGCGGCGTAAAATCTTAATGCTGCTGGCGGTTCTGACCATCATTTCCAACACCATCTTTATTTTTTTCAGCGGCCTGTTTTTCATTCTGCTAGCCGTGGTGATCGCCAATGTCGGCGCCGGCGGCTCGGGCGGCGGCGGTCAAGGTGGCGGCCCTTTCAACCCGGTCGAAGAGGCGCTGCTGGCCGAAAAATGTAATCCCGAAAATCGCAACCGAATCTTCGCCTTCAACGCTTTCTTCGGCTCGATCATGGGTTCCATAGGCGCGCTCGCCGCCGGCTTGCCCCAGTACCTGCAGGAAGCGAGAGGCTGGAGCCCGGTGTCGGCCTATAAACCTTTGTTCGTCCTGACGATTTTCTTCAGCTTTCTTCTGCTGTACGTTTATAGCCGGATCCATGAAGAGCACCAGCCTCGCAAAGTTGAAAGAAAGATATCCAAGGCCACCGGTGCTTTCGTGACCAAAATGTCGCTTTTGTCCTTCGTCGATAACTTTGGCGCCGGCCTGGCCGGCTCTTTGATGTCCTATTGGTTCTTCCTGCGTTACGGCGTGGAGCTCAAGTCTCTCGGTCTGATGTTTTTCGTTTCCTATTTTTTGGCGGCGCTGTCGTTCTTGAGTGCACCGATCATCGCGCGCCATCTGGGATTGGTCAAAACCATGGCCTTTTCCCATGCGCTCGCATCACTGATCTATCTCTGCATACCCTTCTCGCCGACTTTTAAAGTTGCCGCCGTTCTGCTGGCCATCCGTTCTTACTTTGCCTATATGGACAATCCGCTGCGCTCCTCATTTACCATGGCCATGGTGCGCTCTAGCGAAAGGGGCTCAGCCGCGGGGGTCACCAGCCTTGCGCGCACCGTGCCGTTCGGGATCAGCCCGACGATCGCAACTTATCTCATGCAAAGCGTCTCGCTGAGTCTTCCTTTGTTTCTCGGCGGCGGATTACAATTGGTCAATGACGTCGCCTTCTATATGATGTTCCGGCGGGTTAAGCCGCCTGAAGAAATAAAAACACCGGCGGCGGAAAGGATCACGGCATGAGTTATTTCTGGCGCATCGCGGAAGAGCGGATCAAGGAAGCTCAACGGGCCGGCGCCTTCGACAATTTGCCCGGAAAGGGCAAGCCGCTCGAACTGGAAGATTTGAGCTGGGTGCCGGAGGAACTGCGCGTCAGCTACTACATTCTCAAAAAAGCTAATGTTTTACCGCCCGAAGTGGAACTTTTGAAAGACATCCGCACGCTCGAGGATCTTTTGAAACATGTCGAAGACGAAAGCGACCGGAGGGCGCTTGCCAAAAGTATTCAATTCAAACTGATCCGTTTGGATCTGCTTAAACGGCGTTCCATGCGTTTACCGTCGGTCCGAGACTATAGTCGAAAACTTGTCGCCAAATTACGAACTAAGTAAGACAATTTGCTCCTATTGCCACAGTGTTTTTGGTTTTGCCTTGAATCTCTTTCCGTGATAGACAACCTTCAGTTTTGACTATAGATTACCAGTGGGTTCCTAGTTATCGATCAACTTTCGACGATTCGACAAGGAGGGATTATGGCGGACGAACAATCGCCGATAAAAATTAAAAAAATCGGTCATGTGGTTTACGCTGTCAGCGACATGGATCGGAGCACGAAATTTTGGACGGAAATCATGGGTTTCAAGTTCTCCGACCGCAATGAAAACGGCATGGTCTTTTTCCGCAACGCCACGGATCACCACACCGTCGCACTGGTACAAGCCAAGGAGAACAATTCGTTGCCGAAACGCGGCCAGGTGGGCTTTGACCATTTCGCCCTCGAGGTTGCCACCGTTTCGGAGCTGTTCAAAATCCGCGATTTCCTTAAAGCTAAAGGGGTGACCATTACGTACGAAGGACGCCGCGGCCCAGGCGGAAATCCCGGCGTCGAATTTCTCGACCCGGACGGCTATCAGATCGAAATTTACGCGACCATGGACCAGATCGGCGCCGACGGCAAGAGTCGTCCGGCCGCCGAGTGGAAACGCGCCACCACTTTGGAAGAAGCCGTCGCCAATCCATTGCCGGGCGCCGAATATCATTGATGGGATTGCCATCATGCAATGTTTTTTATCGCGCCCCATGGCCAGACGCGGATTAGTTTCTCTACACTCTCGATCCGCAAGTGCATTCCGTGTCATGGCCGGACTCGTTCCGGCCATCCACGTGTTTAGACTCTCTCAAAGGCGTTCCGAAGATTGTCCTCGGACTGTTCCGAGGAATGGATGCGCGGATCAAGTCCGCGCATGACGGACAACAGATGAGACGATCCACCCGCGGCGAAACCGAAGGATCGAATGCAGAGCAGATTTTTCGTACAGCCCCTTTCAACAAGAACGCAGCAAACTCAGTAGCTCTATTCTATGATTTCCATCAGCCGTTTGCAGAAACGTTTCAACGTTAGCGACGGCGTCGTCGCCGCGATCCGGTCTCTCGATCTGGAAATCGCCGAAGGCGAGCTTTTCGTCATCGTTGGCGCCAGCGGCTCGGGGAAAACCACTTTGCTGCGCTGCATCGCCGGGCTCGAAACACCCGACGCCGGCGAAATCCGGATCGCCGGCAAAGTTGTTTCGTCGGACAATCCCCCAACATGGATCCCGCCGCAGCAGCGCAAGCTCGGCATGGTCTTTCAATCCTACGCCGTGTGGCCCCATCTCACCGTGTGCGAAAACATTGCACTGCCGCTGGCCGAGGGCTCACAACGGATTCCACGGCGGGAAGTCGCCCAGCGGGTCCAGGAAGCGCTGCGGCTGGTGCAATTGGAAGAACAGTCCGACCGGCCCGCGACCCTGCTCAGCGGCGGCCAGCAGCAGCGCGTCGCCCTGGCGCGCGCCATCGCGGTGAACTCGCGTATTGTTCTGATGGACGAGCCGCTAAGCAATCTCGATGCTCGTTTGCGCGAAGAAGTGCGCGGTAAGATCCGCGAGTTGGCCAAGCAGCTTGGCTCCACCGTCCTTTACGTCACCCACGATCAAATTGAGGCCATGGCCATCGCCGACAAGATCGCGCTCATGCAGGCAGGCGAGCTCTTGCAGGTCGGCGCGCCGTTTGAAATTTATCATAAGCCGACATGCGCCGATGTCGCCGAGTTCTTCGGTTCGGTGAATTGGCTAGACGCTCAGGTGGTTGAAGCCGGCGTGGCCGATTCGCCCCTCGGCAAGTTACAGATAGAAAGTTCGTCAAAGGTGGGAGACAAAGTGCTGCTCGGATTTCGCCCGGAATGTCTTTCCTTGTCCGACTCCGGCGCGAACTGCAGCAACTCGTTTCAAGCCAAGATCGGTTCCAGTACATTTCTCGGCGATCAATTTATCTACACGGTTATCGTCAACGAACGGCAACTCTTCGGGAAAAATCGCACCATTCCGCAAAGTCCGGACGGCACGGCGCTGTGTCGTGTCAGCCCGTCCGACATCATGGTGTTTCCCTCCCGGAGTAAAAACGGCGGATAGGCGGCAAATTGTGGCGCGGGAAAGAACTGTTCAAGAATAGTCAAAACAAAGGGAGGGTTTCGTTATGATCGTTGAAAAATGGCTGGCACACCTGGGAAAAGTTGCGCTATGGACGATAACGCTGTTGCTCGCATTGGGAAGCGTGACTCCACCAGCCAAAGCCACGACCCTCGCCGAACTCATCGAAGGTGCCAAGAAAGAGGGCATGCTGCGCGGTCAATGGGGCCAAAACAGCTTTGGCGGCAGCGAGGGATTCAAAGAAATTCTCGCGGGCATGAACAAGAAATACAAACTCAACCTTACGGGCCAATACACACCCGGGCCCGACATGCAGCGGCTGATGCTCCGCGTTATTCAGGAGAACGCCGCCGGTCAACCCGCCAGCACCGACGTATACCTGGGCAACTCCCAGGCAATTTTCGACGGGCTGAAGTCAAACCTGCTAAAGCCCATGACCTACAGCACCTTCATCGAAGAGAAGCCGAAACCGGAGGGGAAGTTTAACGCCATCGCGGCGGATGGCACGCATGTCGCCATAGCGACAGCGGTGGTGGGAATTCAATACAACACTAACCTGGTCAAGGGCGCCGATATTCCGCGCCGGCTGGAGGACGTTCTCAATCCAAAATGGAAGGGCAAGATCGCCTCGACGCCCTATGCCGCGGGCATGCGCGAGTTCGCTACGCCCGACTTTCTTGGCCGAGAAAAAATCATCGACTTCACCAAGAAACTCTCCGCCCAAATCGGCGGGTTGATGCGCTGCGGCGAAGCGGAGCGCATCACCAGCGGCGAATTCCTCATGCTGGTTTTCACTTGCGGCGGCAACGACGTCAACGTCCTGCAGCGCACCGGCGCGCCGCTGGGTCACACGGTGATCGAGGAGGGCACGGTGCTGCACATGAGGTACGCCGGTGTGCCGAAGAATTCCCGTTCACCCAACGCCGGCGCGCTGCTCATAAACTATTTGATGACCGCCGAAGGCCAGGAGCTGCTGTGGAAGCATGACGGCTTTGACCTGCATCTTTTTCCGGGTTCGCAAACTAAGAGAGAGATCGAAAAAGTGCGCGCCGCCAAAGGCAAAGTCATTATCAGCTCGCCCGAGTGGCTCGCGTCTTTCAAGGACTACAGTAAAACTCAGAAGGAACTCGAAGCGATTCTGCGCCGCGGTAAATAATCGATACGGCGCTTGCCGGAATCCCGGATTTTAAAAAGAGGTCGTCACTCAGTTTTGGTCATTGCTGAGATACGGCACAAGCTAAGAGGTGCCCCATGAGACAGACGTCGTTGCGATTTCGCCTGCTCGGCGAAAAGGGCCAAACCTCTTCCGCGCTTTTGTCGCTGGCGCTCGTGCCGATGGCGACCATCTTGGTACTCGTCACCGTGATGTTTTGGGTGAGTATTCAGAAAGGCGCCGTCGGCACTCCCAGCGCGATTTACACGCTGAACAATTATAGCGAGGTTTTCAGCGACCCCTTTGTGTTGCGTGTCGCGGCGAACACGGTCATCTTCACGATCACCGCGACTCTGGTGGCCCTGCTGTTCGGTTTGCCCATTGCATGGCTGGCGGAAAGAAGCAACGTGCCGGGCAAGACATTGATCTACGCGATCATGACTCTGGGACTGCTCATCCCGGGCATTTATACCGCCATGGGGTGGACACTGATCGCTCATCCGCGCATCGGCATTTTGAACCGCTGGCTGGTGGATCTTTTTAATCTTAACGAGGCGCCCATCAATATCGCCACGCCTATCGGCATGGGATTCGTGCAAGGACTGAGCCTGTCGGCCCTGGCTTTCATACTGACCGCGCAGATGTTTCGCGCCATGAACCCGACTCTCGAGGAAGCGGCGCGCGTGCACGGCATGGGTTACGGAAAAATTCTCTGGCGCGTTACCTTGCCGCTGGCCCGCCCGGGCATTCTCGCGGCGGTGATTTACATCCTCACCATCGGCATCGCGACCTTCGACATCCCGGCGATCCTGGGCCTGGGCAACCGCGTTTACATGCTCAGCACCTTTATTTATTTAAAGGTTCACCCTCAGGGAGCCGGCTTGCCGGAGTATGGAATTACTGGAGTCGTCGGCGCTTTCATGATCATCGTCGCCGGTCTGCTGACCCTATGGTACAGCCAGGTGTTGCGCCAAGGCCACCGCTTCGAAGTTGTGACCGGTAAAGGCTACAAACCGGCGCTGGTGCCATTGGGTCGCTGGTCCATCGCTGCCTGGTGCTTCATCGGCGGTTATACGTTGATTTCAAAGCTCCTCCCCTTGCTCTTGATTGCCTATGCCGCGTTGACGCCCTACTTTGTGCCGCCATCGCTGGCGATGATGAGACAACTATCGCTCAGTCATTTTTACGGCATGGACTGGGAATTGGTCCTGCGCGGTCTGACCAACACGGCCATTTTGGTCACTGTGGTTCCGCTGGCGGTGCTGCTGCTTGGCTTCAGCATCTCCTGGCTGATCGTGCGCTCGCGCAGCCGGGCTCGTTACGCGCTCGAGTTTGGCGCGTTCCTGCCTCATGCGCTCCCGGAAGTGATCCTGGCCATCGGCGCATTGCTCCTCTCGCTGTTTGTTTTCGGGACGAGCATTCCTCTCTACGGTTCGGTATGGCTCATAGCTATCGTTTATGTCGTCGCTCGGCTGGCTTTTGCCACCCGCGCCCTTAACGGCTCGCTGCTGCAAATCCACCGCGAACTCGAAGAGGCCGCTTTCGTGGCGGGCCTTTCCACCTTTCGAACGGCTTGGCGGGTTCTACTTCCGCTGATTCGTCCGACCCTGTTCTCGGTGTGGATCTGGTCCGCGCTGCTGGTTTACCGGGAGCTGACCGTGGCAGTTTTTCTCGCCGTTCATGACAACATCACGCTGCCCGCGGTCATCTGGAGTTACTGGTATAGCGGCAGTATTAACAAGGCCTCCGCCGTCACGTTGCTCATGACGCTGGTGCTTGCGCCCCTGATTCTCGCCGCCTGGTGCTTTGGCCGGCGCAGTCAGGTCTCCGCGCAGTGAGCAGGCTGCTGAAAAAGCTTCATGAGCTTCGTTGCGCTGATTACCTCGATTCAACGTCCTGCGGTCGCGACGGTTCTCTACTAATCGTCGATTTTTTGCGCGCCCTTGTATCTTCGATTTTTTTGAGCAGCCTTTAAGTCAAGGCACTATCTCGATGGTTCATTTGACAATACCATTCTGAGGAACCGAGTGACGAAGGATCCGCTTTTGAACTTGTAAGCAGCACATTACTTTCGGAGGAAACGTTCATGGACCTGAACAATCTACTTAAAATTATACAGACGCGCCGCAGCGTTCGCGTCTACAAAACAGGCAAAGTGACCGATCAGCAGCTTGAATTGATTTTGGAAGCCGCTCGTTGGGCGCCTTCGGGGGCCAACACTCAGCCGTGGGAGTTCGTGGTGACTCGGGACCGTGAAAAAATGAAACGGATCCGGCAAATTTATGATAGCGAATGGCGCCAGAGAAAACGGGAAGATCCGGTTCACTATAAGGGTCTCAAGAAAGACTATGTCGGCGATGTCAGCGTCATCATCCTGGTCTGCGGCGACGCCAGAACAAAGCAAGTCTACCTGACCACGCGCCAGACGGCCGACCGCGAGAAGCTTTTTCAGGCGAGCATCGCCAACGCCGTTCAGCAAATGATGCTTGCCGCGGCCAGCATGAATCTCGGTACGGTCTGGGTCTCAGTTAGGGAAGAAGTTGAAGCGGAACTTAGAGAGTTGTTCAAAGTTCCTGCAAGCCTGCGGCTTCTCTGGGTCGTGCCCATCGGCCATGCTCGAAGCTGGCCGCCGGCTAAGCCACGGCGCAAGCTCTCCGCATTCACTCACGTGGAAGTCTATGACTCCAAGAAACTAAGAAAAGAAGTGGATATACGAGCTTGGCCCAAGAGTTAAGTTCAAGACGTCGAGATCTCATATTGCTGGTGGCGTAATTCTTCGCTCACCTTGATAATGATCTTGTGATTAATCTCACGTTCGAGCGCTTCGAGACTATTGCCCTTCTCATCGTAAAGAAAGTTAGCGACGGCCGGATGGAGCCGCAGGACGATATTCTTGCCGTTCTCCAGGCTCATTTGCTGTTTCTTGATCGCTCGCAAGATGTCGTAGGCAATCGTAACGGATGACTTGATACGGCCTCGTCCATCGCAATGCGGACATGGGCTGAGTAGCTGGTTCTCTAAACTTTCTCGCGTTCTTTGACGCGTCATCTCGACCAAACCCAACTCGGAGATCTTGAGTATATTGGTCCGCGCCTTGTCTTTTTTTAGCGCGTTCTTGAGCGCTTCATAGACCTTCTTCCGGTTGCCCTCTTTCTCCATGTCGATGAAGTCGATAATGATAATTCCGCCGACATTTCTTAGCCTGAGTTGGCGCACCACTTCCGAAGTGGCTTCCATATTGGTCCGAACGATGGTCTCCTCTTGATCTCTTTTGCCGACGAAACGGCCGGTATTGACGTCGATTGCGGTGAGCGCTTCGGTGCGCTCGATAATGATGTAACCGCCGGAACGAAGCCAGACCCGCCGGTCCAGCGCTTTTTCAATTTTTTCTTCGATGCCATGCCGGTCAAAGAGGGGCTCGGTTTCAGAATACAAGACGAGCTTCGCTTTGAGCCGGGGCATGAAGTGGCGCACGAAATCGACGATCCGGCGATGATCTTTTGCCGAGTCGATGACGACCTGCTCCGTGTCGGTGGAAAAAAAATCGCGGATGGTTCGCGTGATCAAATCGAGATCCTGGTGAATCAAAGAGGGCGCGGGAGCTTTCTCGGACTTATGTAAGATGGTCTTCCACAGCTTGGTGAGAAAGCTGAGATCCCGTTGAATCTCGCGCTTGCTGCGACCTTCTGAAGCCGTTCGCAGGATGAAACCACCTTCGGCGGTTCCCAAAGACTGCGCAATCTCCTTGAGCCGTTTGCGCTCGTCATCGCTCTCGATGCGCCTCGAGATGCCGATATGTTTAGTGCTCGGCATAAACACCATGTAGCGCCCAGGCAGCGACACATGGGATGTGATCCGAGCTCCCTTCGTGCCCAACGGGTCCTTGGCGACTTGAACCAATATCTCTTCACCGCGGGAAACCTGCTTCTCCAGTGGGAGCCGGCGACTGGGAACCGGCTTAGGCGCGTCGTCAAATTCGACGTCGTCTCCGGAGGTCGAGATCAACTGAACGTCGTCCGGAACGCTAAAGAAATCCGACGCGTGCAGGAAAGCGGCTTTATCCATGCCGATATCGACAAAGGCCGCTTGCATACCGGGCAAAACACGTTCGACTTTGCCTTTGTAAATGTTGCCGGCAATGCCTCGCTCCTCCTTTCTTTCAATCAGGAACTCAGCGAGAAGGCCGTCCTCCATAATGGCGATGCGGCTCTCCTGAGGAGACGAGTTAATAAAAATTTCTTGCTTCATAGATAACCTATCGAATTCAGCATGTTGTATAGAAGAGGCGGGATTTGCGGGAACGGCTTGCCGTTCGGCATTGGAGGTCCCAAAAAGATCATTAGCGGCGGCTTGTTGTCTTTATAGAGTAATTCAGAAGCGACTTCAAGCAGGATCCCGTTCAAGTTTGGTAACCCGTCCTGGTTTGACATTGTCCCAGCCGCCCCGTATTTTATGAGATGACTGCGGACTGCAGCTTTCATCAAGCAACACTAACGCTTTAATGAATTATTCCGCGACCACACCGGTCTATTCGGTACTCAATACCAAGGTACTGATTCTTAATCGTTCGTATTTGCCGATCCACGTCACCTCGGTGCGCCGGGCTTTCGTCCTGCTTTACCAGGGAATCGCCAAAGCCGTGAATGCGCAATACCAAACCTTTGATTTCGAAAGCTGGAGTGACCTCTCTGTAACCATGCATGACGAATCGGTCGGCATGGTCAATCGGACGATTCGGGTTCCACGTGTCATCCTGCTGGTGAGTTATGACCGAGTACCCAAGCGCCAAGTTCGCTTCAGCCGATACAACATTTACGCCAGGGACAAATGCACCTGCCAGTACTGCGGTCAGCGACGGCCGCGACATGAGCTTAACCTTGATCACGTGATCCCTCGGACTCAGGGAGGGACTTCCACTTGGGAGAACGTCGTCTGCTCCTGCCAAGAATGCAACCGGCTAAAAGGCGGCCGTACCCCTCATCAGGCTGGAATGACGTTGCCTCGTAAGCCGGTTCGACCTCAGTGGACGCCATTCATGCAGGAAACCTTCAGCCTGTCCCGCTACAAGGAGTGGCTTCCTTTCTTAAATACAATAGACGCCTCGTACTGGAACACCGAGCTGCTCGAGAAATAAAAACCCGTTTTCCCTTCCTATATATAGTAGGAAATGGCTAATACAGCCACTTTATATGGTGAATTTTCTTGACACTTATCATTTCTTATGATTATAGTGCCAGCCAATCCAGTGGTTGACGTCATCGTGATAAAATCTGCTTAATACTAGCATTATGCGTCTAAAACGCCTTGAGATGGTTGGCTTTAAGTCGTTCGCCGATAAAACTTTGGTGGAACTGAACCCGGGTATTACGGCGGTTGTCGGTCCGAATGGCTGCGGTAAGTCGAATATTGTCGATGCTCTGCGCTGGGCCATGGGCGAACAAAGCGCGCGTCATTTACGTGGCCAGCAAATGGAAGATGTCGTTTTCGCGGGCAGTGACAGTCTTCCCGCTACAGGCATGGCCGAAGTGTCGTTGACGTTCGACAACGAGGATGGCCGCGGCCCCGTCGAATATAATAGCTACAGCGAGATCATGGTCACCCGGCGGCTTTTCCGCTCCGGTGAGTCTGAATATGCCATTAACAAAACCCCCTGTCGTTTAAAGGATGTGATCGAGTTATTTTTAGGGACCGGCGTCGGCAGCAAGGCCTATTCGATCGTCGAGCAAGGCCGTGTCGATGAGTTGGTCAATTCAAAACCTGAAGAGCGCAGGGTACTAATCGAAGAGGCAGCGGGCACCAGCAAATACAAGAGTCGCAAACTCGTAGCCGAACGGAAACTTGAACGAACGCAGCAGAATTTGTTGCGGGTAACCGACATCGTTCGCGAAATCGAGCGCCAGATTCGCACGATGGAGTTGCAAGCCAAAAAAGCCGAACGCTATCGAGTCCTCAAAACTGAACTCAAGGAAAAGGACCTGCTCTGGGCCAGTGTCCAGCGACGGACGCTGAACGAGGAAATCGCCAGGCAAGAGAACCAGTTCGATGACGCGGAGAACCGTTTCGCGCAATATTTGAACTCTCTGCACTCCAAAGAATCCGAGAGCGAAACTGTCCGGTTTTCGCTTATGGAGCTGGAGAAAGAAATCGGCGTTCAACAAGAAAGCGTTTATCAAGCAAAAATGCATCTTCAGTCCGAAGAGCAGCGCATCGATTTCTTCAAAAAGGATCTGGCTCAACTCAGTCAGAATGAAACCGAAGCACGAGCCGCATTGTTGCAACTTGACGGCAAACTCAACGTTCTCGCTCAGGAGATCGCGGAGCTTAACAAAGCCAGAGAGAGCTTTATCCAGTTGTCGCTTTTCGAGGAGAGTTTTCTGCGCGACAACGAGACGGAACTTGCAAAGCTGCAGACCGAGATCCAGTCATTGCAGTCCGAGGTCGATACCGAGAAGGCGGCACTCCTCGAAGTTGCCAACCACCTCGCGAATTTGCAAAACGATCTGGCCGCTAAAACAAGGCGCCAGGACGAAACCCAACGCGGTTTAGCTCGGAGTCAAAATGAGCATTCGGCCACAGCCCATTCCTTGGAGCTATCCGAAAAGAAACGGAGTGAAGCTCAACAAGATTTCGAAGTCGCTATAAAACATGCCCGGGAGCGCAACCTTGAGTCCGCCCACGTCACCGCTCTGATCCAAACGCTGAGTCGAACCAAAGAAGAACAGGCAAAAAAGATCGACTCTCTTAAGGAACAGATACAAGAAAGCCGTTCGCGTTTAAGGTCCCTCGAAGATTTGCAAAGAAGTTACGATGGTTATCAGGAAGGCGTCCGGGCCATCATGTTAAAACGGCAGGAGGAAAGCGGGGCCGATGGCGTTTGTGGCTTGGTGACCGAGGTTGTTGAGGCTCCAGTGCTTTATGAAAAGGCGCTCACCGCTGTGCTGGGAGACCGCATCCAGTACATGATTGTTAAAGGCCATGAGGAGGGTATCGAGGCCATCGAATACCTGAAGCAAAAAGCGTCCGGGCGAGGCAGCTTCATCCCCGTGCAGATGACCCGCAAGAGCAATAGGCCGCTGCCGCTGGGCGAGGCGGAGGTGGTTGCTCCGCTGTTGGATTTAATCTCGGTCAAAGAAGGTTATCGAGACGTCGCGGATTATCTTCTATCGGATGTCGTCGTGGTGCAAAATTTGAAAGCCGGATTGGCTTTGTGGAATCGTAATGGCTACTACAGCACCCTGGTGACACCGGATGGAGAGGTCATAGACCCGATGGGAGTCGTTACCGGCGGCAGCGAAAATTCTCTCGAAGGCAGCTTTCTAACGCAGCGCCGGCGCATGAAAGAGCTGCGGTGCCTCCTCGGCGAACTCGAAGCTCAATTGGAGATCGAAGACCGGGAACTCGCCGGGCTGAAAGCGAATCTGGAAGAAGCCGAAGCTAAAAAAATGCTGTTAGGAGGTGAAATTCATCGTCTGGAGTTAGAGCGCGTTCGAAACGAACACGAACATCGGTCGGCCCAACAAGACTCCGAACGGCTCAAACGAACCGTCGACGTGCTCCTCCAGGAGCAAGGCGACTTGGCGACGGTGCTGCAGCTGCTTAGAGAAGAAATCGCCCAATGTAACGCAAGCCTTGAGGCGCGGGCGCAGGAGAAGACCGAACGGGCGCAAAATCTCGCGGCAATGCAAAACCGTTTTCTGGAACGCAGAAATTCCTTGGAATCCGTCGAAGCGGCGGTCACCCAGTCGCGGATCCGCAACGCGGCTCTAGGAGAAAAACGGGAAAATACTCATGTCAATCTCGATAACCGGCTGAAGCTGCAGGAGGATACGGGCCAACAAATCAGCAGCCGTCACGGACAAATTGCCGAAATCCAGCGCAAGAGAAGCGAAATAGAAAACGCGCTCGCCCAAGCCGAAAAGGCACAGAATACGGGGCGGACCACGATGCGCGAACTCGAGGAAAAGCTACAAAGCGAGCGTCAACGATACCGGAATGTTTCGCGACAGCTGACCGAGATCGAGGAATCGATCAAGGAGCTGCGCCCTCGGGGCGAAGCCTGCCAGGAAGAAAAGAACCGCCTCCAACTCGGTTTAACCGAGAAGCGGCTCAATCTGCAGCATCTGGCCGATGGTGTTCGAGAGAAATACGACGCCGATCTCTCCCAGTTGAAAACGCCGGATGCCGAGACAACTCCCTCGAGTAGCGATCTCTTATCGGAGATCGACGAGCTGCGCGGGCGTTTAGACAGAATGGGCGATGTAAATATGGCGGCTATCGGCGAATACGAGGAATTGACAACGCGCTTTCAGTTCATGAATCAGCAAAAGGAAGATTTAGAAAAATCTATCGCCGATCTGCATCAAACCATTGTCAAGCTCAACCGCGTCTGTCGCGTTCGCTTCAAAGAGAGCTTCGAAGAAATCAACGAAAAATTTCAAGCGATCTTTCCGAGAATGTTCAGTGGCGGCAAAGCCAGACTGGTTTTGACTGATGAAAATGACTATCTTGAGACAGGGGTGGACATCGTAGTTCAACCGCCGGGGAAGAAACTGCAGTCAATTACACTGCTATCCGGCGGCGAGAAAGCATTGACGGCGGTGAGCTTGCTTTTTGCGATCTTCCTGACCAAACCGAGTCCCTTCTGTTTTCTAGACGAAGTAGACGCGCCGCTCGACGATGCCAACGTCGATCGATTCAATGAGCTGGTCAAAGAAATGAGTGAATTTTCACAATTTGTACTCATCACGCACAATAAGAAAACGATGCAAGCCGCTGAGATTCTTTATGGTATTACCATGGCCGAACCGGGTGTATCCAAACTCGTGTCCGTGAGGATGAATTAGCTTCAACGGCATCCGCATCCGCTCTTCCCCCCCGATCCCGCACCCGCTCGAAGGATTTGAACACGTGGCAGGCTCCTTTTTTCAACGTTTAAAGGACGGGCTTACCAAGAGCCGGGAAACTTGGGTCCAAAAAGTTGGATCCATTTTCGAGAACCAACAATGGACCGAGCAAACCCTCGAGGTGATGGAAGAGAGTTTGCTCACGGCCGATGTGGGGGTGAAAGCGACCCAGAAGCTGATGGACGTAATGCGCAAGCATACCCCCAGCGCAAGCGAGGAACTGACCGAAGACATGCCAACCCGGCTGCGGCAAGCGATGGTCGGGATGCTCCAAGCCTCGAACACCGAGCCTAAGGTTCCGCCATTGTCAGTACGACCTTGGGTCATTCTATTTCTCGGCGTAAACGGCGTCGGCAAAACCACGACGATCGGAAAGCTCGCTGCTCACTATAAAGCCGACGGTAAAAAGGTGCTCCTGGTGGCAGGTGACACGTTCCGCGCCGCAGCGGTCGAACAACTTGAAGTTTGGGGGCAACGAGTCGGCGTCGATACTATTAAACATCGAGCCGGCGCCGATCCTTCCGCTGTTGTCTACGACGGCATGCAAGCCGCAAAAAGCCGGAAGATCGACGTTCTGCTGATAGACACCGCCGGCCGGCTCCATACGAAGGGCCACCTGATTGAAGAACTAAAGAAAATCCGCCGGGTCATCGCACGAGAGCATGATGGCGCGCCGCAAGAGACTCTTTTAGTACTCGATGCAACTACCGGCCAAAACGGCCTGCAGCAGGCCAAGGTATTCAAAGAAACCACGAACATCACCGGCATCGTTCTGACGAAGTTGGACGGCACGGCCAAAGGTGGCGTGATCATAAGTATCCAAGAGGACCTCGGCGTGCCAGTCCGCTACATCGGCATCGGCGAAGATGTGGAAGACCTGCAGCCATTTGAACCGGTTCGATTCGTCCAGGCGCTATTTGAGAAATGAACGACGATGTTGACCCGTCGTTACTACCGGCTTGACTTGGGGGCTCCCTGTCGTTACGATTTAGGTCTACGAGTTCAGAGGTAACCGAATGACACAAACGATTCAGGAAGGCAGGGTCGATCTTACACTCACTGAAAACGCTATTCAGCAAGTAAAGGCCCTTCTCGCCCGCGATAAGCTTCATGACCATGCCCTGAGAATATCGGTCACCGATGGGGGTTGTTCCGGGTTTTCATATCAGCTCAACTTCGAGAGGGAACAGGAGCCCGGCGACATTACTTTAAAGCTTGAGAGTGTTAATATTTACGTCGATCCTAAAAGCGTACCGTTTCTCCAAGGAACGACCATCGACTTTGTCTCGGGCCTCTATGGAGGCGGCTTTAAGTTCAGCAATCCCAATGCTACCGGAACCTGCGGTTGCGGTACGTCGTTTTCCGCGTAGTTCAGATCACGCTAATCCTGCCTAAAGCCGACGCACGGCCTTAATCTGCGCCGCGCCTTTGACACGTTTCGGATATATTGCTAACCAAACTAAGAAGCTTTCCCGAGGTTTATTCTTGAATGCTGTTCGAATTCATGCGCACGGCGGCATTGACCGACTTCGGTACGAGGCTGCCGAGGACCCGCAACTCACGTCAGCCGACGATGCCATCGTGAAGTTGCACGCCGCCTCGGTCAATCCCATGGATATCTGCATTCGGCACGGCTTGCACGGCATGGAAGTTGACTTCCCACACATTCTCGGTAGCGATGGCGCAGGCACTGTCGTTGCGACAGGCGCGCGGGTCAGAAATGTTCAATCCGGGGCCCCGGTGTGTCTTTATCCGGCAAGCGGCTGCGGCGACTGTGACCTGTGTGTCACAGATCGCGAATACATGTGCGCTCGCTTGCGTTTACTGGGTCAGCGGCAGCAGGGCACATATGCGGAGTATGTACGGGTCCCGGCGCGCAACTGTTTTCCGATTCCCGCCGAGCTTTCATTCGAGGAAGCCGCGGCCCTGCCATTTGTGTATATCACAGTCTGGCGAATGCTAATCACCAATGCACAACTGAAACCGGGCGAGTCAGTACTTATCCGGGGTATCGGCGGCGGCGTTGTAACCGCCGCCTTGCAATTGGCAGGCTACCTCGGCACCCATACCCTCGTCACTGCCGGCAGCGACGAGGAGTTATTGCTGGCGAAAAATCTGGGCGCGGAGCATGCTATCGATGATCGCTGCGCGGACTTCTCCCAAGAGGTACGAAACCTTACCGGCAAGCGCGGCGTCGATGTAGTGGTCGACTGCGTGGGTGGGGACGGTTGGTCTAAGAGTCTGGCGTCGTTGGCAAAAGGCGGGCGACTGGTGACCTGCGGCGCCACCGCCGGCGCAAAGCCGCAAACCGACGTTCGACGTATTTTTTGGAACGATTTAAAGATCTTCGGCTCGACGCTGGGGACGCGTGAGGAGTTTGGGCACGTTTTGAGCTTTATGAAATCCTCTCATACTAAACCCAAGATCGATCAAGTGTTTCGTCTAAAAGATGCCGCCAAAGCCCACCAGCGGATGGCGCAAGGAAAGCAGTTTGGCAAAATCATTTTGCGCGTCGACGGCTAGCCTGCGCCGCTGGTCTGGCAGTGTGGATTTGCCACCCCCAGCGGCCACCCAGCGATGATGCGGGTCATCGGAGGAAATGCCAGAGGGCGACGGCTCAAAGTTCCCAAGGGACAGTCCGTGCGCCCGACTTCGGGAAGAGTCAAGGAAGCTCTGTTTAATATCCTTCCGCGCGACCTCTCCGGCATTAAGCTTTTAGATCTGTTCGCCGGTACCGGCAACGTCAGCATCGAGGCAATCAGTCGCGGCGCTGCTGAAGCTATTTTAATAGATTCCTCGGTTGAATCTGGTAAAGTGATCCGGGAAAATCTGCGCCGACTTCGGTTTACTGATCGCACTAGGGTTTGGATCATACCGGTTTTCCGAGCTCTACGCTTGCTCGCGCGGCGAGGAGAGTCATTCGATATGATTTTTCTCGATCCCCCGTATGAACGCAACTGGATCGACGCATCGTTGGAAATGATCGCGCAAGGGAGCCTGTTACGATCGTCCGGAACGTTGATCGTGGAACACAGCGCCCGCGAACAGGTCAACTCGGACTACGGTGCACTGGTCATGGACGATCAACGGAATTACAGCGGCACCCTGCTGTCATTTTTTAAACACAAAGCGATAACCACCTCAGCCGAATAAGGACACCTTGGACATGGCGCAAAAAAACATCGCAATTTATCCCGGCTCGTTCGATCCAATTACCAATGGCCACGTGGATTTGGTCAAACGCACACTGCGCGTGTTCGACAAGGTGGTGGTCGCCATCGCCTCGAACCCGGGTAAGGATACTTCTCTGTTCTCCGTGGACGAACGCCTGGAGATGATTCGAGAAGTTTTCAAGGAACTGAAGGATCGAGTTGAGGCGGATTGTTTCCAGAAACTTCTCGTGGATTATGCCGAGCGCAAGCGAGCCCCGGTGATCATTCGCGGGTTGCGGGCGGTTTCCGATTTCGAGTACGAATTCCAGATGGCCATGATGAACCACCGACTCAAGCCTGGGGTGGAGACTTTTTTCATGATGACCGGCGAATCGCAGTTCTACATCAGTTCACGCCTAGTCAAGGAAGTCGTCAGTCTGGGAGGCGACGTTGCGGGATTAGTTCCCACCAATGTGCTTAAAAACCTGAAACGAAAATTTAAGCAGTAAGGAATTGACCGATGACTACGCTCGCCGATAGAACTCTACCCATTAAACCTTCGGTCACTCTAGCGATTGCCGCGAAAGCAGGAAAACTTCGCTCGGAAGGGGTCGATGTCGTCAACTTCTCCGCTGGGGAGCCCGACTTTGATACGCCCGAACGGATCAAAGCAGCTGCAGTCGAAGCGTTAAAAAGAGGCATGACCAAGTACACCGACGTCAAAGGCATCGAGCCGCTGCGCAAAGCGATCGCGGAAAAATACCAGCGTGAGTATGGACTGGCCTATCGGAAAGACGAAGTTCTGGTCAGCTGCGGGGCAAAACACTCCCTCTATAACCTTTTTCAAGCAGCGGTGAATCCGGGAGATGAGGTACTCATCCCCGCGCCTTATTGGGTGAGTTACTCAGACATGGCACTTTTAGCCGGCGGCGTGCCCAAAATCATTCAAACTACGGAAGCGACTGACTTCCGCATTAGAGCGCAACAGCTCGCCGATACACTTTCTCCCCGCACCCGGGTTTTCGTGTTGAATAGTCCCTGCAATCCCACCGGGGCAAGCTACGATAAAGATGAACTCCTGGCTATTGCGAAGGTCATCGACAAACATAAGTGCCTGATCATCGCCGACGATATTTACGAGAAAATCGTTTACGACGCTTTTCAGGTCCACAATCTCGTGCAATTGAGTCCATCGTTACGTGACCGAACGATTATCGTCAATGGGGTATCAAAAACCTATGCCATGACCGGATGGCGCATTGGTTATGCCCTAGGCTCCGAGGATATCATTTCCGCAGCCGCCAAGATCCAGAGCCAGAGCACTTCGAATCCGACTTCAATAGCTCAAGCCGCAGCGCTTGAAGCCATTGGAGGGCCCCAGGATGACGTCGCTATGATGGTCGGCGAATTTCAAAAGAGACGGAATGTCATTGTCGAACGACTTAATGCCATCGACGGCATACACTGTTTGAAGCCGCAAGGCGCCTTTTATGTTTTTCCCAACATCTCTGCCTTTATTGGCAAGACTGCCAATCGGAAAAAACTCGGATCGCCCTGTGACGTCGCCGACTATCTGCTCGAAGAAGCAAAAGTCGCCGCAGTCCCGGGAGAGGATTTTGGCTCAAAGGCGCACATTCGCCTGTCCTATGCCACTTCACGAGAAAATATTGAAGAGGGCTGCCGGCGCATGCGAGATGCCCTCGGCAAAATCCGGTAGACTTTCCAGTCCAGTCAAAGTATCCGCTCAAGGTTTCGGCCGCTGGCCGGTCTGTTTGTACTTGAAGTAATCGGTCAAAATCTGCGAGTGATCGAAAACTAAGGGATTCGGAAGCTCATTTTCTACAAAAGCTCTCGCAATCTTGGCGTCGTCCGCACCCTGCGGGGTGCCGTCGGCTATCGCCACAAAGACCGTTGAAACCGTGTGGTGCCGCGGATCTCTAAGGGGATCGGAATAAACATGGAATTGTTCAATCAAGGTCACGTCCAGACAAGTTTCTTCTTTCGCCTCTCGCACCGCCGCGCTTTCGAGGCATTCTCCGTAATCGACAAAGCCGCCGGGCAATGCCCAACCGTGCGGCGAATTTTTTCTTTCAATTAAAACTATTCCACCGCTGGAAATCTCAATGATAATGTCTACCGTTAACAATGGTGTTCGAGGTTTTTCGCTCATAAAATAATGCCTACCTTGACTCCGCATAAAGCGCAAGGTACAACGATTACTCACATAAATATCGCGGGGTGGAGCAGTCTGGCAGCTCGCAAGGCTCATAACCTTGAGGTCCCGGGTTCAAATCCCGGCCCCGCAACCAAAGTAACAGGGGCTCTTACAGAGTCCCTGTTTTTTTACTCACCCGGTAAGCCGCCTTCTTTGGGACCAAGATCCGATGCGATAGATCCGATCCATTTGAGTTACCCTTCGGTTGTGTAAAATTCATGAAGGAGTTATCAGTTAGAAGATTTCTCCGACAGCGGTACTTTCCGCTACGAATCTCCACCCACTCGTTTTCCAAACGTTTGAGTTGAACTTG
>WHTF01000056.1 GCA_009379725.1 Deltaproteobacteria bacterium
CGGTGTGGTGAGCGTGCCAATCAATGACTGTTGCCATGATAAAGCTCCTTCCATGCTGGCTATTTAGGTTGATTACTAGGAGGCATAAATCCGATCAGTTAAACATTTTCGGTAAGCCATTCATCTCCAAAGAAGCTACTAAGCCGCGATGACTGAATGCACAACCTCTCAAACCAGTTATCGTAGCAAACCAGTTATGATAACAGTAGCACTGCTTAGCTCCACTTAGATATAAAATCCTTCATTTCACCGACAACATCAGATGAAAAAGGAACATACGGCAAGATAACTCGGGTCGCACCTGCTTCAATATAAGGCGAAATCTTTTCCTGCACCTCTTGTACTGAGGTAGCTGCCACGAAAGGTAATCCTTCGAACAAACGGTCCGTAATCAAGTCTTTAGCAGCGTGAAATCCGGACTTTTCCCATGCCGACCTCATTACCGCAACCTCCTTACCGAACCCCATACGAGTTAGGAGGTCTCTATAATAGTCCGCCAAGGCATAATAGGTGAGGGTTTGAGAGAGAGCGTCCCGGGCCTTACTGTAGCTATTCGCGATACAGCAACGTACTTTACAAATTATCTCCGCGGCGTCTGGGTCCTTTCCTGCCTCCTTCGTTCCAGTTCGTACGTCCCCTGCAATCCTGCTAATCTCGTTTGGATTAGCCATATTGATCATCACTCCGTCGGTTAGCGCCCCCGCCAGGCGGCTCATCTGCGGTCCGAACGCTGCGAGATAGATCGGTATCTTTCTGCCTGAAGGTTTAAACGCCATCTTGAACCCATGTGCGGAAAAAAAGTGCCCATCAAAGTTAAGTTTTTCTCCTGCCATAGCCGCTTGAACAACCTTGATATATTCGTTCACACGACCCAGTGGGCGATCAAAAGAAACCCCATGCCATTGAGCAATTGTTGGGTTAGATGAACCTATCCCTAGTAGAAATCTTCCGCAGGATAGCTCATCAAGCCCTACGGCTTGAAGAGCCAGTGTGGCAGGTGTGCGACCGAGAGTATGGTATATAGCTGAGCCCACCTTTAGGCGTGTTGTTACCGACGCGATGGATGCGAGCATTACAGTTGGGTCTTTGTTGTTAGCTTCTCCTGCCCAAGCACAGTCAAATCCGTGGGCTTCAGCCAGCCGCGAAAGCTCAGGAATTGCATACATCGGCAATTGTGCGCCGGAATTAAATTCGATGTCTGTCCGTGGCGTCATGATCGCTCACAAATCAACCTATTTTGGACTCACAGCCTGTTTTCCTAGTCTTTTTTAAAAGTTTCCAAGCCAGGCCGATATTGTTTATCCGTGAATTGCTTAATGCCCTTGTCGAGCCAGCCCCCCTTTTGGAGATATGTCATCTCGTGCCCTTTCGCTTGAGACCAATACCAGGTTTCCTCGTCGTTCAGATGCCTTCCTATCCGCAAAACCTCTTTCGTCTCTTTCAAGGCTATCGCATCCTTTTCGACGAGTTTGGCCGCTAACTTTAGGGTCTCCTCTTCGAGCTTTACCTTGGGCACTGCAAAATTCACGAGACCGATTTCCGCCGCTCGTTTTCCGTCGAAAGCGTCGCCCGTCAATGAGTAGTACATGACCTCTCGCCAACGCATAACGTCTATAATCGCCCTCGGGACCAATCCTCCCGGAAAGTTACCAAAATTTATTTCTGAAAGACCCAATTTGGCTTCTTCGGCGACAATCGCGAGATCGCAGTTGCCAACTACCGCAAACCCGCCTCCGAAGCACCAACCATTGACGCATGCAATCGTCGGTTTGGAAAACAGCCTCAGCATTTTCCCCCGCCATTCGTAAGAGATCTTTCTAATGCGCTCCGATTCAACAGGCTTATCCTTCAGCTCATAAAAATATTCTCTAAGATCCTCGCCTGCGCAGAAACTATCACCCTTCCCTGTTATGATGAGAACGCGCGTGTCCGCGTCGTCTTCCAGTTCCCAAAGAGCATGATGCATTTCTCTGTGAAGCGTCGGATTCATGGCGTTCTTTTTCTCCGGCCGGTTAAACATTAGCCAAGTGATGCCCTCCTGGCGCTTCACCTCAATTGCTTTATAGTCCATCTTTAAATCCTCCTCATTAGTGGTTCAATAAGAACAGCTCAGCGACGGCCGAGAGCCGCCGCTGACGTTAACTGTTTCTTGACAGCCTGACCGAGACTTTATTTGGCTGGAAGAAGAATGTCCTTTAGTTTAGCGGAAATCTCAGGAGACAGCTTTGCGAAACCTGCGACTATCTCTTCCAATTCCACTCCCGGTGTTGGATTAAGGATGATGTTCGCTTGTTGGGCTTCCGCCAAGAACTTAGGGTCTTGCATTGTTGCGTCAAACGCTTTTCGCAAAGTGTCCACACGATCTTTTCGTACCTTAGGGGGTAAAGTATAGGCGTGACCAAGGGCGGTGAGGTCCTGAATGCCGATCTTGATTAGCTGCCGCGCATCGTCCGTCTTAGCAAATTCACCGGCCAAGGGAATCTTGGGGAGCTCTGGATGCGGTTTGCGACCAACTTGAAGGACAATATTCATATTCTCTAACTCTTGTTGCCAAGTAGCTTTTTGTGTTTCCCAAGCGAGGCCACAGGCGCCTCCGATTTCTCCTTGACTAATCGCCAGCTTGACTGTGGCACCGCCCTTATAGCCTTCGACGAGTTGAATGGGTAACCCCAGAGCGGTTTTTAGAATTCTGGCGTCGTCACTAAGGCTGGTCCCCGGCGCCATGCCGCCCAATTTGACCGGCTTTTTTGAGTTCATCCAATCCTTGATAGTCGTCACGCCTGTCGATTTCGAAAGTATGCAAACAGGACTCGGCCGGATCGGGGACCCGATCCATTCAAATTTGGGCGCATCGAACTCAATCCCCTTTCGACCTAGATATTGCTGCAGAGAAAGAGCGCCGTTCCAGTTCGCCATGGTCAGTCCGTCCGGTTCAGCTCGATTGTAAAGATAGTTGACCGCGATCAGTCCCCCTGCGCCCGTCATATTCTCGACGACGACTGTCGGATTTCCGAGTATGTGCTTTCCTAGATGGCGCGCAATGAGGCGCGCATAGGCATCGTAACCCCCACCCGCGGAATACGCTTCTATAATCCGGAGCACTTTGCCCTTATAGAAGGAGTCTTCGGCCCATCCACCTTTCACTCCGACTACGAGGCTTGCGACGAACAAAATCGAAGAAAAGAACAGTCGAGCCATTTGTCTCTCCTTAATCGCTGTTTCAACAAGTTCATATCAATGTAAAGTTTATTTATTCTGTCTGTAAAGATTTTTGATTAACCCGCTCGTCTCAAGCTCGCGAACAAACCCATCTTCGACAATCGAATCGAGATTGACCGCTTCTACTTTGGGTTCTTTTTCCGCCAAAATCCCAGCCAGGCTGGCGAGCCCTTGGCGGTTAACATACGGGACTCTTTCAAACAGATCCGAAAAGAGGTGGTGGGTTTCTTCCAGTACCTTTTCATCTTCAATACGCAGGTACTTTGCGATCAGCTTTTTCGCGAAGGCTCTATCGGTCTTGAAGCGATGAATCCCTTCTACTGCCGCCGCCAAAAAGGGTCTGATCAAATTTCCATTTTTCTCCAGAAAGCCCGCGGACACCACGACATACGTATACGGATAATAAATGTCCGCCTTCGACAGGTCCATCAGCTCGGAAAAGCCCAGCTTTTCGGCCTGCAAATGTGCCGGCGGTGACAGTGCTCCGGCTTGGCTCGCCCCGCTTTTCAAAGCTGCTAGGACATTGGGCACGCTGCCCACTTGAAGAATGACAGCGTCCTTTTCCGCAGACAGACCCCAATTTTTGAGAAACAGTCGCGCGGAGAAGTCGGTGGTGGTGCCGTATCGCGTGACAGCGATGCGCTTCCCTCGAATGTCGGCTGGACTCTTGATTTGCGGCGCCGCCATGATCTTCATGATCATTCGATTCAACGTCCCCGCAACAGCTACAACCGACCTCCGCTGTATGTTCGCGTGAATGATCGATGGGCCTCCCCCAATACCGAAGGCAACCTCTCCTGCAAGCATCGACTGGAAAAGTTGCGCCGTACCCCCGATATAGACGAGATCAACCTTAAGTCCTTGTTTGTCGAAATACCCTCCCTCTTTTGCGGCCCATACCCAAGCCATTGAGCCGCTCATGGCCGAATAGCCAACCCGGACCCGCTGCTCCTGCGCCAGATTGACGGCTGGCAGAAGCAAGATGAGGACAGCTATAACAAGAATACGTGATCTCTTCTTCATCGAGTTACCCCTCTCTTAACTATCCTGCCTCTCCGCAGTGTGAAATCGAAACACGAAAGATCCGGTACAGTTCTTAACCCAAGCACTTCAGATCATCTTGGGCATTCCCACCAGGAGTAGTCTTTCAAGACGCCGGATCCAGGACACGGTTTTGGTAATGTAAATTTCTAGTGGCGACGCTTTGACACCACAATGCAACCGCACAAACATTTAGGCTACAAAGTAGCTGTCCCAGTTCTTTCGGACCTGCTGCCAGATCTCTTCAGGTGGAAGCGCCAATCCTTCGGATCTGAAGTCCTTGCTTTTTGTAGCATCGACAAACATCTTGGCCGTTACCCCTTCTGAAGTAGCCGAAGGGTCCAACCTTAAGCCGAAAGTGTTTGGAATAATAAAAATATCCTTATCAGCCTGGACTCTCGTCGCGATGGCCCACTCGACTTCCTCAGGGCTTGTGATATCGATGTCGTCGTCAAAGACAAAGACGTGTTTGACCCGACTACCCTTAACTCCTACGGATGCAGCGAGGATGTTGTTTACCATCCCAGGCCGCTTCAGCCTTTCGTCGATCTGTATATAGCAGTGAAAAATTCCAATTCCCGCTTCACTACAATATACACGCTTGATAGCCGGGTGACCCGGCCTCAGTTCGTTGTAAATTTGCACTGAGGCGGTGACGCTTTTGAGGACCCCTTCCTCGTTGATCCCTTTGCACAGATAGAATCCGTGATAGAGAGGATTCTTTCGCATGGTGACGCACTGAATCGTCCATAACCGCTCCCGAACGACTGTCCCCACAGAGTACCCGCAGAACTCTCCGTAAGGCCCTTCATCGCCTATTTCGGCCGGGATGCCCACCTGCCCTTCCAGCACAATTTCTGCCGTGGCGGGGACTTCAATGTCGACAGTCTCGCACCGCACCAGTTCCACCGGTTTTCGACGAAGCGCCCCAGCAATAGTGAACTCGTCAACGTCGATGCCTGGAACAAATTGAGACGCGAGAAAAATCGACGGATCGGTTCCGATAACCACCGCCACGTCCAATTTCTTTTCTTTTCGGAACTCGGCGTTCTTATAGTACTCGTAGCCGTGATGACCGGGACTGAGACGGAGGAAGGTCTGATTACGACCGGCGTACATCATTCGATAAACCCCCAAATTCCTGCCGTATTCTGGATCTTTAACAATCACAAGACCCGCAGTAAGATAGGGTGCCTTTTCGGTGTTGTTCCAAGTGATCCACGGAAGTCGGTTGAGGTCTACGTCTTTGCCTTTGACGATAACTTCTTTGCACGGTCCGTCACTAATTACGGTGGGTTCGACGGAAACTTTTGTCCTCTCCACTACTTCGGAAAACAGATCCGTCTCGTCCGTATCTAGCGCGATAGCGATGCGCTTAAACGTTCCAAGAAGTTCGGTAGCCACCGGCATCTCATTGCCGCGCACTTTCTCGAATAATAGCGCCTTTCTTCCTTTCTCATGCGCGGTCTTACAGATGGCGCCCAGTTCGAATTTTGGGTCCACCTCTTTCCGAACTCTGGCCAGCTCTCCCTCTTTGTCCAACTTTTCTACATATTCTCGCAAATCAGAAAACGGCATAATTTTCTCCTTATTCTTCGGGGATGGACTAACTGAAAATATCTTTCCACTTTTGCCTAATTTCATTGCGGTAATCAGGATTAATCGTATGAACCTTGGGAAATTGGTTTCGCCATGCAAACGGACGGCAGGCATCAAGAATGGCCCGTGAGTTGGTAAAATCTCCAGCTGCCCTTTTTTCCGGAGAGAGTCGCGGATCAATTGGACTGCTCCAACAATTCGTTGCGATCTCAATACTAGTCTGCGGATCGCAACGAGTGGACACGGCCCAAAGCACATCCGCCATATTAGAGGGATCGATGTCGTCATCGACGAGTACGACAAACCGCCCGAGGTATCCTCCCTCCCTGGCGCCCAGCGCTATGTGGGCCGCCTGTCTGGCATGACCACCGTAGCGCTGTTTGATTGAGATCACCTGAAAAAACCGCATTCCCCATTCGGCAAGCCAGACGCCCTGAACATCTGTGATGCCCGCCTGTTCGATCTCATTCCATAACCCCGCAGCGCAAAAAACCAGAAACAGGTAGCTCGATAAGGGATAGCTCTTGAAATCAGGAAGGACCGTGAGAATCGGATCATTCCTGTGGTAAACTGCATTGACACGGATGATCGGAGAAGGACGTGTCCCTGAAGCATAGTAGCCGGTCCATTCGCCGAAAGGCCCTTCCATTTCAGACTCTACGTCGGGTGGAGGGATTTCTCCTTCAATGACAATGTCGGCCGACGCAGGAAACGGCAGGCCGGTCATTTCGCCTTTAATAACTTTGACGGGAGATTTCTGAATATGCCCGGCAAAATCAAGTTCTGACAAGCCCCAAGGCAACCCTAATCCAGAAACGGCAAACAAAACCGGATCGACGCCGCACACGAGGGCTACAGGACAACTGCGTCCCTTTTCCCAATACTTCTGCGCAATCAAACGCGTCTGCTTTCCGGGAGACACATAAAGGCATACCCTGTGCTCATCAAGTATCTGAACGCGAGCTGTCCCAAGATTGACCCAATCTGCATCAGGATCTCTTGTAATCACAGCATCGGCCGTGCCTATATATCTGCCACCGTCTTCACGGTGCAGCTTAGGCGCCGGAAATCTCAAAACGCTGGCTTCCTTGCCGGTAAAAATATTCTCCAGGATGGGCCCGTCACTCTGAAATACGGGTGGCACGGTAGATACTGACTTCAAAAGATTCTTCACGGGACGGATTAACTCGACCCCCTTCAGGTCCGTGGGTAAACCAAGCGCTAATGCGGTGCGCGCCTGGGTTTGAAACATGTTCGTCAAAAGCCGGAATCCTCGGGGGTAATCTTTGATCTCGTCAAAAAGCAGCGCCGGCGGATTAGTCTCTGCCGCAGAAATCTCCGTAATGGCACCGATTTCCAGATCCCAGTCGGCGTTCCGTACGGTTTTTAACTCGCCCAGCTCTTCGATTCCCTTTATGAACGTTCTCAGATCGTGCACGGACATGACCTAACGACCGCCTTTCAGCACTTCCTTGAGAATTTGGAAGTTGTACATTTTCTGCGCGGCTTGAGAGCGCGAAAGGCCTTGTATTTCGGGTTTCCGGAGCATCAGCTTTGTAAGCTCCCAATCATCAGACAAGGATCTCTCCGAAGGAAAACCTTCCCTGGTCATGATGGTGTAGTAAAAGTTATAAGTAGTTTTGGCCGCCTCAGGCTCCATGGTCGTGACGCGGTTGAGCATTGTTATATTTTCTGCTTCATTTCTTCTGTCTAGGAAAAATTTCAGCCCTCTTACGGTACCCCTCACGAACTTACGCACGAACTCGGGTCGCTCGCGTATCAGTTTCTCGGAAGTGACGAGTCCCGACATCGGGATCTGAAGAGCATCCCCAACATAAGCTATCTTCACCATTCCCATCTTTTCGGCCATGTTCGTAAACGGAGGACGAATCAAGCCGGCCTCGATCGCTCCGCTGTGCAGGGACGCCCAGATATCTCCCACAGCCAGGATCGTAACGTCCTTGTCGGGATCATAGCCCAGGTGCTCTGCGACCTTCCTGGTTGCAAAGTAAGTTGTCGATCCCAACCCGGTTACTCCGATCTTTTTTCCTTTGAGATCTTGCGGCCCTCGGACTCCGAGGTCCGGACGGGCGTATAGAAAATGATAGGGCTTATCGCAATAAACCATGACGGCTTTGATCGCCATTCCCGACAGGGCCGCCCTAACTCCCGATCCTAGGGCGAGCGTAAAGTGGACCGACCCAGCCTGAAGAGCCTGGGAAGCCGTCACTCCTCCCCGGATGTAGATGTCTTGCACCTGAAAATCCTCTTCGCGATAGAATCCCTTCTGACTCGCGATGTAGTAGGGAATATCTCCGAACGTCAAAGCCGGATGAGCGACCAAAACCTCCTCGCCCGCGGCCCTCAAAGGCCAGAAGCAGAATAGAGCTAAAACAACGAAAGCCGGCACTGCGAACCGAATCTGTCTACAAAAAAGCATCATGACCTCCCTGCAATGATTTCTGGTCATCTCCGGATTCTCAGAAGCTGTTTGTAAGCCGCGTATCGAAGACTTTGATGTCGATATTCTTCACCCCATGCATCGCTCCTCGCGACGCGTGCTTCATGCTTTGTTGGATCACTTCGGTTGGGAGGTGAAGGTCCGTTACCACAGATTCCCTCAATATTTCATAAGCGATTCTGCCACCTGCGGATCGTTGACCTTCATCATTTCTGAAGGCAATCCAAGGCACCAAGCTGCCGGTCGCAGTCATTGAAGGACCGAAAATTGCGATTTTCTCCAACGCAGTCTGCACTGTCGCCTGCCTTTGACTAAAAGTGAGCACGACGATAACCAGAAAAGCTAAGGTTGCTGCCGTTATCGCCCGAATCTGCTTAAGCGATGAGTCATGCGTGTTTCCTGTAAGTGACGGGAAGATTCTTGAGCTCGAGTCCTTCTTTCTTGAGCTCTTCGACGTACATCTCCCGAATGGCCGGGTCTTCGTCCTCAAACTCGATCATGTCGCCACCGGTCTCCGTGCTCTTGAACATCTGCTCCCAGCCCCCGATCGGAAACTTCTGACCCCAGCCCTTCAGAGCCAACTGCCGAATGTTCTCTCTGCCCAGATTAAAATGCTGGTGAAACCATCGGTTTGGGGGAGACATCATACTGCCGGCCCCCCAGTCAAATCTTTGCCATTTCTGTCCTTCGCGCCACATCAGGGTGTACCCTCTGCCTCCTAAAACAATGATGTACGCGCCCGGCCCGTGGCGATGCGCCTTCTTGTATACTCCAACCGGAGAGTCATTCAGGTGAGAGGAAAGAGTGTTGCTGGACAACTCCATTTCCACCTGCCTTAGCCCTGGTCCCTTGACGGAAAATTCGTGCAGATTGAGGTTCACGATATCCGGAATGAAGTTGCTCTCCCACACGAGTCCCGGCCGGCTCGTTCCCTTGCCCGAAAAAAATTCGGTGTCACCGTCGAACCTCTCCTTGAAGCGGAAAGGATTGTCCATAATAAACTCGTGACTGTGAAACATGTTGAATACGGCGGGCGCGTTCGTCAGTGCCACATACCGCACCGGCTCTGCTCCGGACCCATTGAAGTGCTGGTGCCAGGTGTTGATCGGCGGTGAAAACATACTCCCCCGCTTCCACTCGAAAGTTAAAGGCTTCTGCCCTTCATTCCAAACCGTGGTCGTGCCATTCCCGCGCAAGACATAGACGATTTCCTCGTAGAGATGTTTTTGCGGCTTGCTTGACAATGTCTGACGGCTTGGGCGCGATTTCGTTTACTATTTCCATCCTCTGTGCAAAGTCATTCGTTTCGTCTTCTTCGTGCCTATGGTTTTTCCATGGCCTGCGCTTGGATTCATAATTGGTCTCCGCGCCGAAGCCGGTCGTATAGATAACTGGGATTTTCTTTTGCCGCGCCTTGTCCATGAGCTTTCTCACGACAGAGACCGCGTCCCAGGCTTCTTCTCCGCAGCTATGCCGGATACGCTTGATGGATTCCAGGACTGGCTCTCTCCGGTCTCCCACCCAGTTATAATTCATGTCGATTACGACCAGGGCGGGACGCTTTCCTAACCCGCGAACCCGACCGTAGCCGCCGGCCTTCAGCACCAGCTTGTCTCGTTCGGTAATCGCGTCATCCCAGATTGCCATTGTGTTCCTTCCCTCGACTTTTTATGATCTACTCGGTCCGTTTCGACGATCATCCCCGGCCGATGAAAGATGGCAGTCTGCCTTCGGTTCGTTGCAGATACCTGATGAAGCGGTATTTATTCTCCAGAAGATCTAGATCGGGCCGGGGTATATCCCGGTGGAGGAGACTCTCCTGAACCTTGCAAACAATAAAATTGAGGGCTTTGCCTTCCATTGCGGAGGGTGCGTATTTTTCAAACTCTGCCAGTTCCCGCACCGTGACCGATCGCTCGATTCCAGCTCCCCTGGCAACCGTTTCCAGGTCTGTCCTGCCTCCGGTCGCCGACGGCTCGCTGATCCTGGTACCGCTATAGGCGCCGTTGTCAAAGATGAAAACGGCGAGGTTGGAAACCTCCAGATTGGCTAGTGTCGCTAAGCTGCTCAATGCCAGCAGAACACTTCCATCGGATTCCAAGACGACAATTTTACGTTTGGGAAGCGCCAGAGCGAGCCCGGTACCGACACTTAACGCTGCCCCCATTTCCCCTAGAAGCAAATTTCCCTCGTGCTTTGAAAGGCTTCCCCATTCTATTCTCTGTCCACTCTGCGACGTCACGATCAAATGGTCAGTTATTAACGGCATCAGCGACTGCAGACATTCATAACGATTCATGTGGTGAAATCCCCCGTAAAGACGAGCGCGACTGGCTCACGAAGCGCGTTCATGGTACGGACCGCGTTGCCAATATCCTGTTCGATATGGTTGCCGTTCTCGAGCACTTTAAATTCGATATCCAGCGCCTCAAATTGAGGGATTAACCTCCTGCCGGCCAACGAATAGAGAAAACTATTCCGTTGATCGTCGAATCCTCCTAGATGACTGACCAGCAAGAGAACGGGAACGCGTAAATGTAAAGCGACCACCAGCAGCTGATAGCAGGACACATAGATCCCGGTGCTCTCCATATAGCAAGCGGTCTGCTTGCCGCCGAGAGTTGTACCCACTGCGATGGAGACGGCGTCGGCTTCGCTGGCCGACGGCGCCAGCTTGAAACCGGGATCCTTCCGCATCAGGGGCAGGATCTGGCTCAATCGGCTTTCGGGCAAATAGCTGACAAAGTCGATGCCCGCTTCTCTCAAACTCGTGACGAGTCTTATTGCAAGTTCGGGTTCCATAATAAATCTGCAGCCGGGTTGGCGTCTCTGGCCGGCTTGCGCATTCCTCCTAGCTGTTTTCCGTCCGGTTACTCAGCGCCGGCATTTGCAGTTTCATGTCCAGCTTTGCCAGCTCCTCCTCATACATTTGGCGCACTCTCGGATTTTCGTTCTCATACTCGATCATATCGCCGCCCTCGTCCGTCCCGGTAGCCATCAGATCCCAACCGCCGATCGAACCAATCCCTGGGAGCGTTGGCTTCGGGGACAAGATTGGTGTTGTAACCAATCACATAATAGTTGCCGACGATTCCGGTCCATGTGTCGTCTGTATCTCTAAATTTCGCCGGGAACGCCTTTGCTTCTGGCGATCGATACGGCGCAAGCACTCCCTTCCCCTTCAACAACGGCATCACGGATAAATTCACGACATCCGCGTTAACCTTACCGGTTTGATGTTCTACCATCACGCGGTTGAATACCCTTTCCGAGTTCAACCTCAGAACCTCCACCTTGAGGAAAGGGAATTTCTTCTCGAACGCAAGCGTGACCGGCCCGACCGTATCTATTCCCATGGTGCTGTAAAAAACCAGTTGCCCCTCAGCTTTGGCCTTCGCAATCCGCTCAGTCTCGTCTGCGGAAACAGTTGCGGCGCTTATCAACAAAATGGTGATCATCAAAACATGGAACATGGCAACCTCCGGCAATTCGGCGCAAACGGTCTACTTCAGTTTAGCCATTACCTCTCGACTCCACCGCTTCATGAAGCCTATCTTGTCGTCGAAATGAACGTTCAGCCAAATCTTTTTAACTCCCATTTTCTCCAACTCTTCCAACCTCATAAGGCAATCTTCCGGGGTTCCGGCGACAGCGTAACGGTCAGCTAAATAGTTTTCGAGCCCACTCTCATTGACAAGTCGGGCATTGGTTGTCTCACCCGGCTTTTGATGTTCGAGGTAGCTGTACCGTTCGTGAATCCGATCCAGCACTTGCCGAAATTCAGAAGGAACGTGTTTGTTCTGATCGGGAAATCGCGCCAGGTGATTCGCCTTTGCAGCGAGAAGCATCTTGATCTGGCTCATGGCCTCTTCCCTGCTGTTACCGACGTTGCCGCATAAGCCCCACCAGATATCTAGGTCTTCAACGTGTCTACCAGCCTTGGCGGCTCCGGCGGCAACCGACGCCAACGCATCCGCAACAATGTCCTGTCCCACTCCATCTCCATAGATGACGCCATCCGCGTGCTCTCCGGAGAATTTGAGAGTCTTTGGACCATGTGCGGAGACATATATAGGTATTTGGGTCCCGCCCCACGTAAGGCCGAATTCAGATCCCTGATATTGAACTCTTTCGCCCCGGATCAGGCCGCGAATACATGTTACAAACTCCCCCAAGGCGCCCAGCTTGATCGGCCGCAGGCCTATGTTGATCAGGGCGCTATCCCCCGTTCCGACGCCCGCGAATATCCGGCCAGGGGCTAGTTCAGCCATGCTCAGCAAGGCCGCGGCAGTTACTGTCGGATGGCGAGTCAACGCGTTCGTAACTCTCGGACCGATCTTCACAGTTTGGGTTGCCTGAGCGCCGGCCGTGCAACTTATATAGACCTCGCGGTAAATGGACTGGGAGTCCACGAGCCCCACACGCTCGAACCCGCAATCCTCGGCGGCTCGACACCACTCGGCCACTTCTCTGGGATGGTTGGGAGCAAAGCTAATACCGAATGTTAACGCCATGAAACGTGATCCTCCGTGAAATCACTCGGCACTACCAATCTGACGTCCACCGCCACAACCCCTTGGCCCTTCTCTTTAACAATCAATGGATTGATATCCATCTCTTTGACTACTCTCCCCAAACCAGTAGCCAGTTCCGAAAGCCTCATCAGTACCGTCACTACCCCTTCGATGTCTCCGCCGGGCCGGCTGCGGTATCCGCGCAAAAGCTTCCCAATCTTCGTCTCGGAGATCATCTCGTAACAGTCTTCGACCGTCAGAGGACACAGCCGCATAGATATGTCGTTTACTAGTTCGGCGGTTACTCCGCCGGAGCCGAATAGAACAACCGGACCAAACTGTAGATCATGGGAGATGCCAGTCAAGGTCTCCAGAGTCCCTCGAACCATTTCTTGAACCAACACACCCTGCAAAAGAGCGTGCGGATGAAGAGAAGAGGCTAGCTTGATCAGGTCACGGTAGCATTGGCCAGCGTCGTCCGGCTTCGAAATTCCAAGCTGAACAAAACCGGAGTCTGAGCGGTGAAGAATATCCGGTGAGATAACCTTCATAGCAACGGGGCCTTTCAATATGCGAAACATCTCGCGCGCTTCTTCCTCGCTGTGCGCAAGGAACTCCTGTGGGACCGGAATCCCATAGCGCTTTACCAACTCCTTGGCCTCCGGTTCGGCAATTCCCTGCTTCATTCGGCTTCTAAGGAATTCAATGGCTCTTTGATCACGAGCGTCATCGGAATTTGCTGATGCTTTGTGGTCCTGGGCTTTTCTGCATATGCCAAAATACGCGCTCAAGGAGCGGATACAGACACTCGCCTGCAGGAAGACCGGCACTCCAGCCTTCAGCAACTGATCGCGCCAATTATCAAGTCCTTTCCCGCCGCTCCACAGAACCACAATGGGTTTCTTAATATCCCCTGCAACATTAGCAATACGCTCAGTCCACAAACGTGCGGCAACGGGACTCGCCACCAAGACAAGAAGCACCGCATTGAATACAGAGTCCGATGCCAAGGCCAGGATAAGTTTCTCCACTACCTCCGGGTTTCCCGAAGCCTGTCCGGTGAGGTCGATCGGATTTGTCAGAGATGCAAATTCCGGCAAGGCTTGCCGCAGGACTTCTGCGGAGTCAAGCGACGGCGCCGGGAGTTTGATCGAGTAGGATTCGCATAGATCTGCCAGCAGGACGCCCTGTCCACCGGAGAGAGTCAAGATAGCGACGTTATTTCCATCAGCCCAGCCGAACTTGCTTGACAGGTTACAAGCCTCCACAAGATCATCGATGTCCGCTACCTCCGCAGTCCCTACCCGTCTCATCGCCTGAGACCACACCTGCGAAGAACCAGCGAGTTTTCCGGTATGGGCTGCAGCGGCCTCTTGGCCTTTTGCGGATTTTCCCACTTTGCATGCAAAGACGAATTTCCCCCGCTGTTTAGCTTTATCCAGGGCCGACAAGAAGCGAGGTCCGTCTTGGACTCCTTCGACGAACAAACCGATCACTTTGGTCCTGGAGTCTTCGGCCAGATACTCGACAAAATCCGCCACATCCAAATCCGCCTCGTTCCCGACAGAAACGCAGTAACTCAAACCGATTCTCTTCTCTTGGGCCACATCCAATAAAACGCCCGCGACACCACCGCTTTGCACCAGAAACGCAATATCGCCAGAAATAAAATCCGGACGATCGAATGCTCCGGAGGTCCCCACGATCAATTTTTCCAGAACATTGACATAACCATTACAGTTAGGTCCGCATATCCGCATTCCCGTCTCTTTCGCAAAAGCACCGAGTTTTTCTTGCAAAAGCTTTCCTTCTGCGCCAACTTCGGCGAATCCGGAGTTCAATACCAACGCCGCGCCAACGCCTTTTAAGTGGCAATCTTCCAATGCTTCAAAAAGGCGATTGTTGGGGACTACCACCACCGCGACGTCAACCTGATTGGGAATATCTTTTACGTTCGCGTAGCACTTGATGCCCTGGACCTCTATGCGATTCGGATTGACGGGAAAAATCGCGCCTTTGAAATCAGACTTGAGAAGATGCTTCAGTGCTCGACCGCTAAATTTATCGGCTTGATCCGACGCGCCGATAACTGCAATGCTGCGCGGGTAAAACAATCTCTCTATAGCAGTCCTGGCGTCCACTATTTTTTCCCGTGCTTGGGCGACATCGAGATTCGCCGCTTAGCCAGTTTATCTCCAGTTTTGTAGCACCCGCCTTTCAATGCCAACTCTGCTTCTTCCTGCGATTCCGCGTCCCATTGTCCCAACGAATAGCCATACCAGGGTCTCTGAGGACGGAGCTGTGGCAGGCCCAGCTCTTTCTCCCAGATCTCCTTGGCCTTTTCCATGTATTCCTGAGCCGGCAAGGCAACAGGTGGAAACGGTTCTTTCAAGGTTGCATTCATCATCATGACCGAATAGTCCGCTGAGCGTTCTTCGGCCTCTTCCATCTTGTCCATTTCATGACCTGCGACTCGAAAAGGGGGAGCATGTCCCTTTTCACGTCCCGCAATGATCTGAACGTCTTTCGCAGGCTCACATCTCATCGTGATTGCCCAGTTGACAGCGTCGCCATCTTTAGGATCGATGTCATCATCGACCGCCACCACGTATTTGCCCAGCTCTTGCCGAAAGGCCAAAACCCCGTGAAGAGCGCGCCACACCTCGTATTGAGGAGCGCCGCGGCGACATTGGACGACGACGTATCGCCGCAAGTTGACAAGCGGTTCGTAGAGTCCCACCGCGGCCACCCATTCGTTACTGGAATGCTCTTTCAAGTATCGGAGCAGCATTGCTTCCATTCCGATCTCTTTAAGTTTACTGGATTCACTGGGAGTGACCTGGCTGAGAATGCCGACAAAGACCGGCTGTTTCCGATGCGTGATGCAGCTGATTTCGAAAACGGGATTCATGATTCGCGGATGGATATAACCGTGGGACTCACCGAAGGCCCCTTCCGGTTCCAAGAAATCGGTCCTGATAATTCCTTCCAAAACGATTTCGGCGGTGGCCGGCACCTCCAGGTTGATTGTTTTGCATTTAACAAGCGCGATGGGTTCGCCTGCCAATCCTCCCGCCACTGCGAGCTCATCAACACCATAGGGCACTTTTTGCACAGCGGCATGTGTGACAACCGGTGGCCCGCCCACGACCAGAGCAGCTTCCAGATGCTTTCCGCGAGCGAGGGCCTGTCTCCAGTGGATGTTCAACTGCTGGTTTGCCTGGGGACCGGGACACACGCCGGTCCGTCTCCGTCCTTTCACCTGCGCTCTGTAGTTACCCACATTGCGAATCCCGGTTTCGAGATCCTTCGTGATCCACTGTGCGCAGGTAAAATAAGGAGCGTTATCAAAGCCCGGGGTAGATATCGGAACCGCGATTTCGTCCAGACCAAGCCCCTCTTGGTCCAATTCATCGCCTATGTGGATTTCTTCATGCACGGGTCCGGTTTCAACCATAATTGGCTCGATCGGATGAGCCAATGCATGCTGCCACTTTTGAACGATTTCTTCGGGCTCGCACCCCATACCCAGCCCATACACCCACCTCGATGCGGCAAGCCCGCCGACCAGCATCGATCCCTTGTATTCTCGGACGGCGTCGATTACGTTTTCGAAAAGAAAAGCCTTTCTGTCCTCTTCGCGAACCCCTCCTCGGAACTGCCACCGAACGATCGGATGAATTTCCGTGTCCTTATTGCTCGGGCGTTTGACGCGAACCAGCAATCCTCTTTGTTCAAGGTTTGTTATGTGTTCCCGTATGTCTCTCGGCGCTTTCATCTCTGATTCCCTCAACTCTGCGACTGTTCCACTAAGATTTTCCCGTAAGTCATTTGTTGCTCCGCCTCAGAGAGACAACTCGTAATCACCAAAATCATTAACCCGTAACGTGCATTGCGGAGGTACAACCACCGTCGTCGTTGGCTCTTCAACAATTGCCGGACCTTGGACCATGGCACGCGAGTTCAGCTGACAACCCTCATAGACATCCGCTATCACCTTCTGACCATCGAAGATGACCTCGCGCGACCTTTGTCGTGGCACTTTATCTTGGGACTTTGAGGGCAATCTGCCAAAATCAGAAGGCCGTTCTGTGCGTCCTATGGCCGTGAGCCTCCAGTGAAGAGCTTCAATTGACTGCCCGAGGAGATTGTACCCATATAGCCTTTTGTGTTGTGCTTCAAAGCTTTTTTGTAGCTCTGCAAAATTTTCTGAAAGTGAGGCAAAAGGTATGGTAACTTCATGAAACTGACCTACGTATTTTAAATCGACGGCATAGGACAAAATGACGTCCCCGGCTTGCATGCCCTCTTCAGAGAGTGTCGCCAATGCTTCGGCTTCCATATCGAGATATAGGTCCTGAACCATTTTTTGCGATAAGTTGGCCAATTCGCCCGACAGCGTTCGAACATAATCATGCTTGAGGTCGGATAAAAGCATTCCCGCGGCACAAAAAACCGATGCTTCCCGTGGAATGAGCAATGTTCGAATCTCTAATTCGCGCGCAATGGCGGCGGCATGAACAGCTCCGGCTCCACCCGCAACAACGAGCACGCATTGGCGCGGGTCATATCCTTCGCCGATGGAAACCAGCCGTATGGCGTCCGCCATAGTGCTGTTAACTAGACGGCCAATTCCCTCCGCAGCACGCGCGATCTCAATGCCAAGCGGTTTTGCAATGCGCTCTTCAATTCCTTTTTGAGCCGCTTCAAAATCGAGCCGAAATTTTCCGCCAAGAAAATCCTCGGCCCCCAAATAGCCTAAAACTAAATCGGCGTCCGTCACTGTGGGCTCTATTCCCCCTCGACCGTAGCAGATAGGACCAGGATCCGCGCCAGCACTAGCAGGACCGACGTGAAGAACCCCACCCTCATCAACCCAGGCTATGCTGCCGCCACCAGCTCCCACAGTGCGGATGTCAAGAACAGGAAAGGCCATGGCATGGCCGCCTACGGATCCCTGGGTGGTGAAACTGACTTCCCCATTCTTGATGAAAGACACATCAAAACTGGTGCCGCCCATATCCATCGTAATCAAGTCCTTATAGCTGGCTCGCTGGCCGCAAAAAATACCAGCCACCGGCCCGCCAGCCGGCCCAGATAAGAGCGTTCTACAACCGAAACGAGCAGCCATTTCCGGAGCCATGACGCCACCGTTCGATTGCATAATTAGCAACCGGCCACGAAATCCCGCGCTTTGCAGCCGCGCAGTCAGATGATCAAGATAGCGCGCTAAGATCGGACTGACGTAAGCGTTTAACGCAGTAGTGCTATGCCTTTCGTAGGCGCGCAATTGCGGTAGGACCTGGGTGGAGAGCGAAACGTAGGCTTCGGGAAATTCTTCCTTAAGGAGAGCAGCCATTTCCTGTTCATGTATCGGATTTAAGAATGAAAAAAGAAAACTGACAGCGATCGACTCTACACCCCTTCTTTTAAGCTTCCGAATCGCATCAAGAGCACCACTAGAGTCCATTGGAACAATTTGACGTCCTTCGCAATCGACACGCTCAGCCACAGTATAAGTAAGATTCCGTGGAACCAGGGGAGTCGGAGGAGCGTACTTGGAGTTGAATTGCTCTTCACGAACGCCGCGCCTCATTAACAGAACGTCGCGGAAACCGTCTGTTGTGAGGAAGCCAGTTTTGGCACCCCGAGCCGTTAGCACGGCATTCGTTGTGATCGTCGTGCCATGAACAATGCGAACAACCCCTGAAAGAAAATCCGTGATCGTTAATCCGGAATTGGCGGCGAACTTCTCAAGCCCATTCATCACTCCCTTTGAGGGGTCTTCCGGCGTCGTGAAGGTTTTTTCGACAATGCTCTTGCCTTTGGAATCGATCAAAACGCAGTCGGTGAATGTCCCGCCCACATCGATGCCGATCAAAGAGCCAGTCTTACTTCCCGCCATGTTGAGGCCTATCTGTCATGCATAACTGTGCAGGTTCAAAAGTCATGTTGAGATACCCTGCCGAAGCATTCTATTTTTTTTGCGCTTCCCAAATGTAGCGATAATCTATCAGCTCCTTCATAGAAAACCTTTTTTTGATGGTTCCTGATTCGAACATTTGATCCACCGTGAGCTCGAGCCCCTTTTCTGCGATGCGCCCGTCATCCGGCAGTGACGACACATACGCGTGATATCCTTCCTTCGCGAGCGACTGGTCAAACCGGAGGGAATGTCGCAAGCCGGCGATGGCAGCATCCGGATTTTTTTTGGAGGTCGCAACCCCTTGCCGATACGCCTTCAGATAAGCTTTGAACTCGGCTTCTCGGCTGGTAAGAAAATCTTCCCTTAGATAAATAATATCGAGTGGCCATTCGGGAATGATATCCTCCAGCATGAGAAGCAGATTAAGTCCGGACTGACGCGCCTTCTCGAAATGAGCCGCGCTGATCAGACTAGCATCCACACTACCGGACTGAACCGCAGCAAAGCGAGTTGGCACTCCGCCGATGGGGAGATAGGTAACGTCACGTTGAGGGTCGAGCCCTTTGCTCTTTAGAACATAAGCTGCCAAAAACTCACTTAAAGAACCACGGCTGCTAACTGCAATCTTCTTGCCTTTTAGTTCATTTATGGTGCGTATCTGCGGACGTGAAATCAGTGCATAAGGCATTTTATTGGAGATGCCCCAAACTGCGCGCATTTTAACGCCGGCATTCACTGCTGTAATCAGCTCTGGCGCTGAGCCCATCCCAATTTGCGTATCACCTGAAATTAGCGATTGGGCCAATTGAACACCACTTTGAAAGAAAATCAGTTTGACGGACAAACCTTCCTGAGAAAAATATCCGGATCGATCGGCGACAAAAGCAGGCATAAAAGCTGCCGAGTAGGCGGAGAAGCCCACAACCAATTGACCTTTCTGAGCGGCAGCCTGAGGCGCGAACATTGCGATGATGAGCATCGACAAAAATAGAAGCCCAATCGCTCGTCTCATTGTCTTATCTCCTTCAGTCTTGTTTTCATTTCACGAGAGTGACGGTTTTTGTCTTCGCAGAGTTCCTCCGCGCACGCTCACTCCTTGTGGCTTCCACATTTATCGTACTGTCGTCTTCGGGTCCGACAATCACTACGCCATACTCCGCAAAAGCTCTCTTAGCCGACACAACCCCATCGACAACATCGCGCAATATCTGTTCTGGATCTCTTTCCAGGGGCTCCCCGAAGCCTCCGCCGCCCTGAGATACGATTTCGAAAGTATCTCCTTCGTGAATCGTGTGAAAAGCGTTCACCCGCAGTTCCCGTTTTGTCCCGTCTGCGGAAATTACCTGCATGGTGGGCAAAGAGCCAGGCTTGGCACCGAGGAGGCCGAAGGCGCGAGTAGCCTCGAGCATGCCGGAGCCTACAGTGACACATTGAACGTCAGATGTTTCGACGCGCCAACGAATAATGGCTCCCATTCCTCCCCGCCATTTTCCCGCTCCACCGGTGTCGGGCGCAAATTCGTACTGCAGCAACGTATAAGGATAAGCCAACTCAAAGATCTCCGGATCGGTGGCACGAGATCCGCCCATATTGCTTACGGGACCGGTGTGGCTCCACCCATCAAAGCCCTCTGTGGCTCCTGACCCTCCTTTACAGTTGTGATGCGTACACACAAATGGCCTTCTCGTGCGGGGATTAAAGCCGGCTGTCATGGGGGCGCATCTTCTTCCCCAACCGGACTGGGATTGCGCGGGGATTGCCTGCGAAAGGGCTATCCATATCGCATCCGTAATGGCCGCACAGGTAAGGAGCGTAGATGCCGTCGTCGGCGCTGGTTGACGACAATGAACAATGGAACCTTCGGGTGCAACAATGCTGATCAACCGAAGAGAGCCAGCGTTGATCGGAATGGTTGCACCAATACATGCGAAGAGCGATTGGAAGCAAACTGAAGCGGTATTTGCAAATGGACTGTTTACAAAACCCCGAGTTTGGGGATCGGAACGCGAAAAATCGAATGTCAACTTTTCGCCATTTATTGTAAGGTCAACCCGAATCGTAGGCTGCCGATCCATTTCGATACCGTCGTTATCCAGTCCTCTTTCACCTGAATAATAACCATCGGGGATTGCGTTAATCGCTGCAGCCATTTTCTTTTCGGTGGCTTCTAAATAGGATTGGATAGCTTCTTCGGCCGTGACCTGTCCGTGCCGATCGAGCAATTCGATGAGGGCTTCTTCTCCCCGTGCCGTTGCCCCAATCTGACAATGAAGATCGCCCTCAACCAAATCACGGCTTTTCACGTTTAAGAGAATCAAGTCCCAGATGTCTTGCTGGTACTCACCATTGGCGTAGACCTTTACCGGGGGCAAACGCAATCCCTCTTCCCATACAGATTTTGCCAACGGGTTATAGCCAGCCACGCCCGATCCCCCTAAGTCCGCTTGATGCCCCTTTGTCACAGCCCAAAAAGTTAACCGCCTCTCATAAAACACTGGTCTTGCAATTGTCACATCTGGTAAATGGCTATTCCCCTGGTATGGATCGTTAGCGATAACAACATCTCCCCGATGCAGATCTTCCATATTAAACCTGTTCATTATTGCCTTGAGAGCAAACGGGACTGCACCTAATAGAACAGGTATATAGGAGGTCTGAGCAACGAGCTGCCCCTGTGCATCGAAAATCGCGGTGACGAAATCTCTCGACTCACTGAAAATTGGCGAGCGGGAGGTCAGGAGCATGATCTGTCCCATCTCCTTGGTGATGGCTGTTAAACGGTTCGAGATCACCGCAACGGAAATCGGGTCGTGAATAGGACTCATTAGCGAAGCACGTTCAAGTACTGAAATGATCAGCGCACGATTTTAAGACTTTTTAGAAAATCCGCTTCTTCTTTCAGTCGAAACATGGCCAGCTGCTTCGATCGTCTTGCATGGTGCAATGCTTCCTTCTTCGCCGCGTTTGGCTTTCTGTCGCGAATAGCCATAAAAATTGCTCGATGATGTAACCAAGCATCCTTGCCGCGGTCCAACCGTCCCATCGCCATTCTCTGCTTCAGAACTATCCGCTCAAAGACATCGGCCAAAATTCTCTCGAGGTAAGAATTTCCAGCAATCTCAGCAACCTTTGTGTGAAATACTAGATCTGTCAGACGGCGGCCGCGTATAGGTTTCTGCTCAACATAATCCTTGTATTCCTTTAAGAGTGCTTCAAGCTTTTGGACCTGCTCAGGGGTGATACGACGCGCGGCTTCTTCCGCAAGATAAGGTTCGAGGGCTTCTCTGGCGCCATATAGCTCCTCAATTTCGTCAAATGTAATCTCTTTTACAAAAAAGCCTCTATTTAAAACCTGATAAACATAACCCTCATTTACGAGCCGGCTCATAGCTTCGCGAATCGGTGTACGGCTGATGCCCATCTGCTTAGAAAGATCCTCAACAATTATTTTTTGTCTTGGATAGATTTCGCTTCTCAAGATAAAGCCCTTGATCTGCTCATACGCTTCTTCTGTAAAATTTTTTAACTTTTCTTGTTCCATTTCTCCGTTGACACTTCCCCTCGAACCGTTATATAGACCGCCCATGCAGTCTTTTATTCAAAATCACATGTAATTGTCAATACAAAACTTGACGTGTTTAACGTTCTATCGATCCTATTGGGAATTTTTTATGGATATCGAATTAGCCAAGCACACAGTCGATCACCTGATTGGGGCCGGAATAAATCTTGTTACCTACCTCCCGGAAACCAGACTGAGTCAAATTCTTCCACTCCTAGAACAGAAGAAAGCGTGCCAGTTGGTTGCAGTAGCAAGTGAAGCGGAAGCAATATCCATTGCATCGGGAGCATCGCTCGTCGGTAAACAGCCCGCTTGCTATATGGAAGGCACCGGCCTGTTCGTTTGTTCATATAATCTTGTGACCGTGAGCGTTCGGTTAGGCATTCCTCTTCTGCTCCTCATATCCTATGTAGGAAGCTTTGCCGACCAACGAAACAGCTTCCGCTTCGCACCCACCGGAATACGAACTGAGGAACAGCTCAAAACCCTCAACATTGAGTACCAAGTCATCGCTAACTCCGCGGGTCTTGAGACAAGAATTCATGACTCCGTGCGTATGATGAATGCGCTCAAGCAGCCTGTCGCGTTACTTTTTACAGGAGATTTTACCTTATGAATCGTCGCACTTGCCTGGAGGCTCTCCTTCCTCACATTACGGATCAACTCGTTGTCCCGTCCGTCAGCGGGCAGTGGATTTGGGGCCAGCTATCAAAGCACGAGGGCAACCTTCTTCTCGGGTCCATGGGCAACGCCATCGGGGTTGGTTTGGGTATGGCTTTGGGACTTCCGCATAGAAAGGTAATCGTGATCGAGTCGGACGGCAGTGTTTTGCTCTCCTTGTTTAACCTGCCGACTCTTGGAACTCTTAATCCCAAGAACCTCGTAGTGTTCGTCTTCGACAATGAAGCATATAGCGGGAGCAGGATCAGCCGGCCAACCGCCACCGCAGCAGGAACCGACCTTGCTGCCATCGCAAGAGACACCGGCATCTATCATGCCGTGACGGTTAGAGACATGGATGGTTTTAATACAGAGATGTCATTAGCCGTAAAGGAACCAGGGCTTCGTTTTATTGTGGCAAAAGTGGAAGAAACCTTCGAACACCGAAAAGCTGAACGTTCGGACATTGACCTCGTAGAGAACAAATACCGTTTCGTCCGCTACATCGAAAGAACTGAAGGCAAAGCAGTTTTTCTGGGTCGCGGCTAGCTAACGAGTTTCGCTCACTGACAGCAGGGAGTAAGCTCGATGAACAAATTTGGTCGGAAACCAAAGCTCTCTTCACGAAGATGATTCAATCATGAGGCGAGGCAGCAAAAGAACTTTACCCTCTCCAAAGTTTCTCACGGTTGGCAAATCTCAACAGAGAGTCGACGGTGAACATAAAGTTAGCGGAAAAGCTATTTTCGCTGCAGATCGCCGCATCGAGGATATGGCGTGGGGAAAAGTTCTGCGGAGCCCCTACTCGCATGCGCGAATTACGCAAATAGATTTATCGAAGGCTAGAAGAGTTCCGGGAGTTTTGGCAGTTTTGAC
>WHTF01000057.1 GCA_009379725.1 Deltaproteobacteria bacterium
CACTGCGAGAGAAAATCCGCCATTTTGACCGCCAGTAGCTAACGCAGCCCCGGGCCTCTCAGCCGGCAAAAATCTGCACCACCTTACTCTTTGAAGCAAAGTCCGTGAATGCAATAATTCTCTGCTGCCCCATACGAGAAGGCAATTTAACCCGCAGCTACTATGCTGAGGACCTTAGCGCTGTTTCCCATTTACACGCAACGTGTCAATGACGGCTGCGATCGCCGGAGCGGGCTCTGTCTGATCTTTGAAGGGAGCGAGCCTCGCACACACTTCAGCGGCAGCGCTGTGAAAGCCGGCAGGCAGTCCGGCGGCTTGGAAAGTCGCGGCGATCTCTTCCATCTCACCGACATAGCGCCACGCCTTGGGAGCCGCCACGGCGGCGGCCTGGTTGCTCCGACGCTCGAGGTCGGGTTGAGAAATGGTCCACTCTTGCAGCAACGCCTTGTCGACGCCTTCCACCGCCGCAAACGTGCGGATGGCCAGCAGCAACGCATCGGTGCATTTGGTCCAGGCGGCATAGGCGACTTTCAGAGCGGACGCGGCACCCGGTTCGGCGCCGATGGTCTTAGCATCAAGCATGCTTGCGGTAAACAACTCCGCCACGTCCGGCGCGCGCGACCCGGAGAGATAAAGGCGCGTCGTTCCAGCTCGTTTCACCGGTGACCCGATGATGCCGCCGTCGACGAAAGTTGCGCCGGCTTGGCTTACGGTCTCGCCAATCTGCTTCGCTGTGGTACGAGAAATAGCGTTGGCGTCCACATAGACGCCTTTGAAGCGATGCTCCGCCACGGTGCGCGCAAGATCGAGAGCGGCATGGGGTGGGCAGACCGAGAGAATGACATCGCTTTCCCGAACGGCGTCGGTGAGAGTCTCAACGTCGACCAGGCCGGCTTGGCGAGCGCGTTCCTGGGTTGTCTTGCTACGCCCCTGCGAGGCCCAGATCACGCGAGCGCCGCTCGTAGCCGCAGCCGCGCCGATGGTCGCTCCCATATTACCGGGGTGAAGCAGCGCAACGGATTTGATGTCCATCTTGTCCTCCTATTGGGTCGAGGCGTTACCGCTGAATCCCGGCCCAAAGGAAGCCTAGTCGACAGCGACCTTGCGAGTCAAGAACGGCGATCGACTAAGAGCGAAAAACTGTGCGCTTTGTGGCAAGCCTCGGCAGCGGCTCAATCCAGTGTCTCTAGATATTCAAGGGTGATGTCGTTGAGAGAGCTACAGATTCGTGTTGCTTTGGAGAAATCATGATGGCGGGTGTGCTGGTTCGGCACTGCGATACAGCGCATATCCGCCAGATGTGCCGCTATCACGCCCTTCTCGGCGTCTTCAACAACGACGCATTCCGACGGCGGCACACCGAGCTGCTTCGCGGCGGCCAGGAAAATGTCCGGCGCCGGCTTTACATGGGGCACGTCGAGTCCGGTGACGATCACCTGAAAGAAATGGGCAATTTCAAGACCGGCCAACACACCCTCCACCGCGTCGCGATAAGACGATGAAGCAAGCGCAAGATTTTTGCTGCCTTGCAAGGTTTGCAAAAGTGGCAGCGCGCCGTCCATTGGACGCAGATCCGCAACCAACAGGTCGAGATAGCAGCGGGATTTATAGGCGCGAAGTACGACAGGATCAAGGCTCAAGCCATGATCGGTTAGCCACTCGCCAATTCCTCTGCCGCTGCGAACCCAGTGCTCGGCATATTCATCGTCTGTAAGATATGTACCGTGAACCTGCAGCGCCTCCTGATAGGCTAAACAGTGCAGGCGCTCGGTGTCGGCCAAGAGTCCATCCAAATCGAATATCACGGTGGTAATCATTTTATTCCAATGCAGGTCGTGTAGTTGTTAGATCCGATGAAATCCATGAACAAACTAGCAGGTATGTCAGTAGGCTTCCAGCAGATGTAGTTGATCGGCACCCGAAGCTATTGGGGATTGAAGCCCTTTTCATTCAGACCTGAATGAATTTCACAACAGGCGAAGGCCTCTGCGCGAGGACGGCCGGACTAGATTTGTCTCGCATCTGAGAAGCTGCCGGCGGCATGCTTTGCCGATTATGTGCTTAGAAATGTTCTTGCCTTGATGGACAATGATAAAAACACCTGATTTTATAAAATTTGCTGAGGGCTCAGCCAAATAATGTTGTGTAACACTCCTGCACGCATCGATGTCAAGCTTGGGACATTTTCCCGGTTATTACACGCTGGCATAGGCCTTGCGCTCTCTCGTGGCGGGAGCGCAACGTTCAGAAAATCAGCGCTAGATATTAAGCGTTAGATTTAAGAAGGAGGCAAAAGACAATGATAAAGAACACGTCAGCATTGACGGCCGCAGTTATTCTCGGCGGAGCCATCGGACTTGGCGGAAATCCAGCTTGGTCGCAAACCCGCCCAAGCGAAAAACAGAGCGTGCCACCAGATCAAAATCGTACACCGACCAGGCCGGGCGATGAACAGAATCTGCCGCCAAGATCCACCGAACCACGCGGCGCAACCGAATTGTCTTCTCAGGATATCAAACTAGTTCAGCAGGCTTTACAAGCCAAGGGGCATGGTGCGGGAAGTTCCGGAGTGATGGACGACAAAACCCGCGATGCGATTCGCGCCTTTCAAAAAGAAAACGGCTTGACCATGACCGGAACGGTAGACGAAAAAACTGCGAATGCATTGGGCTTGAGTATGACTCAGAGTCCGTCGAAGAGTCGCGGCGGATCATCGACAGGTTCGGGCTCAACCACGCCTGGATCGACAAATAGACCGGGGACGTCCGGCTCGACTGGTGGATCGGGTTCCACCGGTGGATCGCCTGGGAGATAACCAAAAACGTTTAGACGTTGCGTTGGGCCTCTAAACTCCCACTCCGCGGCAGGGGCGTGGCGCAACGCCCGCCCCTGCTTGTCGAATGCCCGATCGGTTACCATAATCTGCAGTCTCTTTACTTGACGTCGGGAACCCGCACAAGTATGCCTTGGCATTGGTGAGCCGCGCTCCGGTAAGTCACTCTTCTGGCGAAGCTCGAATGCCGCATCACGGAAACAAGTCGATTCGCGCGGTTGTGAAACTCCGGTCCCATGCTACGATCGCCCCAGGACGTCGTATGATTATTGTGCTCATCGGTGTTACAGGTTCCGGCAAGAGTACGGTCGGGAAACTCCTCGCCACCCAGCTTCAGTGGAAGTTTCATGAGGGAGACGATCTTCACCCACCGGCTAATATAAAAAAACTAAGACGCGGTGTGCCTCTCGGCGACGACGATCGTATTCCCTGGTTGGCGGCAATCGGGAAAACCATCCGTGCGGCGATCGATCGAGGTGAAAACGTCGTGATCGCGTCGTCTGCTTTGAAAGACTCTTACCGAAGCATGCTGCAGATCGGCCCGGAAGTGATATTCATTTATCTAAAGGCCAAAGTTGATTTGATTCGCGAACGGTTGAAGCATCGAACCGGCCATTTTATGAATCCGGATCTGATCCAGAGCCAATTCGATACCCTCGAAGAGCCCGATGGTCCACTGCTGATTAATGCCAGCTTAACTCCCGAAGAAATTGTCAGGCTTATTAGGACTCGACTGTCGCTCTAAATTTTGCGACAGCGAACGCTTTAGCTCATGGTGGTGTAGACACGGGTTTGTATTGACTTAAACTATGGAAAACAGCACCAATCAACAGGGGAGTTGTATAATTACCGAGCTGAAACACCATGCCTACCTGGCTAAGATATCTGCTCTTTCAGATACCGGGGTGGCTCATCGCAGCGATCGTGTTAATGGTTGCCCGGCATTGGGAAATTATTTCGCTAGCCTTCGCGCTGATTTGCTTCTTTGTATTGATGCTGAAGGACTGGGTTGTTTATCCTTGGCTCAAAACCGCGTATGAGATGCCTGCCCCGACCGATTCGAAGGCGCTCATAGGAAGCAGGGGCGTGGCCGAGAGCGATGTGGCCCCGGAAGGGTTTGTTCGTGTTCGCGGCGAGCTCTGGCAAGCGGTTGCTACCCCGTTCGATTTAACGATAGCCGCCGGCAGTAAAGTGGAAATCGCCGACGCTGACGGTATGAAGATTTTTGTTCGTCCTGTGGATATTGATCATTAGCAGAGCTCTCTTTGATATCGCTTTAACACCCATTAAGTGAATTCAACCCTCACTCGCGAGCAGCCGAATCGTATAGCAACTCATTTGAAATAACCCTCTTTAACTAATTGATCGACAATGCTGGCGTCGATGAACGAGGCAGGGTCGGCCTTGGCGGCGCTGGGAGTTGTGCTGGTAATGGCTAGAAGGGTGTTCTTGATGGATTCCGCTTTGGGTCTGGGATTTTTGTCGGCCCATTTAGCAAACGCCTGGTACGCATATTCCGTGTCCTCGCGGTTGCTGCCGAGAAATTCCATTAAATACGACACCGTCTTGTCTTTTTGATTGAAGTAAATCTTCATCGCATCCGCCAATGCTCTCTCGAAGCGAAGCAGCGCTGTCCGATTGCTCGCGACGTAAGACTTCAGCACCCATTCGCCGTTCTGCTGCCAATGGATTCCCAACTCCGGCAACGCGAACAACGTGTGGAAGCCGCGCTTTTCGCCCATGCGATCATAGGGCGGCGGAAGAACCGAAAATTGCACGTCACCTCGTTCGATCTGGGCGATGACATTGGCCCAGTCGGGACGGGGCATTTGCACCAGCTTCACATCTTTTTCCGGGTCCAACCCCAGTTTTGACAAGCCGAATCGTAAGGCCACATCCGGCGCCGATCCGAACGTCGCTCCCACTTGACCTGTTTTACCTTTCAAGTCTTGGACCTTGGCGATCTCCTTTCGCGCGACGACCATGTAGGGAAAGACGTTGACCCAAGAGGAAATCACCACAAATGGGGGAGAGCCGGCGAGGGTGGCATTGGTGAAGGCCGGGCCCGCTCCCAAAGTCAGTTGAATGCTGCCGCCGAGCATGGCCTGCACCGCTGCGGTGGTCGTCGTGGCGACAATATTCACGTCGAGCCCATGCTTGGCGAAGAGATTTTCCTTCTGTGCGATGAAATAGAGACTGGTTCCTGGATTTACTCCCGCCTGGGCGACGGCCATTTTGATAGGCTGCGCGCCGGCATTCTTGGCGATAAACGAAAGCAAAACGATCGCTGTGCTGAGGATAATTTTGAACATCGCAAATCCTCCTTAAATGATCGGCATTCTTTCACCGCGCGGCAAAAAATGTCAATCGGATATTTTCCGACGCGACCGATATCGATATTCTCGCCGTGCGGCGACTCTTGTGGCCACTCTTGCTTGACCTCGTTCCCGTGCGTTGATATGCCAGCAATCATGTTGATCCTGAGCAATGAAGAAATCGAGTCGTTTCTAACTATCGACAAATGCATCGGCGCCTTGGAAAAGGCTTACAAAAGTTGGGATGAGGGAAAGGCCATCAACCGGCCGCGCACGGATTTGGTCATGCCGTCTTCGACCGAGGCCGGCGTTTATGCCTTCAAATCGATGGAGGCGGGGCTATACGATCCTCCCATCGTGGCTATGCGCATCAATTCCGACATTATCCGATGGCAGCAGCAGGGCGGTCGAGTGATCAAAACCAAGGTGCCCGCGGCTCCGGGAAATAAGTATGTGGGTCTGGTGATGTTGTTCTCAACGGCGACCGGTGAACCTCTCGCGATGTTTCCGGATGGCGTAGTTCAGAGAATGCGGGTGGCATCGAGCAGCGCTTTGGCGGCACGTTATCTGGCGCGCGAGGATGCCGGCACATTGGCCATTCTTGGTTCGGGCTGGCAGGCGGGAAGTCATCTGCCGGCCATGTGCGCGGTGCGAAATATCAAGCAGGTCAACGTTTATAGCCCGACCCAAGCTAATCGCGAAACGTTTGTAAAAGAGATGGCGCAAAAAGTCGCTGCCGAGGTGCGGCCGGTGGACAGCGCCGAAGAGGCCATGCGTGACGCCGACATTATCGCATCGACCACTAATTCCTTGACCCAGGTGGTCAGTCCCGAGTGGGTCAGGCCGGGCATTCACTTGACCTGTGTGCGCGTTCCCGAACTTGGCGACGAGACGATACGGAAAATTGACCGGCTGGTCATTCACTCGCATCAGCATGCGCCGGAAAATTACATCGCCGGGTTTGGCGACGAGGGGATCGAATCGCACGATGCCATCGACATCATTCGCAAAGGACCGGCACAAGCTCGCGAGTCCAAAGTCGAGCATCCTTTCTGGTTAGAGTCTCCCGAGTTGAGAGATCTCGTGACCGGTCGAGCTCAAGGCAGAGCGGACGCGCATGAGTCTACTTGTTTTCTCAATAACATCGGTATTGGCCTGCAGTTTGCGGCGGTCGGTGCGGCGGTTTTGTCAGAGGCAAAGAGTAAGGGAGCAGGACATGAGATTCCCACCGACTGGTTTTTAGAAACGGTTCATCCTTGATCGCCGAGAACAGCAAAACCGCAGATACTAAATAGTGCCAACTGATTCCGCATGCTGACAAGACAATTTCTTATTGACGGTTACTTCAGATACCGTCGCTCCCAGTAGCGTTTGCGGTGTTGGGTCGATGGCGAAACGATTCAGTACTGGCGCTGAAGGTCCTGGCGGTTGCGCTCGATGACGCGCTGGTTTTGTTGAATCTGTTGCTGATTGGATCGGTACTGGGTTTCTTCCTGTCCCTGCATGTAATCTCCGATAAGCGCATCCGCTCCCAGTCCGACTCCGCCGCCGATGGCGGCCCCAACACCCGGACGGCCGGCGGCCGCACCAATGAGCCCGCCCGCCGCGGCACCGCCAAGCGCGCCGATGCCGGCCCCTTTTTCTCGTGCCGTCATGGGTCCACCCGCGCAACCTACAGCGGTTGCCGCCGTGAGTCCGATAGCAACGAACGGCAACGAGAGAGTGATGGACTGTTCTCCTATTCGGAGATGTTAGATTCGGGTTGAGTCATTTAGCCGGTCAATGGTGACAATACAGCAACCAGCGTAAAGGCCATGAAGGAGTGGGGAGTCGCTGCCGCAATTTTCAAGGTGTTTCTTTTTCGATCCAGACCTCAACGTTATAATCCGGCTCTCCGGATACTGGGTCGATACGTCGTGGAATCAGAACATTGGCTTCGGGCCAGTAAGCCTGCAGAGTCCCTGATTTAACAGGCGCAAGTTGAATAAAACCTTTCATTCTTCCGATGTCGGATAGGAGGGTCACTTCAAAGCCGTTTTCCAAATCAAGCTTGCCGGCATCTTCGGGCGAAATAAAAATCGTGTGCCGCGACGTCGTTCCCATCAGTCGATCGGTGGTGCCGAAGGTCATGCTGTTGAACTGTTTGCCGCGGCGCGTGGCGAGATAGAATTTGCCTTCCGGCGCGCGCCGATCAGGCGGTTGCAAGGCTGTGAAGCGTGCGCGGTTGTCAGGCATGCTCAGAAAGCCGTCTTTGAAGAGAAATGGCCCGCCCCATTGGCAATGATCGCCTTCCTTCGTCAGCTTTTCGATGCCGTGATAGATCGGCATCACCCGTGCCATTTCTTCACGGATGCTTTGCGTGTCGTCGAACGGGAAAAGAAGATCGCCGTTGGGCATAGCTTTGCGCCCGATCATGACCGGTATTTCCCATTCGGGCAGCGACTCGCCGATGCGACGCCCCGGGATCTCGGGAGTGAAGCGGATTCGCCTTTCGGTACTGGTCGTCGTGCCGCCGCCACGTTGCTCATAACGAGTTTGGCCGGGTAAGATCAGTACGGCTTCTTGTGCGTCCAATAACATGGAGCTGTTGAGGACGATGTCTTGATGGATTCGCAGCGGCACGCGTTCAAGCGCTTCGGCGACGAATTTTCGGTCCGGCATTGTTTCCAGTAAATTCCCGCCGATGGAATATAAAAATTTCAGTTCTCCTTGATGCGCGGCTTCGATCATGTGGGGCACTTTGAGGCCTGGGGTCGAAGGAATCGGATGTTTCCAAAGGTTGGAAAACCGGCGCGCGCTGACGTCGTCGACCGCGAATCCGCCGGGAAACTTGTCGGGCTCCGCGCCGCATTCGCCGCCACCCTGAACACCGCTGTGGCCCTGGATCGGCATAATCCCGCATTTGTCACGCCCCAACATGCCGCGCGCCAGAGCGAGATTGACGATCGCCTTGACGTTATCGACGCCGAACTCATGCTGGGTCAGTCCCGTACTGTAAACGAAGACTGCCGAGCGGATGGTGCCGTACAATTGCGCGAAGCCGATCATCTCGTTCCGGGTGATTCCGGACCGCTGCTCGAGCATGTCCCAGGATTGCTCCTCGATTGACGATTTGAATTGGTCGAAACCGGCAGTCTGGGTAGCGATGTACCGATGATCCACCTGATCGGCGGCCAAGAGCGCTTTAAGGACGCCATTGATAAAGGCAATGTCGCCGCCCACGCGCACCTGATAAAAGTCGTCCATCAGCTTGGTGCCGAGAAGAGCGCTGGAAGCAACCGACGGCACCCAATAGCGCTCTAGACCATACTCCCGCATGGGATTGACGACGATAATGCGCGTGCCCTGTTGCTTGGCGAAGTGCATGTATTTGGTCGTGACCGGTTGATTGTTGGCGAGGTCGGAGCCAAAGATCACCAGCATGTCGGTGCCGATAAAATCCGATAGTGAGCAAGTAGGCGCGCCGACCCCTAAGGTGGCTTTCAGTCCCGACACAGTGGCGGCATGACAGAGGCGCGAACAGAGATCCACGTTGTTGGTGCCGAGAACTCGGGCGAGTTTTTGAAAGACGTAATAAACTTCGTTAGTCAGTCCGCGTGAGGTTGCGAAGAAAGCCATCTGATGGGGGGAAGCATTGCGAATGGACTGCGTGATCAGCTCCAGAGCTTTGTCCCACGTGATCCTAACAAAGCCGCTTTCCCCGGCGCGCCGAAGCATTGGGAACGGAAGACGCCCCAGTGAACGCAGCCTTTCCTGGCCGAGTTGCCGAAGCCGGCTCACGTCGCTCATGACCGATAGATCAAGCGCGCCCATGGTGTTTAGCTTCAGCAATTTCAAACGCGTCATGCAGAGATGAACGCCGTCGTGCACGTTATCCTTCAGACCGTAGGGTCCTAAAGAACAACCGTCGCATACACCGTGGTTAAGAATATCCCATGCGTAAGGCAATTCGGTCTTGTTTTCCCACAAGACGCCTAACATCTCGCGGTAGTGCCGGGGTTTGGTTTGGCCGATAAGGCCGAAGGGGACTAGGCGCGAAAGCCGGGTATCATTGGATTTCATGTCAGCCATCGGCTCGTCAGCATTCAGGTTGATCTTTGGCGTAATTCATCGAGAACGGCAAAAAACTTCTCCGGTTCGCTTTTAGAGACGGCTGTTTTATACAGAGCGTAGCGTTGATGCGATGTCCAGCTGAGCCATTCTTCGAGAGTCACGGCCGTCCCGTTGTCACCGGCTCTTGCCAAAACGGGGCTTGGAACCTGATTTGATGTTTCCCACAACGCGGGGCTGATCGGCCGCACCACTTGCGCCGGTGTTCCGCGATACTTTCGGCACAGAAAATTTGTATAATCTTTAAACGCTTGCTTCTCTTCTTCCTGGTCCGCCGGCAGGTGGCAAATCGCTGTTCTTTCTTCGATGCTGAAGGCAAGCCAATCTTGTAGAGAAAGTTTCACGCCGGTCACGTCCAACTTCATCCTCACATGCAGGGGAAGACGGTCCAGAAATGGATTAAACTCTGTCTCGTAGCGAAACTTGTAAAACATTTTATACCGAAAGAGTTTGCCTTTTGGCAGTGCAAACAGATATTTTCCCCTTCATCCATCGAAGTCAAACGAATTATGGATGTACGGCATCAAAAATACTTGCGACGTTCATCAAAAATCACTAAATCGAGAAATGAATCGTAAGGCCTGGAAGTTACTTTAAATCGACAGTAATAGATTTTCCGAAGTTACCAAATCGCCGGAAAAATGGAGTGACGTACCGGAAAACCCAATACACTTCAATTATTCCAATTAACTACTCTAATTACGCAACGTAGGGTACAGATATGCAGACCGGACAGTCCCCTCATAATCCACCGCCGCCGATCGAACCCAGCGGATTTTTCACCGGGATCAAAATTCGGCCGGTCATTACTGGCGTGGTGGTCGACATCGTTGCCACGATTGTCCTTTCTATGCTGTATTACTTTCTCTTTGTGGCGAAAGAAATGACCGAGAAAGTGGTCTCTGAGGATTCATTAGCGGAATATTGGAGCTCAAGCGAAGGCGTTATGGCCGGTCTTGTGATCGGCACGCTAGGCACGGCTATCGGCGGTTGTTACGCCGCTCTTAAAGCGGGATCTTTGGAAATGAAGCATGGAGCCCTAGTCGGTGTGGGCTCGATCCTCACTGGGATTATCCTGCAATCAGCCGGCCATGAAGGAACGGGACTTGACGAATGGCAAATGATGATCGCCTACGCGGCGGCGATTCCCGCTGGAGCTTTGGGCGGCGTCTTGGCGGAGATGTTACGCGGGACCGTGACTAACAAGCCGCCAACGAGCGGCAGCTGGCCCGGTCGATAACGGCGATGGCAAGTATCGAATTTAGACGCGCCAGGAAGGAAGACTATTCGGCAATCCTTCGACTCCAATCCGCGAATTACACCGGCAACCTTTCAGAAGAGGAACGCAGGGAAGGGTTTCTTTCAGCGCAATTCACTTTAAAGCAAGTTGAAATGATTGCGGCGGATCTCGGCATCGCTCTCGTTACTGTCGGAAGCGATATTGCCGGTAGCCTGTGTGCGATCAGGCGGGAATTTGACCACGGCTCACCGGTCGTCGCGAAAATGCTCGAATCCTACGATCACGTTTGTTTTGAAGGCAAACCGCTGAGCGCATTCAACAGCTACGTTTACGGCCCGGTGTGCATTGCCCGTGAATACCGGAGGCGCGGTCTGCTGCGCGGCCTTTACGAGTTCCAAACGAAGGATCTAGCGGGTCGGTTCGAAGCCGGCGTGGCGTTGGTCTCGCGCAGCAATCCCCATTCATTGCAGGCACACATCGCCGGACTGGGAATGGTCGAGGTCGGGGAATTCGAGGTGAAGGGTAACCTTTACGCAATCCTGGCGTTCCGCATGCCGTGACTTTGAGTATGCCGTTATCAACTTCACGCGTCTTGCGGATTCCTCATCGCTCCCATAGAATCGCTTCTGTCATCGCGAGCTTCGCGGGATGGCTAGTATAAATTTGAAAGGGGATAAAAATGGATGCGGATGCCAAAAAAACTGCGCTGAGAATGATTCCATATGGACTCTATGTTCTAACCGCCGAGGGCAAGGACGGCAAAGTGGCCGCATCTACGGTCAATTGGGTGACGCAGACGGCGTTTCAGCCGCCGCTGGTTGTCGTTGGCGTGAAAGCCGACTCCGGTGCCCATGCGATCATTAAAGAATCCGGGACGTTTGCCTTGAATATTCTCGGCAAAGATCAGAAAGGCCAGGCTTTTACTTTTTTCAAGCCACTCGAGCGTGAAGGCAACACGATCGGTGGCGAGACATTTCGCAAGGGCAGTCTGGGTGCGCCGATTTTGGAGAAGGCGCCGGCTTTCGTTGAGTGCCAATTAGTGGACACGATAGAAAAGGGTGATCATTCAATTTTCATCGGTGAGGTTAAAGACGCCGGCGTTACCGCCCAACCTGCAGGCCGGCCCGACGACGCAACCTTGGCGATGCGAGATCTGGGCGACAAAGTATTTTACGGCGGCTGAGCCAGCGGGCTGGCGACAAGAAAAGGAAAAGTGAGGCTTGTAAAAGGGAGAAAACTTATGGCTAAAATCCGACATATTGCCTATCGCGCGGCGGACGTGGACGCCATGGCGAAGTTTTTCGTCGATGCAATGGGCATGACCATCAAACAAAAGCGTAAGAACACCGCCGTCGATCTTACCGACGGCACGACCAACATCACGGTGCTACCTTTGACCGCCGGTAGAGCCGGCGGTGAGCCGGGTCGTGCCGGAATCGACCACATCGGGTTCACCGTCGAGAGTGAAGACGAAGCAACCAGTATGTTGGAAGCGGCCGGCGCGCAAAAGATCGGGCGGGTCGAATTGGGTAGCCAAGTACACTATGAGGTCAAGTATCAAGGACCGGAGGGGATCGTGGTCGACGTCGGTCACTGGCTCGGAACCGAACCCATCACAAAATAATCATTACACCGCGACAGCGGTGTAATCGTTCAACGGTTCAATCGTTCAGCCTAAGCCGTTCAAAGTTCAACCGTTCAATGTCAGACCGCTGAACGGCTCGAATTCGTATCGAGTACCGGGGCCAAGCTCTGGAGAATTGCTGTACACGGTCCGAGTCAGACGTTGAACTATTGAACCTTTGAACTGTTGAACGGATTTTCACCGTATGAATAGTCTTTCCGCTTTTCCCGAATAGTTGATGAAGACGGTTTTCAGCTCCGTGAAAAAGTTGAGTCCTTCCTCGGCCATTTCGCGCTCGCCGACGCCGGTGGATTTGGTGCCGCCGAAGGGGAGTTGCGCTTCGCCGCCGATGGTCGGTTCGTTGACGTGCACCATGCCGGTTTCGACCTCTTCGACGAAGTTCATGATTGTGTCGATGTTCTCCGTGAAGATGGACGTGGTCAGGCCATATTCCACGCCGTTGGCATAGCTCAGCGCCTCGTCTAGATTATTCGCGGTCGTGACAGAGAGAACGGGTCCGAAAACTTCTTCTTTAAAGAGGCGCATGCCGGGCGCGACGTTATCGAAGATCGTCGGCTCCACAAAATAGCCCTTCATCAGATGCTCCGGCTTTTTGCCGCCGAGTAGCAGACGAGCGCCTTCTTCCCGGCCGATGTTGATGTAGTCGAAATCGGTTTTCCACTGTTTCTCATCCACCGCCGGTCCCATATCGACGGTCTCATCCAGACCCGAGCCGATTTTGATTTTCTTTGCCGCTTCCGTGAGCTGTTCGATGAGCGCTTCTTTGATTGCCGGATGGGCAATCACGCGCGATGTCGCCGTGCAGCGCTGCCCGGTGGAACCGAATGCGCCGCCGTGAATCGCCACCGCCGCCTTGTCGAGATCGGCATCGGCCATGACGATGACCGCGTTCTTGCCGCCCATCTCGCAGGTCACCTTGGCGCCGCGCTGCGCGGCTTTGACGTAGAGTGCGCCGCCGATTTCATTGGAGCCGGTAAACGATACGGCGCGAATGGCCGGAGAATTGACAATCGCTTCGCCGACAACCGAGCCGGAGCCGACCAGCATATTGAACACACCCGGCGGAAGGCCGGCTTGCTCGTAAATCTCCGTGAGCAACGATGCCGTGGCGGGGGTTAACTCGGCCGGCTTGAAGATCACGGTATTGCCCGCCGCCAGCGCGGGCGCGGATTTCCATACCGGAATGGCCCAGGGAAAGTTCCATGGCGCGATCAGCCCGACAACTCCTAAAGGCCTGCGAACGGTGTAGGTAAAGGTATCGCGCGCTTCTGAGGGGAGCGTCTTGCCATGCATGCGGAACCCCTCCCCGGCATAAAATTCCAATAGCGAAATCCCTTTCATGACTTCGCCTTTGGCTTCCTTTAAAATCTTGCCTTCTTCGCGCGTCAGAGTGCGGGCGATTTCGTCGGCACGCTGGCGCGCGATATCCGCCGCGCGCCATAGCACGCGCCCGCGCTCGGGACCGGGTGTTCGCTTCCAGTTCTTAAATGCCGCCTGTGCGACATCGATGGCGCGTTGCACATCTTGCTTCGTAGCCGCGGGAAACTCCGCAATCATATCGTCGAGATCCGCGGGATTAATGTTTCGCACCAGCCGCTCGGCTTTGGGATGAAACCATCGGCCATCAATATAGGAGCCGGTATTCATGCTTGCCTCCTCTCGTGGCGAGCGCCGCGGTCTCTAACGGAACGCTGAAAATTCATCTGCGGGCGAGCTCGCGCAGGGCTTTATTCCACCGCTCATCGAGCTTTTCGTACTGCTGCGTCGTTAATCCCTGTTCGGGGTACCAGCGTTTGAAACCATACTCCTTTGTGGGACTGCCGTACGCGAATTTTTCAAGAACTTTCTGGCCGCCTTCGCCCAAAATGAAGTCCGCCAGAAGCAGAGCGGCGTGCGGGTGCGGGGTATGGGCCGAAACGGCGGTTGAACCGGAGTTGGACGGCACGACCTCCATCGGTATCCATTCGATCGGCGCTTTGGCTTTGAGCGATACTTCGACATGATTGCGGAAAGTCGTCGGCGATACTCCCACCTCGCCGGATATGACCATATCGAGAAGCGCTCGTCCGGAGACGTTATGCACGGCGGGATTCTGCTCGCTCAACTTCTTAACGTATTCTTCACCCTTAAACTTGAGCATCGCGCCGACTACCGTGACGCCCGTGTCGCTGCCGGCAAAGCCGATTTTACCCTTCAGCTCGGGCCGCAGCAGGCCCTCATAGTTCTTCGGCGCCAGGTTGGCCGGTATCGAATTCTTATTGTAGGCAAGACCGATATGCGACTCGCGATCGATGGCCCAGTACACCAGTCCATTGGGGCCCTTTTCTTTTACATGATCCGGATACTTTGCCTCGGTGGGAAAATAGTACGGTACGATTAGTTTATTGTCTTTTAACAGCTTAAAAAGTGGAATCGTGGTCTCGATCGTGTCGACGATATGCCGGTTGGCCTGACTTTCGGCCAGTATCCTGGCGCCGAGCTCTTGACGTGTGCCGCGATAGGCTTCTACCTTCACTCCCGGATACTTCGCCTCAAAAGCGCCGGCCAGCTCCTTATAAGAACCGCCGGCCAGGGACGTGTACCAGGTGATCTTGCCTTCCGCTTTAGCGCCTTCATACAGGACCTTCTCCCGGTCAGGTTTATTGTACGCCGCCAGTTGCGCCAGCGACATACGCTTGGCGGTCTGCGCCCATCCGGTCGCAACTAAACCGACAGCCACAATAAACGCGCCGGTCAAAATCTTTATTTTCTTCATGTGCATGCGGTGCTCCTCCGTTTTTTTCTAGTCCCTAATATCCGGTATCCGCCAATTGATGGTAGAACAGTTTAAAGAATTGTTGAAGTCTTTCCGGCCGTTTGTAATACGAAAATTCCTGAGGAACTTTAAACTCCTTTTCGATCTGCTCCAGAGTCTTGCCCGCTTGAACCATTTTGGCGACTTCATCCCTCATGACGACGAAATAACGCTTCTGCTCCTCCAGGTCTTTAACTCCTCTGCCGATATGCACGGGGCCGTGGCCCGGAATGTAAGTTTCTACGGCGAGACTGCGAGCCATGATGTTGTCCAGGGCCTTGATCCAGCCGCCGACGTTGGAGAAAAATACGCCCGCGGATTCGCCTTGGCCCGGATGAATTTCCGTGTCGAGCAGATCGCCCATCAGCATCACGCGCTTTTGCGGAATGTACACCGTCAAATCCCCGCTGCTGTGGGCTTTGCCTTCCGGCGTGATTTGAACGGTCAAGCCGCCGAAGTAAAGCGTCAAGGGCCCGTCGATCGCGATTGTCGGCGTCAGCGGCTCTCCTTTCTGATACGCCGCATAGCGCGGCTCTTTGGACTTTTTGCGTTGGAGAAATTCCTCGCGCTCCTGCATTTGCAGGTCATGCGCTTGGTTTTTTGTCGCGATCCAGACCGGCGCGTCTTCGCGGAAATGCCAAGCGCCTGAAGCGTGGTCACCGGCGCTGTGCGAGGTAATCAGATATTTAACTTTCTTATCGGTGCTCTTGCGGATAAATGCCAGTGTTTGATCGGCGTTATCGATATGAAAATCCAGTACGAGTACGCCATAACGACCGTGGAGTTGCCGGAGCCCCGCGAGTGCTCCAGCATATAGACCCCGTCGGCGACCTTCACCGGTGTCATTTTAACCGGCGCCGCGGCGCCGGTAGTGAAAATCCAGGCAAATGCCAGCGCAGCTAAGAGTTTTCCTTTCATGAGGCGTCTCTTTAACGAGTTTTTAGGTTCACTCAGTCATCAAACAATCCGAGGATAGACTCTTTGCCTGTCATGTTGCGGACTCATCCCGCGTCCACGTTTGCTTGCAAGCTGCTCAAAAAATCTCAGCGGTAAGCCGCGCGCGCATTTAAAGGGATGATCATGACAGATGAAATCTGAAACGATCCTGATCGGAATTTCGTATTCATCTTTCCGCTTTCATCTTTCATCCTTTTTCAGCGTGAAGCTTTCAGCGGCCTGTGATCCGCTCATTCCCAGTGCCGTCGCCATGTCGATAGTCCGGCGCGCGCGCTCGACGATCGGCCGGTCGATCAACTGCCCGCCCATGGCGATGGAGCCGTCGCCGCGGGCATTGGCCTCTTCGAATGCTTTGAGCACCTGCCTGGCATAATCGATTTCCTCTGCGGTGGGACTGAAAGTCGTGTTGATGGCGTTTACCTGCGACGGGTGAATACACGACATGCCGGAAAAGCCCAGCTGGCGCGCCTGCCTGGCAAAGCCCAGCAGGCCCTGGCTGTCATTGAGATCGACCCAGACTCCATCGACGGCTTGAACATGGGCAGCCGCGGCGGCGACAACGATAGCGGATCGAGCGTAGATCAAATCGCGCGCTTCACCTTCCCGGGAAGTCGGCAAGCCGATCTCACGGCCATAATCCTCGGCGCCGAAAATAAGCCCACTGATGCGCGGCGAGCTGGCGGCGATCGCCGGCGCGTTTAACAGGCCTTTGGGGCTCTCGATGGCGATCAACAGTTTGACGCCGCCGTTTTCCATTCCGAGTTTGGGTTCGCGTTCCTTGAGCAGCGCGTCGACCTGGCGGACCTCCTCCGGGGTGTCTACCTTTGGACAGACTAGTCCTTCAAGTCCGGGCCGCACGACCGCTTGTAGATCGGCGTCCATGCGCGGGTGTCCGATGGCGTTGATGCGCACGTAGCGCGCCGGTGTTGCCGGCGCCTTTTCACGGCCCAACGATTGGGCGATGTTTTGTCGCGCGCTGTCCTTTTCATTGGGCGCCACGCCGTCCTCGATATCGAGCATGATGGCATCGGCATTCAGCCCGAGCGCCTTGTCGATCATTCTTTGCCGGTGTCCCGGCACAAACATCCACGAGCGTATCAAATCCATGGACCGTTCTCCTACCGCAGTTTCCTTATCTGATGGCATCGGAAATGTCTATCTCCATGCGATGCAATCGGTTGTTTGCAACCGTGATGTTTTTGGAGAATAAAAGAAAGGATGAATTCTGGTTATTTGAAAGTTGCCATGCTTCGACGATGAAGTTGAGCACTTTGAAGCTCTTGTTGCCTGCCGTCGCGATCACCGTACAAAGCAATTCGGCATCGACGATTATTCCGCCGTTTCTCGATGATATGCGTATTCCCGTGGGATTGATCGGCACGCTCATTTCACTCTCGCCAATTTTCGCTCTGGCCTCACGGCTACCGTTGGGAATGGCATACAACCACAACCGGGCGCGTATGCTGATCGCGATTTCGGTCGTAGCGATGGGGATCACCAATTTCGCCTACAGCTTCGCCGTGGATAGCCTGACATTCGCCATCGTCCACGCGCTCAATGGCTTTGCGTATGGCGCCGTGACGACGCTGTATATGGCCTTTTATGTCGACTCGCTCGCCGCCGATGAAAATCGCAGTCACGCCATGGGTTACTACGTCGGTAGTTTGGCTGTGGGTTATTCAACCGGCAATTTTGTTGGCGGGTTTATCGCCGATCACTTCGGCTATGGATTGACCTTTCAGAGCGCGGCGTTTCTGTCGTTGATCCCCTGTGCGTTGCTTTGGTTATTCCGCTCGCCGATGGGTCAGGGCGCCGGCAAAGCGAAGGAAAAGCCCAAGGTAAAACTTACCTCGAAGGAGTTTTGGCGAGCGCTACTCGAGCCGGGGCTGGCAACGGTGGTAGTTACGGCGCTTTTTCTCAACCTGTTGCACCAGATGAGCGGTGTGTTCATCTCGCTCTACGGTCTTGCCGTAGGCATGACTCTGACTCAGATCGGCGTGATCCGCGCGGCCTACGCCGGCGTCAACGCGGTTACCCGGCCGATCAGTGGTCACATCGTCAACAAGGTCGGTCACCGGGGACTCTCCTATGGCGGTATTCCGCTGCAATGCGCGCTCTTGATGTTGATTCCCTTATTCACAGGGTTCAGCGCGATCTTAATCGTTTACATCACGTCCGGATTGATGCGCGCCATCGTCATCGTCGCCAATGCGGTGGGTCTGGTCCAAGACGTCGATGAAACCAAGGTACAGCGCGGCATTGCCTCGGCGGTTTATAATTCAGCCGGCGACCTGGGAAATATCATCGGTCCGTCGCTCGGTGGGCTCATTGCCCAGGCGACCGGGATCGCCTCGGTGTTCGTCATTGGATCGCTGGGATCGACGGTGCTTTTTCTCCTGGTGATCTTTGCTGTGCACCGCATGGCACGATCGTAGGCGTACGGCTTTCGGTACGTTGACGCGAGGCGATTGAATGCAACGAAGCATATGAGTCTTTTTCAGCTGCCTGCTAATACGATTTCGGCATGCCGAGGACGTGCTGACCCAAATACGCCAGCACCAGGTTGTTACTCACCGGTGCTATCGTCAGTAGTCGTGTCTCTCTGAACTTCCGTTCGACATCGTATTCTGTGGCGAAGCCGTAGCCGCCGTGAGTCGTCAAGCAGGCGTTAGCCGCTGCCCAGGCAGCTTCGGAGGCCAAAAGCTTGGCCATGTTTGCTTCCGCGCCGCATTTTTCCTGGCGATCGAATTTAGTCGCAGCCTGGTAGCGGACGAGATCGGCTGCCTCGATCTGCGCATAAGCCTGGGCGATGGGGAACTGAATGCCCTGATTCGAACCGATGGCACGGCCGAAGACGATGCGTTCAGAGGCGTATTTTGCCGCGCGCTCGATAAACCAGCGGCCGTCGCCGACGGCCTCGGCTGCGACCAGGATTCGTTCGGCGTTCCAGCCATCGATGATGTAGCGAAAGCCCAGCCCTTCTTCGCCGACGAGATTCTCTATCGGTACTTCAACATTATCGAAGAAAAGTTGATTGGTATGGTGATTAATCATTAAATCCAACGGTTTGACTTCGAGTTTTCCCTGATTTTCTTTGAGGTCGACGATAAAGACTGACAGGCCGCGGGTTTTGTCTTTCACTTCCTCGTAGGGCGTCGTGCGTGCGAGCAACAGCATCAGGTCCGACTGCAGCACGCGGGAGATGAAGATCTTCTGGCCATTAATGAGGTATTTATCGCCTCTGCGGACGGCCGTGGTTTGGAGCTTTGTGGTTTCGGAACCGGAGTCGGGTTCGGTGACGCCGAAGGCCTGCAGGCGCAGCTCGCCGGCGGCGATCTTCGGCAGGTATCGTTTCTTCTGCTCCTCGTTGCCATGCCGGAGCAGCGTGCCCATGGTGTACATCTGCGCGTGACAAGCAGTGGCGACGCCGCCGGAGTGATTGATCTCTTCCAGGATGATGCTTGCTTCGGTGATGCCGAGACCGGTGCCGCCGAATTCTTCCGGAATCAATGCCGCCAGCCAGCCGAGCTCGGAAAGTTTGCGCACGAACGCATCGGGATACTCTTTTTTGCTGTCGATCTCGCGCCAGTAAGCATCGGGAAACTCTTTGCACACTCTTTTGATTTCGGCCCGGATCTGTTGCTGTTCCGGTGTCATGTTGAAATCCATCAATACCTCCTATAATTAGCGCGTAGCGGCTGCTGAAAGAGGATTACTTCAGCACTCGCTAGACTATAGCGGAATGGTTTTCGTTCCAAGAGAGGGGGAATGGTTATGGCCGTTAAGCTGGGGTGGGAAGGTCGATTCTTCGAAGACTTTGAGGTTGGCGATGTCTATCGTTGCCGTTTAGGACGAACCGTCACTGAGGCCGACAATATCTGGTTCACCCTGCTCACCAACAATACCAATCAAATTCACTTCAATAACGAATATGGCAAGCGCACCGAATTCGGTAAATGCCTGATCAACAGCGCTTTGACATTAGCCATTGTCGCTGGCATGGGCGTAGCCGACGTGAGCGAAAACGGTTTTGCGCTTGGCTGGGATGAGATCAAATTGCCGAACCCGCTGTTTGCGGGCGATACCTTGTATTCGGAGTCCGAAGTTCTGGAGAGCCGTGAATCCAAATCCAAACCGCAGTGGGGGATTATCAAAGTGCGCACGCGCGGCATTCAACAAGAGGGCAAGGTTGTCATCGACTACGCGCGCAGCGTGATGGTTTGGAAAAAAGCGCATGCGCCGAAGGCGGATTTATTTCCAACGATTAAAGAGGACACTAAGAAATAAATCGTTCAACAGTTCAAGGGTTCAAAAGTTCAAAGTAGGATAAGACACTCGGATGCTTCGATATCTCGGCTAAACCGAGAATTCCAAGATCTGTATTTCGGTCCTGAATTTTATCAGACATTGAACCGTTGAACGTTTGAACTGTTGAACCAAGTACTTATTTCGGAAGAGGTGAGTGTGACGAGTAATCAGCAACCAGCGCGCGCGTTAGACGGAGTGAAGGTTCTCGCCTTCGAGCAGGTGCTCTCAGGTCCGTTTGCCACTTGCCTGCTCGCCGACATGGGCGCGGAGGTGATCAAAGTCGAGCGGCCGGGGGTGGGCGATGTCATTCGCTCATGGGACTCGGTCGTCAAAGGGCTCTCTTCAGGGTACGTGTGGCTCAATCGCAACAAGCGCAGCCTGACCGTCGACGTGAAAAAGGAAAAGGGCAAGGAAATACTTCAGCAGCTGGCGCAGAAATCAGATATTTTCTTTGAAAATTACGCTCCCGGCGTCGCTGGGCGCCTGGGTCTCGGTTACGAACAGCTTAACGAATTAAACCCGCGGCTGATCTATTGTTCGCTTTCAGGCTATGGGCAGGACGGACCTTACCGTGACGTTAAAGCATACGATCTGCTCATACAGGGAGAAGGGGGAATCATCGCGACCACCGGATACCCCGAGAAGCCCGCGAAGGCCGGCATCGCCATCGCCGACATCGCCTCGGGAATGTATGCAGTGATCGGTATCGTGCTGGCGCTGTATCAGCGTGAAAGAACCGGTCAGGGCCAGCTCATCGACGTGTCGATGTTGGATTCCATCGTCTCGTGGCTCGGCTATTTTCCACATCATTACTGGCACGCGGGCGAGGAACCGGGCCGCGCCGGCATGCGCCACCACTATGTGACGCCGTACGGGCCGTACCTGGCAGGGGACGGCGAGTATGTGAATCTCGCCGTAGCCAGTCCGGCGGATTGGGAGCTGTTTTGCCGGATTGTCATTGAGAAGCCGGAGCTGTTGCAAGATTCCCGATTCGTCACCGTTCAGGATCGGAGAAAGAATCGCGCTGCGTTGGAAGAAGTGATCGAAGCGATTTTTCTCGAGCGCGATCACAAACATTGGCTGTCTCAACTCAAGAAAGCCGAGATGCCGCACGGCATCGTGCGCGGCATCGCTCAGGTGCTGGCGCATCCGCAGGTCGTAGCGCGCAAATTGATTCGCGAGGCGCAGTCGCCGGTAGGTAAAGTCCCGGTCATCGCCAACGCGCTGAAAATGTCTGGCAGCCCCGCGCGTTACGACCGCATTCCGGGTCTCGGCGAGGACAACGAAGCAATCCTTGGAGGACTGGGTTACGACCCCGCGGCCATCGCCGATCTGCGACGTGACAAGGTCATTTAACGCGAATCCGAAATTTAGAGCAGCGCAAGTGCGTGCCGGGAAGGCGGCAAAAAGGACGTGGTCCCGCGCATTGGTCACCGGCGGTGATGTATTAACTTCCTCTCCCTTGAGAGACTGTGTCGTAATGTCATTCTGAGGCGTAGCCGAAGAATCTGGTTCTCGTAAGCTATTGGAATTGCGAGATGCTTCGCTTTGCTCAGCATGACATCCAGGTGATTTCTAGTATTGCGACACACCCTCTTTGATGGAGAGGAATGAGGTGAGGGTGATTCAGCCTAATTGCACAAATCTCGCTTCAGGCTTCGTGCCACAGTAGGTGTTTTCTGACCGGGCAGTTTCTCTGCTAGGATTAATCCATGAGCAAACCTGTCGTCGGAGTCATGGGTGCGTCAGAAAATGACGCGCTGACCGATACTGAAAAAGTTCGGCTGAAGGAACTCGCCGAAAAACTCGGCGGCGCCATCGCAAAGCGGGACTGTATGCTCATCACCGGCGCCACCACCGGTCTACCGGAACTGATATCGAGATCGGCGCGCGGGCACGGCGGCTTTGCGCTTGGCGTTTCCCCGGCGGAAAATCGCCGGGATCACATCGAGCGCTACAAAATGCCAGACGACGCCGCGGACATGATTATCTATACCGGCTTCGGACTCAAAGGCCGCAACGTCATCAATGTCCGCTCCGCCGACGTCGTCATCATCTTCGGCGGCGCCATCGGCACACTCAACGAGTTCACCATCGCCTACGATGAGGGCAAAATCATCGGCGTGCTCGAAGGCAGCGGCGGAGTCGCCGACCACATCAGGGAAATTATCGCTTTCAGTAAAAAGCCGACTCGCGGGACTGTGCTGTTCGATAGCGATCCGGAAAGGCTAATCGAAAATTGCTTAAAGTCTTTAGAAACCTCACACCATCTTCAATCATAGCTTAGCGCACTTTCTCGACGAAGGCTTTCACTATCCCATTGAACGTCTCCGGTTGTTCGCGGTAGCAGAAGTGGCCGGCCTCGTTGATGATGTGCATTTCCGACTTGGGATTACTGTCGGCGATGATTTCGAAGAGCGCGTGGCCGCGTTTGAGCTCGGCGGTCGGATCGTTGTAGCCCCAGACTAACAGCGTTGGCTGCGTTAGCTTCCCGTGCATAATCCAGTTGAGAGTCTCTTCTTTGTGCAGAGCCAGGTGGGTGAAGAATTGGTTTCTTTTAAGCCCCTGGTCCTCCATCTTTCTGACGGTTGCCTGGTATTTTTCCGATTTGGCGATGTCTTCACAAGTATCCAGCCAGTTCTGGGTGATGTGATTCGGCCTGAACGAGTAATGCTCGATGCACCAGCGCTGGCTTTCGCGGCTGAGGCGCGGCTTGGGTGCATTGGCCATAGTGAATTCCGTCTTCGACGGTCCGGGCGCCAGCGTGCCGCTGTTGACGATGATACAAGAGCGAACCAGTTCCGGATGATCCAAGGTGAGCCGGGTGACGACGTATCCGCCGCGCGAGTGGCCGATGACATGAACATTCTTGAGTCCGAGCGCCTGTAACAAGCCCGCCGCGTGCTTTACGGTCGCGGCCATCGTGTAGCCGGCGTCGGATTTCGGATTGCCGGTGTAGCCTTGCCCGAGCTTGTCCATGGCAAGGACGCGAAACTACTGGGCGAGAACGTCGAAATTGAATTCCCAGTCGATGGCACTTTCGCACGCGTCGGGTGTGCTGACTTCCCGTTGCTCCGAACTAAGCGAAGATTCGTCGAATAGCCAAATGATCGCGAGCTCAGGTCAAAAAGAGGCTGTGACCCGCACTTCGAAAGGGGCTGGCGCTCGGGCAGATATTACTCTTGACACCGTGTAGCTTTAAAACTACATTGTGAATTATGCAAGTCTCGGAGAAACAGGTCGAGAATTATGTTCGTCCTGACGGCAGTTGTCCTTTTGAAGACTGGATTACTTCGCTCCGGGACCAACGAGCAAGAGCGAAAATTCGGACGAGGATTGGTCGCGTCCGATTGGGAAACTTAGGCAACTGTGAACCAGTGCGTGGTGGCGTGTTGGAACTCAAAATCGATTACGGGCCCGGTTATCGCGTTTACTTCGGCCAAGTTGGGGCGAAGTTAGTTATGCTGCTTTGCGGCGGGGATAAAAGTTCACAAGCTGAGGATATAAGGAGAGCTATCGAATATTGGGAGGACTACAAAAGTAGGAGTTTACAATGGCTAAAAGCAAAAATTATC
>WHTF01000058.1 GCA_009379725.1 Deltaproteobacteria bacterium
AGGACGATCATACCGTGGTCATGGTTACCAAAGTGCCGAGCGCGGTGTTGCTCGACCGCCTAACCAATCGCTTTATGATCAGTAAAGCCGCGGCTGACAAGTACGGCAACGATGTCGATCAATACCCGATCGGGACGGGGCCTTATAAATTCGTCAGCTGGCAGCGTAACGATCCGCTCGTGCTGACTCGCAATGAAGATTACTGGGGGCCTAAGGCGGCGATCAAGGAGATCGTAACCAATAGAATCAAAGAAGATGCGGCACGTGTTTCGGGGCTGCTGGCGGGTCAGGGCGATGTCATCAACAATGTGCCCGTGGAAGAAATATCTCGTATCAAAAGTAATCCCCGGGTACGGATTGAAAGGGCGCAAGGACAACGCATGTACTTTCTCGTGCTCAGCCCGGCCTACAAGCCTTTCGATAACAAGCTGGTTCGGCAAGCATTTAACTATGCCATCGATCCGTCGGTCATTATCAAGCATATCTATGAAGGCAACGGCTATCTCATGAATGGACCGGTCGCGTCCAATGTGATCGGCTCCGATCCAAAGATGAAGAGATATCCGCTCGACCCGAAAAAGGCAAAGGAATTGCTGGCGAAAGCCGGCTATCCGAACGGATTAGAGGTCAAGCTCTATTTGTCGCCGGATCGATATCCTAAAGCGCGGGAAGTGTGCCAAGTCATCGCCGATCAACTGAGTCAGGCCGGGGTGAAAACGGAACTGGTTGCACAGGAATTCATAGTTTTCTGGGGCCAAGAAGGAGTCAACGGCGGCAAGCTTCCTTTTTATTATGTCGGCCGTCCCGCCATCGACGCGGATACAGTTTACGACCAGTACTTCCGCTCAGGAGTTACCAAGCGCGCGCAGTATAAGAGTGCTGAGTTCGACAAGTTGATGGACGAACAACAAAAAACCGGCGATATGAAAAAGCGCATCGCGCTGATGCAGCAGGCGGGTCGAATCCTGATGGAGGACCCTCCTATGGTGCCGCTTTATACGCTGGCCGAAATTTACGGCGTAGCCAGCAATGTGATTTGGGATGCCAAGCCGGGAGAGAGGGTTCTAGCCTACGAAATGAAAATCAAAGGATAACGCCACGAGTCATTAAAGATCCTCGTCTGTTCTCCAGGTTCTTGAATTGCGATGCCGGGCTTTGTGCCGCATCGCAATTTAAATTTTGCCGGTCCGCGCGCTTGCCTTTTGACTCTTCAATTCCGGAACCTCTTTGGAACCATGCGCTCGCTCCTGGTCTTTTCCACCGCCAAATATTCACAATTTAAGCCTGGTACTTCACCTCTCCACCCACGAGGGTCATTTCAACCTTGAGGTCCTTGATGCGCTCGGGTTGGATTTCGAAGGGGTCTTCGGCGAGGACGGCTATGTCCGCGAGCTTGCCGACTTCCAACGTTCCCTTGTCATTTTCCTCGAAGCCGACATAGGCCGCGGTGGTGGTGTGCATTGCGAAAGCCTCGCTAACGCTGATTCTTTCTTCGGGTACCCAGACGTCGCCCCAGCGCATCTTGCGTGAAACGCAGGCGGCGATGTCGCGCAGCGGATCGACGGGCCAGTATCCCGGTGAATCGGAACCGCCCGCGATGATGACGCCGTTCTTGAGCAGGGTTCTGAAAGGGAAAGCTTTGGTCAGCCGTTTTTCGCCGACGCAATCGAGGATAGCATCGCCGACGTAGTAGCCGATGGCGATGTTCGGAATGGCGATAATGCCGGAGCGCACCATGCGATCCATGCGTTCCTGCGTGCTCAACCAATTGCCCATGTGCTCGATGCGATGGCGATGATCTTTGCGCGGCGATTTCTGCACGGCGTTCTCATAAGCGTCCAGCGCCATATCGAAGGCGCGGTCGCCAATGGCGTGGACGCAGCAGCGCAGCCCGGCCTCGTGGCATTTACGCACAGTCTCGTCGAGTTCGTCCTGCTGGATGCGGATGATCCCATGGTTATGCTCATCATCTTCATACGGGTCGTAAAAACAAGCATTGCGGCCGGTGATGCCGCCGTCGATGCTCATCTTTACGCCGCCGATGCGTAGCCAGTCGTTGCCGAAGCCGGTAATAAGACCGAGCTCGATCAAGCTCTTGGATTCGATCATCGACTCGATCACCCGCGGCAAGATACTTACGCGGGCATGCATGCGGCCTTCTTTGTAAAGTTCCTGATAAGCGCGCACCGGTTCGGCGTAGCGGACGATGTCGTGAACCGTGGTGACGCCGCGCTCGAGACACTGGTTTAGAGCAAAGACGATGCCGTCCTTGAGTTGCAGGTAATTAAAATCCGGCGCAACTTTCTTCAGGATCAACTGCGCGCGCTCATGCAATTCGCCGGTGGGTTCGCCGGTTTGCGGATCGCGTGTAATGTGCCCGCCGGCGGGATCGGGGGTGTCGCGTGTGATCTTCGCCGCGGCCAAGGCGAGCGTGTTACCGATGGTGATGTGCGCTCCGAATGAAACGGAAACGAGATGATCCGGTAGGGCGCGATCGAGATCGTGGCTGTTCGGAAAGCGCTTATCCTGAAGCCGGAAATCCTGCATCGGGCTGCCATGCGCGACGATCCAGGATCCTTTCGGAGATTCTGCGGCCCGCCTCGCGAGCCGTTCAACAATATCCGATATTGAGTGAACACCCGTATAAAAATCACGGCAATCGACGAGCTCCATCTCGGCCGTGCCTTTTTCGGAAAGATGCACGTGCGTATCCGTTAACCCTGGAATGGTTGTTCTCCCCTTAAGATCGACGGATTGCGTATCCGGCCCGGCCAAGCGCCGAATATCGTCAGATGTTCCGGTTGCAACGATGCGTCCGCCCGCACAAGCGAGTGCCTCGCAAGTTGAACCGTCGGCCGCAAAAGTGCGGATCTTGCCGTTAAAAAGAACTAGATCAGGGTGGGGTAAATGACGTGACTTCATTAAAAACTATTCCTCCTTGGATAAACCAACGACTAGGCTATAGGTCTCTCCAACGTCTGAGTCAACAATCGTTTGAAGACTACCGCTTGCGGATGAAGAGCTTGCGCATCAGGCCTTCCCACTCGTTGAATTTTTTTTCGAACTCCTCCTGGGTGTACTTGCTTTCGAGATAAACTTTTTTGAATTTTTGATCGAGCGATCCGGTATCGTTGCGTGCGGAGCTGAGGCCGCCTTTCATTGCAACCTGCTGGCCCAATTTGGAGTGGAGATAATCGAGAAAAAGTAGTGCAGCGTGAGGATGGGGCGAATTGACCACCATCCCTGAACTGCCTACAGCCGCGATCACCGGATCGACCGGCCGCCACTCCACTGGGGCGCTCTTTTTCTTATGAGTAAAGATGTTCGAATTAAAGATGGTTGGAGATAAAGGGACTTCGCCCGAGGCAATCAACCCGGATAGCGCCGCCCCGGACATATTTTGAACATTGATATCCTGATCGCTGATTTCCTCTAAAAAATCACGCCCCATCACCTCGGAAACGGCGCCGATCCACTGAACGCCGGTTGTGGTTCCAGCAATGGACATCTTCCCTTTCCATTATCGAGATAGTCCTTAACAGTCTTCGGTGCCTCCGCAGGCGGTATCAATTTGGTGTTAAATCCCAAGCTGATGTAGATCTCTCGATTGGTCCAGGCGAACACTCCTTTCTTGCCTTTGACTTTGCTGTCGTCATCGTAGGCGCCGAGTTCCGGAGAAAAATGTTCTTGCAGAATGTTCTCATTGAGCATGAGCTTGATGTACTCGTGGCTGGTTTCGACCACGTCGGCGATGTACTTGCCGGCGGCATGTTCTTCGGTCAACCGTTTCAGGAGCGATTTTGAATCGCTGCGCCAGACATTGGCTTTGATGAAGGAATATTCGACCGCCGCGAGATATGTTCAATGGGCACTTCTCGGTATGTTTCGGCGGCGGTTTTGTTGCGCCATTCCATCCGCCAGCCATCCGGACCGCCGCTGCCGAAGCCGACAATGCCGATGACTCGTGTTTCCTTGTTGAAACGTGTCAGGTGGGCTGCCATCGGCCCGCCCATGGAATGGCCGAAGACGAGAAGCTCGCGGCCGCTCAGATGTTGGTCCCGTGAGCAGCGCTGCGCCCTGTAGGATTGTGTTGAATGTGCACTTCAGGTTGCGATCGAGGATCTCCTCCATTGTGGGTCATTCAATGTTCTCCCTTACTATAGAGTGGTACGGGGCAATTTGACTGAAGCTGGTCTCATGGATGAAACTCTTTCTTCGAATCAATTACGTTTCGCCATGCTTGTACGACAGCAATAGAAAACAGGCAGATACTACCAAGCGATAACTGAAACCTAAATTGGCCGGCATAAGGAAATGGTTGAAGAACCGTGAAAAAAGAAAATAAGGGGGGACCTCTCTTGAGATCCCCCCTTAGATCAAGATAGCAGCGGAGCTTAATTTGCCGGGCATTTCCCTGTGGCAAGATGAGCCTCGAAATCGCCTGGAAAAAGTGTAATCGCGCTCTCAATGGGCGGCCCTGGCATAACGATAAGGCTACAAAACCCTTTGCCTTTATTGAAGGCCAAGATCTTGCCGAACTGTTCAAGAATCGGCTGGCCACCTTGTCCCTGCTGCACTTTCTTCATCATCATCGACAACGTACTGGTCTCCATGCGACAAGCGGGGCATTGCCCGCATGATTCCGCCGCAAAAAATTCAGCGATTCGCAACACCTCTTCAACGATACAAGTTCCTTCACTGACGATACGAACAACGCCACAACCAAGAGCGGAGCCGGCATCACGCATGGAATAATGATCGAGGGGCGTATCAATCTTTTCCGGCGGCAAAAACGCGCATGATGGGGCGGCAGACATAATCGCTTTAATCTTTTTGCCATTCTTGAGCCCACCGCCGCACTCTTCGATGAGATAACGCAAGGGAGTGCCAAATGGTAATTCATAAACGCCCGGTCGGTTGACGTCGTCATCCAGCGCGAAGATCATCGTGCCAGGACTATCGGCGGTACCGAATTTTCGGTACCAATCAACGCCGTGCAAAAGAATCGGAGCGACGTTCGCAAGGGTTTCGACGTTATTCACCGACGTCGGCTTGCCAAAAAGGCCGACCGTCACAGGAAAAGGCGGCTTCTGTCTCGGCCAAGCCTTCTTACCTTCGATGACCTCAATAACGGCGGTATCCTCGCCGGCCACGTAGTTGTGCGGAGCCGGCACGATTTCGATGTCGAGGCTGAACTCGCTGCCGTTTTCTCCCCAGTAGCCGGCGTCCTTAGCCTCAGCAAGGGCGTCGGTTATACTTTTCGTCGCGGCTTCGTAGTGAGCGTTAATATAAAGATACGCCTTTGCGGCGCCAATGGCGTAGGCAGAAATAATCACACCTTCAATTACGAGGTGGGGAAGATTCTCCATGAGCACACGGTCTTTTTTACTGCCCGGCTCGTCTTCTCCACCATTCATGACCAGATAATGGGGCTGCTCAGGGGTTTCACGAGTAAGAGCCCATTTTCTACCGGTCGGGAATCCGGCACCGCCACGACCCCTGAGGCCGGCGTCGGAGATTTGCTTGATCACATCTTCGGCCGAGGTTGCAAGAACCTTGGACAACGCGTCGTAGCCGCCACGGGAACGGTATTTCTCCAATCCCTCTCGACCCTCAGGCACACCACGGGGGAAAAGGACACCTTCCATAACTTAAAAAACTCCCGTATCTAAAAGTTGGTAGATGAGTTCCTTTAAGGACGAGTCGATCGTGTCGAGTCGTTGAACATGGGGGCCGCCGGCAAGATGGTCCGTGATGTCATCTAAGTCGTCTACATTCACTTTGGCGTACCAGCTCTTTTCGGGATAAAGCACGATGTTAGGTCCCTCCTGGCAGGCGCCGAAGCACATGTAGGGTTTCACCTCGACATCGTCGATCCCTTTTGCCGCTATTCGTTTCTCGAGCTCGCCCATGAGCTGTTCCGAGCCGCGAGATTTACAATCGATATTCTGACAAACGAGACACATCCGCTTCACTGCTCTCTCCTTATGTGGTCATTACGATCGCACGCTTTTTTAGGCGACAAGTTGACGCGCCGGCCGGATTTAGTTCATTTGTATCTGCGAAACCCAGTCTTTTCCCTTTATGATCTCATTCAATGCTTGCTCGTCTTGCGCTGTCGGGAGGGTTTCGGATAAATGTTTCTCGTATGCCGCGGAAGACAGGAGTTCACCGGTAACGCTGAAACTCTTACCCATATGTTCGCCAATGGAACGGTTGAATTTCAGGTCCGGCGCATAAAGTTTAGGCTGACCTTCCGGAATGAGCTGATTGAGTTGGTCGATTAGCTTGGCGCTCTCGGCTAAATAGTGATCGCGCGCCAGATCGTTCAACCTCTCCTTATCAGCCGGCATCTTAGCTTCATGCTCGTCAAACCTTCCCTTTAATCCCCACACATACGCCCAGTTAGCGGATGAGGAATGATTAGTTCCAAACAAGTCGTAGGCCGTCGACAACCATTTGTTAAAATACTTTTGCACGATCGGAACCGGAATTTTCCCGGCGCGAAGAACGCGGGTGAGTCCCGTGTGACCTGTGAACATGTGAAAGTGCTCTTCCTTGAGCATTGCGGTCACGCTCTCAGCGAGCGGCGCAAAGGCAGAATGACTGAGCATGGTGAGCTGATATTTACCATCGCGGTCGACGAACTCGGTGTAGGTAAAGAAATCGAGCCAGTTGTTAACCGGTGCGTTAAAAGATCCGAGCAGCCGGTCGCCACGGAACGCTCTGCGCTCCAAAAGCTTGCGCGCCTCCAATTTTCCCGAATCACCGAAATAGTTAACTAGCAGGTAACACATCTGCCAGCCGTGGCGCATCTCTTCGCTGTTCACACGGGTAAGAGCTTTACGATCATATTCCGTAGGCGCGGTGTCCAGCAGGTTTTTTTGCTGTTCTACAGAAGCAAATTCGGTATCGCCTTGATAGACAATCAAATTCATCAGCGCGTCGCGAATGGATTGATTGGGAATTTGCCCAACCCGCTGCCATTTGGACTGCCCTTCAAAGTCACCGAACTCGATTTCCGGCGTATGAAGTTCGCCCAGCTTGGTCTCGAATTTATAGTCCCCCAGTAACGCCGAGTCATAGCCGATATCTTTTTGCCATACATGGAAATAATCAACCCAATCATCAAAATTAGAAATTTTTACCATAGTCCGGTCCTTTCATAAGAGCGTCTTTTCGAACGATCGTTCGAATTAAATATAATCTACGGAAATGTGGAAATCAAACCCCATCCCATGGCAATTTTTCTCAGGCACCGGTGGCTCTCAATGATACATCTCCAACAGCTCGACCATACCGAGTTCGCGCATTTGCTCGAACAGATATCTCTTTATTTCGCCGACGGTATCCATTTCGAGAACAATTCTCGCCATTGATTTGGCCGATTCATAGGTCACAGAACGTATGGTTTTTTTGATTGCGGGAACATAGAGAGATCCCATGCTGAACTCCTCTAAACCCATGCCTAGTAGCAGAAGAGCGCACAGGGGATCGCCGGCCATCTCACCGCACATGGCGACTCTCTTACCCTCCTTTTTACCTGCTTCGATTGTTGTATGAAGAGCAGCGAGAACAGCTGGATGAAGCGGCTCGTAAAGGTTCGCCACTTTCCGGTTGCTGCGGTCAACCGCCAGTATGTACTGGATCAGATCGTTAGTGCCGATGCTGAGAAAGTCGACCTCCCGGAGAAATCGCTCGGCGAGCTGAACGGCCGCCGGAACTTCCACCATAATGCCAAGTTCCATCTGCCGATCGAAAGGAGTGGATTCGCGCTGCAGCTCATCCTTGGCTTCGGCCAGCAACTCCTTGACCTTGAGGATTTCTTCCAAACCCGAGATCATCGGAATCAATAGGCGAACGCGTCCCAATGTTCCTGCTCTCAGGATCGCACGCAGCTGGGTCTTGAAGATCTCTTCAACATCAAGTGAGATCCGAATCGAGCGCCAGCCCAAAAATGGATTTGGCTCCGCGCCAATACTGCGCATGTACGACGGATATTTGTCGGCGCCGATGTCCAGTGTCCGAACCGTCACCGGTTTCCCAGCCATGCCCTCGATGACGCGCTTGTAGAGAGAATACTGTTCCTCTTCGCTGGGAAAATCGCGGTGGGATAGAAACGGAATCTCGGTTCGATAAAGCCCCACACCCTGAGCGCCATGCAGATGAGCAAAGGCGATGTCGCCCAACAGACCGATGTTGGCGTAGAGTGAAACTCGATGACCGTCGATTGTTTCCGCGGGATCTTCCTTTAATTCCTCGAGCTCGCGGTTAAGGGCCGCGTAGTCTCGCTCCAGCCGATCATACTCACGGACGACTTCCTGATTCGGATTAACGTAAAGCACGCCGGAATTACCATCGACGATGACGGAATCGCCGTGATGAACCGTATCCATTAACCCCTCGATAGCGACGACGCTGGGAATCTCAAAAGATTTCGCCAAAATCGACGCATGGGTCGTTACCCCACCGGTGGAGAGTACGATACCGCGGAAGTGGTCGCCTTCAAGCATACTCAGGTCGGCAGGAGAAAGATCTTCCGCTACCAGCACGGCGTCACTCGGCACCTCAATATGTTGATCGGGTGCGCCGGAAAGGTTTTCCAGAAGCCTTTGCGCGGCGTCTTTAACATCCCCGGTTCGCTCTCTTAGGTATTCGTCTTCGATGTGGGATATCGAGTTTAAATACTGCTCGAAAACAATCCGTATGGCATATTCCGCAACGTAATTCTCTTTACGAATGAAGGCTTCGATCTGCTGGATGATGGCCGGATCTTCGAGGATCAGCCGATAGACGTCAAAAATCGCTCCCTCTTCGCGCGAGATCAGATTGCTCATTCTGCGCTTGACCACGTTAATCTGCTCGATGCCCCGCTCCACCGCGCCCCGGAATCGTTCAATTTCTCGTTGCGGATTTCTGGCACGTTTCTTTTGGAACGCAGTAAGATCCATGCGCGGTTTCAGAACGTAGGCCTTGCCTCGGCCGAAACCGGGCGAGGCGGCCAATCCAACCAATCGGCCGCGCCACTTGTGGGAAATTTTGGAAGCCTTTTCACCGCGACGGCCTTCATAGGAGCGGAGCCTGCGCAGAGCATCGACCATGCGCTTCTGGTATTCCTTGCGCTCGCGTTCTTTATTTCGCAACGAATCGAGGAGCCGGGCCTGGACGATAATACTTGCTGCCTGAGACGAAATCGCGATGAGCAGACGGATCTCGTCCCGGGAGAACTCACGCCGCCGCGAGGTTTGCACGACGAGAACGCCGAGCGGTGATTTGTTTTCGAACAGCGGCACGCCGAGGAACGAGTGAAAGCGTTCCTCGCCCGTCTCGGGAAAATATTTGTAGCGCGGGTGGGCGAGCGCATCGACCACCATGACCGGCTGCATCCGTTCGATCACCAAACCGGTTAGGCCTTCGCCGGTGCCCATGGATACTTTGCCGATGGACTCCTTGTCTAGACCCTTCGTCGCACGCAACGTAAGCCGCTTCTTTTGTTGGTCGAGAATATAAAGCGAACAGACTTCAGTCTCCATCCGCTCGCGTACTGTCGTCACGATATTTTGCAGCGTCTCCTGAAGATCATGAGAGTGGGTGATCAGCGTGCTGATATCTTCGAGAATCGTCAGGTGAGGGTGGACTTCGAAAACCGATTTTTTAGTTTTTGCCATAGATGCAAATGGTTAGAGGAGACTCCTTTTATAGAACACAAATTTGCAATTTTCGCTAGCGAAGCCTTTACCGGCAAGCGGGCTTAAGAGGTCTTTAGGTGTCCCGATCACAAGGCGTACGATTGCAGCGACATGGTGACCATGTGTTATATTGACGTGTATGAGCCCAATTGCCGGCGTAAAAGGCATGCGCCATATCGCTCTCAAGGTAAGGGATCTCGCTAAAGCAAGGGATTTCTATCAAAATGCGCTCGGTATGGAAGTTGTGTGGGAACCGGACCCGCAAAACCTTTATCTTTCGTCCGGCTGCGATAATATCGCGCTACATGAGGTGACCTCGGGTTTTCCTGCGGGTGCAGTCGAGCACCACCTCGACCATTTCGGCTTCGTGATCGAAAGTATCGAACGGGTCCAAGAACTCGAACAGGAACTCCGCGCCAAAGGGATTAAGATTGTCCATCCATTTAAGATTCACCGCGACGGTAGCGCCTCCTTCTATTGCGCCGACCACGACGGGGTCGTGATTCAAATGCTTTATGAACCTCAACTAAGTCCGCAGGCGATTAAGTGATGGGGACCGAATGGTGTCGCCGCGATGATTCAATCCTAGCCTCCAAAGACGTCGCACGCGCCGAGTTCGACTTGGATCTTTCCTCAACGTGCCCCTGCCGCCTTTTTCTGGCTTACTTCATTTAAATGTCTATTCAAGAAATCCAACGTGCGCGTCCAAGAGGTCCCGTCGGCTTCCGTTCGGTAACCTTCCCAACCTTTTCGGTTGAAAGCATGGCCGGCATTGGCATAAAAATAAAATTCATGCGCCTTGCCTAATCGGGTAAGCTCCGCATCGAGGCTGCGCATTTCATCGGCCGGTGGATTTTTATCCAGTTCGCCGAAATGGCCCTGAAGCGGACAGGAGATATCTGCTACGCGACCGGCAGGCGCGGGACCGTCGCCCCAGGCTTTGTACACACCTCCGCCGTAAAAATCGACCGCTACGCGGAAATTACGGCTGGCCGCGGACATCAGAAACGCAACTCGGCCGCCCATGCAAAAACCGACAATTCCCAAACGATTCACGTCGGCGTCGGCAGAATTCTTTAAGTAATTAACCGTCGCGTTCACGTCGTTGATGACGCCGGCATCAAAACGACTCGACGCACGCTTGTTGTGATCGGCGTTCATTTCGGGAGTATTTCTGTGATAGAGGTCCGGGGCGATGCCGACATAACCGGCTTCGGCGACTCTTCTGGTCATTTCCTGGATGAATTCGGCAACGCCATCCTGGTTTTGGATGACGACTACTGCCGGAAATGGGCCGGCGCCGTCAGGCTGACTGACATAAAGCTTCATTTGACTGTTATCGACTGTGATGGTTTCCCACGAATTTTTCACGAACAACCTCCAGCTTAAAAAAACAAACTTGTTCCTTGTCAATTATTCTGTTGGCGTGCGGGTGTCAACGGCGATCCATCGCTTGTGAGCTTGCCGTCGCCACCCTCTCCCAATATACTAATACTAATTATCCGTTGAATCACTGTTGCATCGGCAAAGTGAAGATGCTGGAGTGGCTAGTCGCAAAATTGAGTTCGCAATTTATTAATGGAGCGCCTTTTGTACAGAGCCATATCTTTAGCGGCGGGACTGCTGGTCCTGCTGTCGCTTGTCGTGGTGCCGCTTGGAACGGTGCAGTCGGCGTCCATCCGAGCCGCCGTGCAGTCACCCCAGACCATCGATGTTCGCTTCAAAGAATACAGACTGGAGAACGGTTTGCGCGTTCTTCTATCGGAAGACCATCACGCGCCGACCTATTCAATCTGCGTTACCTATAACGTCGGTTCGCGCGATGAGATGCCGGGCCGCACCGGCTTTGCACATCTTTTCGAGCACATGATGTTTCAGGGATCGACAAACGTCGGTAAGGGCGAGCATTTCATTCTGGTGTTAAACAATGGCGGCAGCGCCAACGGCACCACCAATGCGGACAGAACGAACTACTTTCAAACTCTGCCGGCCAACCAGCTCGAGCTCGGCGTGTTCCTGGAAGCCGATCGGATGCGTTCTTTGAATATCACTCAAGCCAATCTCGACAACCAGCGGCAGACGGTGCAGGAGGAACGGCGCCAGAGTTACGATAACCGGCCCTATGGTAAAACCTATGAAGCGGTGATCGATACAGCTTATAATAATTTCGCTTATAAGCATTCCACCATCGGATCGATGGAAGACTTGAACGCCGCGACTCTAGAAGATACGGCGGAGTTCTTTCGAACCTATTATGCGCCGAACAATGCGGTACTTTCGTTGGTAGGAGCCTTCGATACCGAAGTGGCTTTAGAGTTAATAAAAAAATATTTCGAAAAAATTTCGTCACAGCCGGCGCCGCCCGTTCCGGACGTCAGCGAGCCCCCCCAACAGGCTGAACGGCGCAAAACCATAGAAGACCCGTTCGCTCAAACCCCCAGGATCGATATTGTTTATAAGGTCCCGGCCGGAAACACTGCCGATTCCTACGCACTGCGGGTGCTGGGTCAGGTTCTATCCGGCGGATTGTCTTCGCGTCTCTACCAAAAATTCGTCAAAGAAAAAGAACTCGCTCTCAGTATTTCCGCCGGACCGGACGAGCGCCGCGGGCCTTCGCTGTTTTGGGTTTCAGTCATGGTACGACCGGGAGTGAATCTCGCCGAGCTCGAGAAGCTTGTCTATGAAGAGCTTGAACGAATCAAGATTGAAGCTGTCATGGATTGGGAATTGGACAAGATCCGGATGCAGTTGCGTCGTCAACGCGCACAGAGTTTCTACAGTACTCGCAGCCGGGCCAATTCACTCGGCTATTATGCCGTCTACTACGATGACCCGGGACTAATTAATTCCGCCCAGGAGAAAATTTTGCGTGTGTCGAAGGCCGATATCCAACGCGTCGCCCGCAGCTATTTTAAGGAGACCAATCGAACCGTCGTCACCACGCTACCGAAAGCCAAAGCAGCCGCACCGACGGCGACGATCAATCGATAAACTAACATGATGAACCGCTATCGTAAATTTTCATTATCCGTGGCCGCGTCCATCAGCATTTTGATGGCTTCTCTTTCCGTTCCGCAACGCCTCATTGGCCAGGAGTCCCCCAGCACGCCCGTCAGTAAAGTCGAGAGGAAGAACAAGGCGCCGCTATCGCGCGACATACTTCGCGTCAATCTGCCGCGACCGGTAGAAGCAAAACTGAAAAATGGTCTCACCGTACTGATCGCGGAAGATCACCGTTTCCCGGCGGTCTCCGTTCAGCTCCAAATCGGCGCCGCGGGAGCGTTGTTCGAACCGGCTAACCTGGCGGGGCTGGCAAGCGTCACGGCGCAGATGTTGCGCGAGGGGACGAAGTCGCGCACGAGCAAGCAAATAGCCGAAGAAGCCGATAAGTTGGGCGCGAGTTTCGGCGCAGGAGCGGAGTTCGGCTCCTCCGTGACGACTTTCGGTGCGTCAGGGTTGAGCGATAATTTTGACAGCTGGTTTTCTTTAGCCCTTGAGGTGTTGCTTCATCCGACCTTTCCAGCCGGCGAATTAGACAACCTCAAGCAGCGCCTGCGCGTGCAATTACGCCAGCAGAGGGCGGCACCGAACTTTCTCGTCAGCGAGCGTTTTTATCGCGCGGTTTATGGCGCGCATCCGGCTGCCATTGTCTCGGCTACAGCCGCGTCCGTAGACTCCCTAACGCCGGAAATTCTCGCGAACTGGCATCGTGAACGCTATGTGCCGCAGAATGCAATTTTGGGATTCGCCGGCAACGTGCGCGCCACCGAACTGATCCCAAAGCTTGAGAAATGGCTGGCCGGTTGGACACCAAGCGGTCTCCAGGAAGCATTGCCTGCCAATGCCGCGCCGTCGACGGAACGGAAAATCTATCTGGTTGATCGGCCCAATTCAGTGCAAACCACCATCGCTCTCGGCAACATTGCCATCGATCGCCGCAGTCCGGACTATATTCCTATGGTGGTCATGAATCACTTGTTCGGCGGCGGTCCGGCGGCGCGATTGTTTCTGAATCTGCGCGAGGAAAAAGGCTACACTTACGGGGTTTACAGCGATTTTACTGCGGTTCGCTATGCCGGACCCTGGCGCGCGGGCGGCAACATGCGCACCGAGGTCACGGCTGCCGCCGTTAACGAGTTCTTCAATGAGATCCGCCGCATCCGCGAGGAGAAAGTGTCCGACGCTGAGTTGGCCGATACTAAACGAGCAATCACCGCGCGGTTCGCGCTGTCGTTGGAACAGCCGACAGGGGTGCTGGCATTCGCCATGGTGCGCAAAACCTATGGGTTTCCTGCTGACTACTGGGATACCTACCCGGCCAAGATCACTGCCGTCACGGCGGACGACGTGCAGCGTGTGGCGCGCAAATATCTCAACCCGGATAAGATGCAGCTGGTGGCGGTGGGTGACGTTAACAAAATTAAATCCGCTTTGGAAAGATACGGGCCAATCGAAGTTTACGATAGCAGTGGCAATCTCGCTCCTATTTCCAAAACGGTCGAGTGACAACCCAAACTCTGGACCCGTTCAGATCGTTCAATCTCGGATGTTTACATACCAGCTGAATCATGTTTAGCGACTATAGCCGGTGATCTCTGCTTTATTGTTCCTCAACTGTGCTTGACTCTTTTACTGGTTCGGAAAGCCCAACTGTAGATTGCAAGATTCACAACGATGACAAACGCGCCTAAGGCGATCTGGGTTCGGCGCGTCAATCCCTCTGGATAAAGCATTGGCAGAATGTAACGGGCAACGAAGTCGGATCGATAGCCTTCTTCTCCTCCTTTGTGTCTGAGCCAATTCTCAAGCGGTGTTAAAGGACAGATCCAGCCGGAGCATTCGATGATTGCGGCCCAAAGGACGGCGGTCAAGTGTATCCAGATGAAGCGGGGCCATTTCGCGACCAAGAGTCCACCCAAGACCACCCATAGGACAAACGCGAGGTGACCCCACACAACCAGATCGGCAAGCAATGGATAGACTGTCTGTGCTGTACTCATCGACGACAGACCGGAATCTCAATATTAGAAACCAGCGCCCCATCGAGAATAACAGTAGGGTGGTCTCTTGTCATTTGTCGTCCTCTACAAATATATTCGAAGCCACTGTCGCCGCAGTAAAATTAAAGGTCACCGTGGGTAGGTCTTGTCGATGTTTTCCCACGATCGTTGGAATATGTCTGCTATTTGGTCTTTAAAGATTTGGCGAGGCTCTACCCATGGCTGTTGAATCGAATCCAGTTGAATCGTCGGGTGCGCTAACCGGACTTCGTGTCATCGATCTGACTGGTCGGATGGGAGGTTACTGCGGTCTGCTGCTCGCCAATCTTGGCGCGGAGGTGATTCTCATCGAACCGCCGGACGGCGACCCCATGCGCCATGAAGGGCCGTTCAGCGGCGACATCCCGGACGCGGACGGAAGCCTTTCCTTCGCCGCTTATCACACCAATAAACGCGGCATCGTCCTGGATCTAGAGTCGCACAACGATCCCCAAACGTTGCGCGACTTGGTTCGACATGCTGACGTGCTTATCGAAGACCGCCCTATCGGTTCTTTGGATCAGATCGGGCTTGGTTACAAAGATCTCCAAACCATCAATCCCGCGCTGGTGATGACGTCCATTTCCGGGTTCGGCCTCACAGGTCCTTATCGCGACTTTAAAGCACCGAATATTGTTGCTTTCGCCATGGGCGGTTTGATGAATCTGTGCGGCCATCCGGAGCGCGCGCCGCTCATGGGCCCGTGCGATGTAGCGTACCACCTGGGTTCGGTGCACGCGGCCTTTGGCACTCTGGTGGCCTTGTTCAACCGGCGCGCCTGCGGCAGCGGCGATCACGTCGAGGTGTCGCTTCAAGATGTGCTGGCTGCCGATCCTTTTCTGCGCATCATCACGCGCTACAGTGTCACCGGCGAAGTGCCGCATCGCACCGGCCACAGCCAGTCAACGACCGTGGCGGAGACCTACCGGTGCAAAGACGGTTATGCGCGCATCTTTTGCAATCAGCCGGACCACTGGCGACGCCTTGTCCATTGGCTGGGAAATCCACCGGAGCTGATGGATCCGAAATTCGAAACCGTGCAGAACCGGTTTCCTTTGCGGCCACTGCTCGATCGTCTCATCGAAGCACGCACGCTGAACTATGAGGCAAAAAGTTTTTTCGAGGATTTTCAGAACCGGCGATTGGCGGCTGCGCCAATTAATTCTCCAAGCGCATTGCTTGAAGATGAACAGACGCAACATCGCCGATATGTCGTGGAAGTCGATCACGCTCATCTTGGCCGGCACCGCTTTCCCGGCGATCCGTACAAGTTTTCCGAAAGTCCGTGGCGGATCGAACGAGGCGCGCCGCTGCTTGGCGAGCATCAGCCAAGGGTCACGAAGGAATGGTTAAGGCCATCGCTGGAGATGCTCCGCCGTTCCAGCACAACCGACGGAACAAATGCGCTGCCGTTCAAAGGTATTCGCGTCATTAGTTTTCCGACAGGCATTGTCGGTCCCGCGCTCGGCAGCTTGCTGGCCGACCATGGCGCCGAAGTGATTTCCATCGAAGCGGGCCGGGCGATTCGCAGCCCGCAGCGCGGCCAACGGTTCCAAATTGCCTCCGATCTGGAAAGCAATCGCAACCGAAAACGTATCGCCATCAATATGAAACATCCCGAAGGACTCGCCCTTGCCAAACGGCTTATCGCCAAATCCGATGTCGTTGCCGAAAACTTCAGCGCCCGTGTCATGGCGAGTTGGGGATTGGATTATTCGAGTATGCGCGAAGTGCGCAGCGACATCATAATGGCGAGTCTGCAGGCTTTCGGTCAAACCGGGCCACGGCGCGATTATGTGAGCTTCGGACCGATTCTCTTGGCATATTCGGGTATGACGTACCTCTGGCGCGATCCCGCAATAGAGCAGCCTGGCGCGGCTTCGCAAACGGCCTTTCCGGACTATATTGCGCCGTCCTATGGGGCGCTGGCGATCTTAGCCGCGCTGCATTATCGCGCCCGTACGGGCAAAGGGCAGTATATTGATATCTCTCAGGCCGAGACCGCCGCCTCGATGATCGGTCCGGCGTATTTGGAATGGCTGATAAACGAACGCGAACCGCAGCCACAGGGTAATTTTAGTACGGCCGCCGCGCCGCACGGTTGCTACCAGTGCAAAGGCGATGATCGTTGGTGCGTGATCGCCGTGCAAACGCAGGAGGAATGGATTCGATTCTGTGAAGTCATAGGGCATCGCGAATGGTTGACCGATTCGCGGTTTGCCGATCACGCCGCACGCATCCAACATCACCAAGAACTCGATGCGCTGGCAGAAAGCTGGACGACGCAGCACACGCCGCACCAAGTCATGATGATCTTGCAGCGTAACGGCATCGCCGCCGGGGTCGTGCAGACGGCGGAAGATCTCTATCGCGATCCGCATTTGCGCGAGCGCGGCTTTGCACGGGAAGTTTTTCACCCACAAACGGGATGGGTGACACGCGCCGGTCCGTCGGTGCGGCTGGCCGAAGCGAAAGTTTCTGCTAAAGATCAGGCTCACTTTGCCGGTGACGACAATGAGGCGGTGTGTGGAGAACTGCTGGGCATCTCGAGCGCGCAGGTTTCCGAATTGATGGAACGCGACGTATTGCGCTAACGGCTCGTCTGCGAAAATGAGGGCAATCGCGTCGGTCAACATCCAACGGCCGTGATGCATCTTGCCGTGTCACGGAACCGGATAGCTATCGGCCGCATCTCGCTTCGCCGAGCCGATACCTAAAAAAACGATCATTCCCTACCTTCCTCTGTGCGTTTATGTCGCTGCCGTTTCCTGCGGCCCTGCACAAGCCGCCACTCGCTGGGTTTTTTCTCTGTAGACCAGACCGCATTTGAGATGGGTAGAACCTCTCGTCCGGCTTGGGCATCATCTTTTTGTTCGACCACAAGGATCCAGCCCGAGGCCGCGTCCTGCGCGAACTTGCGAGAGGTGAGTAGCATACGTGCATACTGCACAGACAGCCAAGTAGTAAGTGCCGTAAGGCCGAGGAAAGGAATCAGATATTTCTGCCGCCAGTCAGTGAAGTCGCCGTGCAGGTAAGAAAGAAATGCAGCGATCAGACCCATACCGCACCAGATGCCAAACCCTATTAGCGCCCCTGATGGTCGTCGCAAGCGCCGCACGTGTTGCGTAAGTTCCTCGATCTCAGCCGGACTGAGCCGCCGTCTCTCGAATGACGCTTGCTCTCGAACGTCGTTCGGAATGCTCGCAGTCAATTCCTTAGGCAAAGCGTATTGCGATGCATGTTCCGGCGGTGCAATGGCCGCGCAGACGTTCACGAAGATCCGCTGCGAAGGCTGATTCCCATTCACCAGGAAGACCATGCCGGAATGGGGAAATACTTCCAGACTTTCTGAGGCCTCTGCATCGCCCTCGCCCAAGGACTTGGGAGACGAAAAGCATTCAATGCGTCGATCCTTTAGGTCGAACCGTAATGCTTTCCATAAACTGATGACATCCCGTAGCTTAAGCAACGACAAGGCTGGTAACACCATCAGGCCCACGAACAGGAATGCCAGACCGATAATTAAGCGAGGCCCGAGAGTTTCCGGTCCGTCTCCAGTGATGAGGTAAGATAGATACAGAACAGATGGACTCGCCGCAGCTATGGCTGCCGGCTGCCAAAATCTCAAAAGCGCTAACTTTGCCTCACCACGGAGCCGGTCGGTCTCCTCAGGAAGGAGATCGCGAAATCCAGTAGATTTTAAACCTTGACACCAGCGCGCCGGCTGTGGATCGGAAGCAGTCATTCTAAAAAGCTCTAGCCGACGGCGTACATAACAGCCCAGCGGTGGCGAGATAGCCCGATGAGAACAGCAGCCCACTGAAAAACGGCTCTCCTTCAAATCCAACAAGCCAAAATAGTCGGAACCACCGAAAAGACATCCAAACGGAAGCTACTATAACGAGGAACTGTGCCCAGGGTATCCTTCTGAGCATGTTAACCAACAACACTGCTCCAATAACCAAGAAAAGAAAAATGTCACGAATCGCATCAGGGTCATTAGATGTGACTTGCGCTTCGGACAGGGTGAACGACATTGTCGCAAGCAAAGAACTTCCACCCAAAAGGATGGATGAAATAACAACGAAAGGCGGTCGCATTCTCGCTTCCATTCTTTCAAGCTTGCAGGAAAGGGTCTGAGAAATTTTTCAATCGTTCCGGCGGCCTTCTTAGATCGATCCCCCGGCTTCGCCCACTAAACGCCGGCCAGTCTCCTTCGGGTTGACGTACCTCGCCGTCTCACTGCCTTTTGCGAATGGAGATAGCCTTCGACGTCGCTCAATCGATTCGTGTAATAGCGCAGGCGATGCGATACGAGATCGTCGGCCCCTGCGGCTATGCCGACTTACGTTTTGGGTGTACCCGTTCGAAAGCTGGGGAATGAGTTTCGATATCCCGTATCGCATCGCGGTCATATACTTTCTCACCGCAATCTTGACATCCATAGTGACGCAGGTGAGGAACCCTATATTTCTTACCCTTGAAACATTCCGCCCAATTACGGCGAACCTTTTAATTTTATCTTTTCCGCAGGAAGGGCATGTCGAGATCTTTAGCATTCTCATAACGTCTTCTTCTTCAAGGAATCAGGAAAATAGCACAGCACGATTAGGGGGCTACGCCTAGTGATCCGTTACCAAACTGAAGTCACTGCTGGATAGGCGCGAATTCTGGAGTCCTTGGTAATGAGCGCCGCTGATTCAAGCATCGAAGTGGCGACAATGATGCGGTCCGCAGGGTCCCCTGGAAAGTCGTGTCCCAACTGTGTTGCCTTGACTGCGATCGCCGGGGTAAGAGGCAGGAGGTCGAGCTTCGGCAGAGCCAAAGCCTGCTCTAACCACGATAGCGGATCTCGGTCCAAAGTAATTCGCCTCTTGGCAACTGCGGTTGCTACCTCGAGGCAACTGATTGCTGAGACACCGATCCGTGTCTCAGTCCCGATTCTCTGACGTGCGGCACGACTGAGATTGGAAGGCTTACTGACCCACCAAAGCCAGGCGTGCGTGTCGAGCACGATCACTGATCAATGTCCCACTTGTCAAGTATCGGATCTACTATGTTGCCGTGAAACTTGACGCTACCTGAGAGTTTTGGCGATCTAAGGGTTTCCGTAGGAACGATCTTAGCGACGGGCTTGCCCCGCTTAGTTACAATAAGCGGTTGGCGTGTACGGGCCACTTTGTCCAGGAGCGCCAGGCAGTGCGCCTTGAACTCGCCGGCAGGTACAGTTTTGGGTTGCGTACTCATAGTCAGATTATATGACCATGACTAAAATCGGTCAACATTGCTTTCGTTGACAGGGTCGCCCGTAAAACCGGCCGCGACTTACTTCTGGTCTTCCGGCTTCACATACTTCACCGTCCCGCCGCCCTTTTGCGAATGGAGATAACCTTCCACATCGCTTAGCGGGTTGGTGTAGTAGCGCATGCGGTGCGACACCAAATCGTCCGCTTTCAAAGCCATTTCAAAGGAAAGATCTTTTTGCATGTAGGCCGCTATTTTCGCGTTTTCTAAAGTCGCGCCGTTGCGGCTGCCGATTTCTTTGGCGAGAGTCTCGACATAGCTGTCGAGTTCTTTGTCCGGCACGACCTGAGATACCAACCCGACTCGCTCGGCTTCGATTCCGGTCAAATTCCGGCCGGTCAGGGAAATGAAAAAGGCTTTCTTAAACGGGATGCCGGCGTGAAAGAGAGACGGCGTCGCCGTCGCGCCGTAGCTGCCGCGGATGACTTCGGGCATACCGAACATGGCGGTATCGGCCGAGATAACGAGGTCATGGCCATTGATCATAGCGAGGCCACCGCCCAGGCACCAACCGCTCACCTTCGCCAGGGTTACTTGAGGGAGTTTGCGCATGATATCGACGATTTCCGCGACGCCACCGATGCCGCGGGTACGGCGACGGTTTTCCTGGCCTCTCATGTCATAAAGATCACGACCGGAAGAATAGGAGTCGCCCATCCCGGTAGTGACGATGCATCGTATTTTATCGTTATCGGCGAGCGAGCGGAGGATGCCGGCCATCTCGCTCAACAAGGCGATGCTGAGGGCGTTCTTCTTTTCCGGGCGGTTGAGGGTCAACCAGGCGATGCCGTCGTTTTCGTTGATGTCGGCGATGATCAGTTTGGTATCGGACATTTAAGATCTCCTTAGTAAAGATATTTCAAAGCTTGCCCCAGGATTTGATCCGGGGGGTTCAAAAGTTCAAGGTCGGAAAGGGTAGAATCGTTCAAACGTTTCAACTTTTCAATCGCGTCTCCGAGTGTGTTGTGTCATTCCGAGGCGAAGCCGAGGAATTTCGATCGAGAATGATCTCTCACTTCGTTCGAGATGACATGTGAGGAGTGCCTATGAGCTATCGGCGAGGCTGGAGACACGATCCTCAAAAACGGTAAAAGCTCTTTGCGTTATCGGCGAGAATATTTTGCTTGGTCTTATCCGAAATATCCTTGCGCCGGACAACCTGGCTCACGCTGTGCGGCCACTCCATGTCCCAGTGCGGATAATCCGAAGCGTACATCATACATCGGTCGCCGAACTGCTCGATCACCAGCGGTAGCACAGACTCTTCGCCTTCGCAGGTAAAATAACAACGGTTAGCTTTGATATATTCGCTGGGCAGCATCTTGAGCGGCTCCATCTCGGACTTGCGCAGCAAATATTTTTCATCGAAGCGCTCCATCCAATAGGGCAGGAAACCAACCCCGGCTTCGAGGAAGCCAACTTTTAAATTTGGGAAGCGGTCGAGCACACCATTGGAAATGACCGATACCACCGACAGCATCTGTTCAAAGGGATGCGAGGTCATGTGCACGCCGATATATTTGTGAAAGCGCGTGTTGCCGACCGCAACTTGGGCCGTGGCGTGAAATCCGATTGGGACGCCAAGCTCCTGCGCTGCCGCATAGATCGGATCGAACTGAGGCTGGCCTAAGTCTAGTCCCTGTTGGACGTAGGTCGGCATCATGACGCCGACCGCCCCTCTTTCTTTGACCGCGCGATCGATTTCTTTTACGGCTTCCGGGATGACTTGAGGCGCGATGACCGCGGCATACTTGACGCGATCGCCGCTGCTCTTGCAGAAGTCGTAGGCCCAGTTGTTGTATGCCTTGGCCAGTTCGACGGCGAGATCGAACTCGCGCACCAGGCCGATGGAGAGCGCGTTGCTTGGATAGGCAACGGCTTCGCCGATCTTTTCTACATCAAGGTCGGTGCAGTACTCCTGAGGATTTTTCGGGTTCCGGCCCGTAGTGCCGTTCAAAAAGATATCCCATCCGAAGGAAGGGAAATAAGGTCCCGATCGGGCGCGAAATTTTTCCGGCAAGTAGGTCTTATAAGCAGATCCATCCAAATGATGAGCGTCCGCGTCGATAATAGTAAAGTCCACAAATACACCTCACAGTACGAATAGGGTGAGCGAACGCCGAACCCCTGGAGATAGTCCGCGCCAAGCCTTGAACTTTTGAACTGTTGAACTTTGGAACCGTATCTATTTTTTAGTCCTGCAGTCCATAGCGATGCGCGATGTTGAGAAATATCGAACCGACGATCACCGTACCGATGGTGATAATGAGGCTAAAGGCCGCGAGCTCGCCGACGTGTCCGTTATCCCACAGCTCCCATATGGTGACGGCCACCACCTGCGAACCGGGCGAGTAGAGCAATAGCGCTATGGATAATTCCTTAAAGGTAATGAGAAAAATATAGATCCAACCGGCGAGCAGCGCGGGCATGATGAGCGGCACGACGACGTGCCGGATCATTTGAAACCAGCTGGCGCCGCTGGCCGTCGCGCCCTCCTCAAGCTCTTTATGGAGACTTAAAAGAGCGGAATGGCTAAATCGGATGCCGTAGGGCAAGTAACGTGCAATGAATGCCAGAACGATAATCCAGATCGTACCGTAAACGGGTACAGGCAGAATGAGATACATCTTCAAAATCGCGATACCCATGACTATGCCCGGGAACACCAGAGGCAACATTGCCATTTGGTCCAGCACCCAACGCCCCTTTATCGAAGCACGAACGATCAGCCAGGCGGCGAAAAAGGTAATAATGACGGCAATCGTCGCCGCGCTGATGCTTACGGTCAAACTGTTCATGATCGACCGAATAATGCTGCTGTCGGCAAATGCCGTGAAGTAGTTGTTCAAGGTCAACATTGAAAGGGCTTTGCGGGATGGCACCTGAGCGAATGGGAGGAATGAGGACCACGCGATG
>WHTF01000059.1 GCA_009379725.1 Deltaproteobacteria bacterium
CATGTTCGAAGGTCTCGCGCAAAAACTGGGCAGGACGCCGCTGCCGGAGGAAATGGCCAACGAAGCGGGTGTCGCGCTTCAGGATGTCGAAACAATCATAAGACTTCCGGGAGAACATGTGTCTTTGCACGCGCCCATCGCCGATGAAGAGGGAAAGCCGCTAGAGCACTACGTGGAAGATCGTTGCGGCGAGGAGCCTGCCGAGACGCTGACGCAAAAAGATCTCTGTTCGGCAACCAGAAAAAATTTATCCGTTCTCACCTCCAGGCAAGAAATCATACTGCGGCACCGATTTGGTATTGGTTTGAGCAAGGAGCACACTCTCCAAGAGATAGGCGATATGTTTCTAATAACGCGTGAACGCGTGCGCCAGATCGAGGAAAAGGCATTGCGAAGTCTACGGATTCCAGCGGCGAAGAGGAAGAAGAAAAAGCAAGCCGGCGCGACCCGGGTAGTGCGGGTTTGACGAAGTCGCCGACTGTTCCAGAATCCCGTCCGCATGGATCCAGTGAAGCAATGTCCGAACGCTATCCAATCATATCAATTTGACGCGCGCCGAAATGGAATAACGGACCGGTAAAAAATCCACAAGAGGGAGATCAAAAAATGTACGTATCGCGTCTAATGTTTCTTACCCTGCCCGGCAAAACCGGTGAACTAGAAAAGGAGTTAAAAACCTTGCGTGAAATCGTCACGGAAGCGGGCGCCGAGAATCCGAGAATACTGCACACCCATTTTGCTTCACCGGACGCTCCGAATGTGATCTTTACGCAAGATGCCTCTGATCTAAAGAACCTAGAGGACCAAATTCGCAAAGTGACGTCCGAGCCGAGCTTTCAGCAGTGGAGTAAGAAGGTCTCGCCGCTGTTGCGCCAGTCGCCTAATCGGGAAGTGTATTTGGTCGTCGATTAGCAGGGGCGCCGTCGCCTCGTTCGAAGTACTTCGTAATAGGAACGGTCGCGATCATTCTCTATCAGCTACCGGGCGGGAATATCTAATGACGTTCAATCGGGTGAGAGGTAAGCCTCGCTCTCGTTGTTCAGGGACGCGAATAACGGGTCCGGCGTAACCTGGCCCTGTGGATGGATTTCAGCCAAGGGAGCGGCGTACCACGAAGGATGTACCTGGCATTCTTCGAGCCGCAGGCGAAAGGCGTCAAACTTGCCGATCTCCTGCAGAGAACGCAGAATGCTTGCGACCGTCCCCCAGTCGCTCCATCCGACATTGGGCACGGGTAAGACACGCAGCTTGCCGGCCATCGGCGCGCAGATATCAGAGGAAAAGTTGATGTTCGGAAGCGTTTCGTAGATGTGTTCTATAAAACGCGGTGCATGAACGCTATTCAGCATCGCCTGAATCAATCCGAAAGCATTGTAAAGCGCAGGGACTGTGTCGCGCACCATTTGCCAAAGCGCGGCGCTGGTAACGGCGAAAACCATGGTATTCCACAATGCGCCTTGCTGGATCAAGCGGCGCGCAAGCTGCAAGGGAGGCTTTTCAACGAAGCCGGCGACAGGAACTGCGCGCGCCGTGCGCTGTTTCTTCACTTCAATGTAGCCGTATTCGGTTTCCGGTCCTTGCTCCGGGGTCATCCCCAGAAGCACCATTTCGTTGGGATGTTGCTTGAGGTCCCGCAACGCGGTGTTTACCGATTCCATGAAGCTGGTTTCATCTCTAACAAAATGATCGGACGGGGAAACCACGAGGGTTGCGGATGGATCTCGATAAGTGATATGCGCCAGCGGCAATAAAATGCCCGGTGCGGTGTCTCGATTCGCAGGTTGATAAATGATGTTTTGTTGCGGCCAATGGGCAAGCTGTCGCGAGGCTTCGTCGCGATGGTGCGCGGCGACCACGACAAGTATGCGCTCGGCAGGGATCAGCTGCTGCAGTCGGTCCAGCGTATGCTGGACCATGGAACGGCGGCCGATGATGGGTGAAAATTGCTTCAGGCCGTTGCCGCCGCAAAGTTGCTTGAGGAAGCCTCGTACTCTGGTACTTTCGCCGCCAGCCAAAACGATCGACCACACATTAGATCGGCTCACTTGATGCTCCCTTCCATTGCGGGTGGACAATTCGGCCGCAGTTCCTCGCGGCAGTCGCAAGCTGCGTGCCAATGCCTTCACTTGAACGATCGGCTAGTGTTGGCCATTTTGTACGCCAGCCGATGCAATTCTGGAACAAAGTCCCCTAACGCGCTTCCCGGAAGCGAAACATTTCAAGTCACTTCGTAGCGTCTGTGTCGTTGACCTCTCGTGGATGTTTTGAAACTGGTTCGCGTCATCTCAGACAATCAGACAACTTCATAACGCTTAACTGCCGGTCGGTCGCCGTGTAGCGATCTCGCATGCTTCTTTATCTCTTCATGCGCTGCGCTCTTTCTATAGGTATCGATACTGTGTTGATCGTTCCACTCGGAGTAGGAAATAAATTCTCCCGGATCGTCACTTGATCGCAAAAGTTTCTCTGACAGACAGCCGGGTTGCTGGATCATCAAGGGAGCGCAGTGGTCCTTCCAAGTTCGCTCTGCCTTTTCCACGTCCTCTTGAACGACCTTGACAAAAATTAAACGGACAATAGGCATGGTCATCCTCCTGTGCCAGTTAAGTTCACTGTCTTTCTGCGAGGAACAAATCTCGTGCCAAGAAAGACTTGGGTTCTTCCGCCGGATCACTGATTGATGGCGGATGCCCAGGAAGAAATTGTGTTTGGGTCTACAGAGCAAAAGCATCATATATAACTATAACTAAACGACTCGGCGGTTTGGCCGGGGGATTAAAATCAGTAGCAGCGCGAATAGATAAGCTAAACGTCCCCGAGACGAATCGGAATTCAGCTTTTAGTTGTCCCGAAAGCGGGAACAGTCTCGAACAGTCCAGCTGCTGCGCCTTGATATCGTTAAGATCTTGAAAGTGGCATACACGTTGCTCAGGTTCGGAGCGTGATCAATTTGGTTGTGGAGGAATCATCTGATGAAACAAGAGCTAGGACGCGGTCGCTTCGATATGTCGGAATTTTCCAACGCGCGGTACGACTCGAAGGACAGCGATTTTTCAGACGATGTATTGTTTCAGATATCGAGCCTGCCGTTAGCGACTCATGCGCCCACTAATCAGACGCGTCGGTTGGAATTGATGGGAGAATTTATACTCGTGCAGGCTATCTTGCGCGAGGCGATTCGCACCTATCAAAAATACGCCCTGAAAAAGGGAAATCGCGCATCGCGACTCTTTCGCGAAGTCGATGAGTGGTTCTCAGCTGACGATCGCCAATGGCTTTTCTCATTCGTCAATGTTTGTGATGTTCTTGCTCTCGAACCTACTTATATTCGTACCGGACTTAGATTATGGCGTGAACGTAAAGCTCAGAGCAGCGCTGCTTCACCTATTGTAGGAGACTATCAACGGCTTGCTAAAAACCCCCGGGGTCGCATGGTGGCCGGCGAGCTCAGAGGATGACTAAATATCATCTCTCCCGTTAGCTAGAAAGCGAGCCAAGGGCTTATCGTCGTACCTGAATCGACTATTTTGCTCAAGCTGAAACGGGCAGGACATGCAAGACATACGTTGCGCAGCGCGCTCATGTGGAATGTCCAAACTTCGGTGACTTCCCAACATAGGGTTGCCCAGCCGCTGCGAGGCCGAAAGGTGGGTTGGCCATGAACCGCACTGCGCCTGCGGAATCTTCTCAAGCCGAACGTGAAATTGAAAAGCTGGTCGAAGAAATCGACCGGGTCATCCAGAGCGAGCAACCCCATCAACGGCGGGACCTGCGCATGTATGCATCGGCGCTGATCGCTGACATGACGTCCGAGTCGTCGGCACAACCTAGCGAGCCGGTGGTCAAGAGCGAACGACGTCCTTTCGGTCTCATTGCCGGAGGTTTGGCTCTGCTCGCCATCGGTGGCGGGCTTTCCTTAATAGTCCCACAGATTGGGTTGATGCTGATTTTTTTGGGAGTAGCCCTGGCAATTTGGGGCGCCGCAGCCGGCTGGTGGACGATGCCGAAACGCGACCTGTAGCGCGTGGAGTAAGGGACGCAATTCATTGCGCCCCTAATTCGGTTTGGCAGGCATTGACCGGCAATACGTGGTCCGATGGTCCGCCTGCTGCTTGTGTCTCGTTTTTGCGACAGATCTGGGATAGTATGTCTCAGTAAGGGGACAAATAGTTGTTCAGGTCCTCGGAAATATAGGAGAGTTGCGGGGGCGGATGGCGGCATGCGTTTTGCGCGTTAAGCCCGGTTGTTTGTATTGTTGGTGCCTCTGATTTACTCCCGAAAACATACCCTATGAATAGAGTTCCTGATCAAGAGTTCCCAGCCCATAGAGAGTGAGTGTTACGAAGATGAGCGCGACTATTTTAGTGTGTGACGACGATTCCGTTCCCAGACGAAATATCGCCAGCGTCTTAGAGGAAGAAGGGTATACCGTTCACCAGGCGGAGGACGGAAAAGCCGCTATCGAAGCAATCAACGAGGTGGATTTCGATCTGGTCCTGACCGACTTAAAGATGCCCGGCGTGGACGGTTTGAGCGTGCTTAAACACGTCAGAAGCGTTTCGCCGCAGACGCTGGTGATATTGATGACCGCATTTTCCTCGGTCGATACAGCCGTCGAGGCGTTTCGTTTGGGAGCTCAGGATTATATTCTCAAGCCCATCGTTATCGAGGATGTGATTCGAAAGGTCGGCCGTTTTCTCGATCATAAAAATTTGGTTTGGGAAGTCGAACTGCTGCGGCGCGAGATCAACCGCTCTTCTGAGCCGACGAGTTTGGTCGGCGCCAGCAAACCGATTCATGACATCTTTAAGATCGTTTCGAAGGTCGCAGCGACGAACTCCACGGTATTGATCACCGGCGAGAGCGGGGTCGGCAAGGAAGTCGTCGCTCGCACTTTGCATTTGCAAAGCCTGTCTAAGGATAAAGTGTTTTTGCCGGTCAATTGCAGCGCCATACCGGACACGCTGCTCGAAAGCCAACTGTTCGGTCACGCCAAAGGGTCTTTCACCGGAGCCATAAACGCCCAAGAGGGACTTTTTCAAAAAGCCCAAGGCGGGACGATTTTTCTCGATGAAATCGGTGAAATGCCGCTCACTCTCCAGCCTAAACTTTTGCGGGCGATCGAGACCAAAGAGGTGCTGGCCGTCGGATCGACTCAGCCGGTGCGTTTGAACGTGCGGATCATCGCTTCGACAAACCGGGATCTTGAGAGGGAAGCCGGCGACGGCCGATTTCGTGAAGACCTCTTCTATCGGTTAAACGTGGTACACCTCTGGGTGCCGCCATTGCGAGAAAGACGCGAAGATATTCCTTTGTTAGTGGATTACTTGATCTCTCGTCATAACCGGGAAATGAAGAAGGCCTACAAAGGCGCGGACAATTCGGCAATGAAAGTTTTAATGTCGCTGCCGTGGAAGGGTAACATTCGCGAGTTGGACAATGTGCTCGAGCGCGCCATGATATTGGGCGATGGCGAGTGGATCACTCCTGAGTACCTCCCCGAATCCGAAATTCCCGAGAACGATAGAAATGTTACCGCCAACAATTTGCGCGTTGCCGTGGAGTCCTACGAAAAAAGCCATATCGCCAACGTTCTCAGAGACACCGCCGGAGACCGCACACGGGCAGCGGAACTTCTGGGATTGAGCCGATCCTCGCTCTATCGAAAAATGGAAAAACTCCACATTCATGACGATTGATAGAAACATTCTTGGCCGTCATCCCGCGTTAGCCAGTCGCCGCCCTGAACGCGCCTGTTAGCCCACTGCCTTTTTAGCCCCTGCTAATTTACATCTGTCTCCAAAGTCGTTACGTTGGACACTGGTAACGGGCATCGCCGGGCGACGCGAGCATTGCGCAACCTTGCGCCGACAGAGTTTTAAGGGATGCGAAATAATAAAGATGATCCAGGACAAACCAGACAAAGGCCGTCGGCAAAATCGAAAGGCAACGGAGCCGCCCTTATTTCAAGGTCGGCGCGCTCCGGTTGCGGACAACCCCGGGCACGATCAGACCGGTGCACGGATACGCGTCGTCATCGAGGGAGTGCAACCCGAAATCGATTGTGGCCGGTTTCCTGCAAAACGGGTCGTCGGCGACCACGTGACGGTGGAGGCGGACATTTTCACCGATGGTCACGATGCGCTAGCGGCACGGTTGCTCTACCGCGCGGAGCACCAATCCGAGTGGCGGGAAACCGCCATGGAGCCGCTGGTGAATGACCGCTGGCGTGGCGTTTTTCAAGTGACTGAGCTGACCGATTATCACTATACGGTGCAAGCGTGGGTGGACCGGTTCATGTCTTGGCGTCAAGGGTTCAGCAAAAAGGTGGCGGCAAAACAGGATGTGGCATTGGAACTTGTCGAGGGTGCTGAGCTTGTCGGCGAGGCGGCCAGGCGGGCCACCGGTACGGACGCCGAGATGTTGGCGGGTTATGCCGCCGCGCTTCGGTCGAGCGATGCCGACGCCGGTCGCAAGGCGGTGGATGACGAGCTGGCCGCTCTCATGAGCACCTATTCTGAGCACCGTTGGCCGGCGATTTACGAGAAGGAACTGCGCGTGGCCGTCGACCGTCAGAAGGCGGAATTTAGCAGCTGGTATGAAATGTTTCCCCGTTCCTGCGCCGCTGAACCGGGAAGGCACGGCACCCTGCAAGACTACACGGCGCGCTTGCCCTACGTCGCCGAAATGGGATTCGACGTGCTTTATGTACCGCCGCTTCACCCCATCGGCCGATCGTTTCGCAAGGGCAAGAACGGCGCGCTCACGACCAGCCCGGACGACGTCGGCAGTCCCTGGGCGATCGGTTCGGAGGAGGGCGGTCATAAGTCGATCCATCCGCGGCTTGGCACGCTGGCCGACTTCAAGCAGCTCCTGGCAAAAGCCAACGAGCACAATATCGAGATTGCGTTGGACATCGCCTTTCAATGTACGCCGGATCATTCCTACGTCAAAGAACATCCCGAATGGTTTCGCAAACGGGCCGACGGCTCGATTCAGTATGCGGAAAACCCGCCCAAAAAATATCAAGACATTTATCCCATCGATTTTGAGACCCATGACTGGCAAGCGCTGTGGGAAGAATTGAAAAGCGTGATGCTCTTCTGGTGCGAACAGGGAGTACGAATCTTTCGCGTGGATAATCCTCACACCAAAGCATTTCGCTTTTGGGAATGGGCCATCGCCGAGGTTAAAAAAGATCATCCCGGCACGTTATTTCTTGCCGAGGCATTTACCCGCCCCAAGGTCATGTATCGGTTGGCCAAACTCGGCTTCAGCCAGTCTTACACCTATTTCACGTGGCGCAATACGAAACGGGAGCTGACGCAGTATTTTACCGAACTGACGCGGACCGAGGTGGCCGAGTTTTTTCGTCCGAATTTATGGCCGAACACTCCCGATATCTTGCCGGAGTACCTGCAGTACGGCGGGCGTCCGGCCTTCATGGCGCGGCTGATTCTTGCCGCAATGCTGGGCGCGAACTACGGTATTTACGGCCCGGCTTTCGAGCTTGCCGTTAATGCGCCGCGGGAACCCGGCAGCGAAGAGTACCTCGATTCGGAAAAATACCAAATCAAACAATGGAACATCGAATCGCCTGAAAGCTTGCGAGGCCTAATCGCACGGGTGAACCGCATCCGCAAAGCCAATCCGGCGCTGCATCGCAACCACAGTTTGCGTTTCTATCCGGTCGACAACGAAGATATTATTTGCTTCGGTAAACAGACCAATGATCGCAACAACGTCATTCTCGTAGTGGTTAACCTCGATCCGCATCACACTCAGTCCGGTTGGGTGGAGCTGGAGCTGGCGGATCTGGGTCTCGATCCGGCTCAGCCGTTTCAGATGCACGATTTATTGACCGATGCCCGCTACTTGTGGCACGGCGCGCGCAACTATCTGAGCCTCGATCCTAATGTCGTGCCGGCGCACGTCTTCCGAGTGCGCCATGGACTGCGCCGCGAGCAGGATTTTGATTACTTCATGTAGAGTAGCAGGCTGCCGAAAAAGCCTCATGCTTCGTTGCGCTTGCCCGACTCGCTCAACGTACTCACAACGTACGCTTCCGCTTGTCGATCATCGCGCGCCTTGCCTCTGAGGTCTTTTTGAGCAGCCTGCAAACAGAGTTTTTCAGCAGATTGCTAGAGAGCGAAACAGCACCATGAGCCGCAGAACCGCGAAATCCGCATCGCTGCATTTGGAAGTTAATCCGCTCTGGTACAAAGATGCGGTGATTTACGAGCTGCACGTGCGCGCCTTTCACGACGGCAACGGCGACGGCATCGGAGACTTCCAAGGGCTTACTGAAAAACTCGATTATCTTCAGGATCTGGGCGTAACGGCATTGTGGTTGTTGCCATTCTACGCCTCACCGTTGAAAGACGACGGCTACGACATTGCCGACTACAGCCAGATTCATCCTGATTATGGAACGCTGCAGGACTTCAGGGTCTTTTTGCGCGCCGCCCACGTACGCGGCATCCGCGTCATCACCGAGCTGGTTATCAACCATACGTCCGATCAGCATCCGTGGTTTCAACGCGCCCGCGAAGCCAAGCCGGGCAGCAGCGCGCGCGACTTTTATGTTTGGAGCGATACTCAGGAGCGATATCCGGACGCGCGCGTCATTTTCAAAGATTTCGAACCGTCGAACTGGGCGTGGGATCATGTCGCGAAAGCCTACTACTGGCACCGCTTTTATTCGCATCAGCCGGATTTGAACTTCGATCATCCGGAAGTGCACAAGGCGATCCGCGACGTGCTCGACTTCTGGCTTGATATGGGCGTCGATGGGCTGCGCCTCGATGCCGTGCCCTATCTGTACGAGCGCGAAGGCACCAACTGTGAAAATCTTCCGGAGACGCATGCGTTTCTTAAGAAGCTGCGGCATCACGTCGACAGTAAATTCAAGAATCGCATGTTGTTAGCCGAGGCCAACCAATGGCCGGAAGACGCCGTCACTTATTTCGGCAACGGCGATGAATGCCACATGGCGTTTCATTTTCCCGTGATGCCGCGCCTGTTCATGTCGTTGTACATGGAAGATCGTTTTCCGATCATCGACATCCTCGATCAAACACCGCCCATTGCCGAAACCAATCAGTGGGCACTTTTTTTGCGCAACCACGATGAGCTGACGCTCGAGATGGTCACCGATGAAGATCGCGACTACATGTACAAGGTCTACGCCACCGATCCGCGCGCCCGGATTAATCTAGGCATCCGGCGGCGCCTGGCGCCGTTGCTGGGCAATAATCGCAGACGAGTGGAACTGCTTAACAGTTTGCTGTTCTCTTTGCCCGGAACGCCGGTGGTATACTACGGCGATGAGATCGGCATGGGAGACAACATTTATCTCGGCGATCGCAACGGCGTCCGCACACCCATGCAATGGAGCGCGGACCGCAATGCCGGCTTCTCCCGGGCCAACCCGCAGCGACTTTATCTGCCGGTGATCATCGATCCCGAACACCACTACGAAACCGTCAATGTCGACGCGCAGCAGCAAAATCCCGGTTCGCTGCTCTGGTGGATGAAGCGGCTCGTGTTGCTGCGTAAAAATTATCAGGCATTTGGGCGAGGAAGTATCGAATTTCTCTTGCCCGATAATCGCAAGGTGCTGGTGTTTATCCGGCGCCTCGGCGACGAAATCATCCTGGTGGTGGCCAACCTTTCGCGATTCGTCAACTTCGTGGAGCTCGATCTGTCGGCATACAAGGACATGGTTCCGGTGGAGCTCTTCGGCCATACGCGCTTTCCAGCCATCGGTGAATTGCCGTATTTTCTCACTCTCGGGCCGCATGCATTCTATTGGTTCAAGCTCGAGCAGCCGCGTGTTTCCGAAACCCGCGCCGGCGCGGAGGGCTTCGAGCCGTCGCGGTTGGAGGTCGAGGGCAGCTGGGAAAATATCCTTGAGGGCCGCGCGCGAACGATGCTGGAGCGCGCGCTCCCCGCCTATCTGTTGACTTGCCGGTGGTTTGGCGGCAAGGCGCAGCAGATTCGTGCGGTGAAGAATGGCGATATTATTCCGTTTCCCGTCGATTCGCAGGTCAGTTACTTCACGACATGGACGGTGGAGTATAGCGGCGGAATTCCAGAGACCTATTTATTGGTGCTGGCGGTTGCTTGCGGGGATCGAGCCGTGGAGCTACGGCAGTCTTCGCCGCAAGCGGTCATCGCCCAGCTCAAAATCAAAAAGGAAGGCGTTGAAACGGAAGGGATTTTGTACGATGCCGTATACGACGCCAACTTTCTGAAATGTTTGCTCGCCGCGGTGTCGCGGGGGCGCCGTTACAAAGCCGAGGGCGCCGAGTTGTTGGCACAGCCGTCTAAAGTGTTTCGCAAGCTCATGGGCGGCACGGATCGTCCGTTGGAGCCGGCGCTGCTCAAGCGCGAGCAGAGCAACACGTCAGTGGTATACGGCGATCGGCTGTTTCTGAAAATTTTCCGGCGCGTTACCGAGGGGTTGAATCCGGACGTCGAGATCGGCCGCTTCCTAACCGAAAAGGCCGCGTTCGCGCATGTGCCGCCGTTGGCTGGTCATCTCGAGATGCGCAAAGGCCGCACTGAGCCCGCCACTCTCGGGATTTTGCAAGCGCTGGTAGCCAACGAAGGCGATGCCTGGGGCGATACCTTGGACAAACTGGGCTATTATTTCGAGCAAGTTCTCACCCGTAACGTCGATGCGGGAGCGGCGGCGTTGCCTGGCAAGTCGCCGGTTGAGCTTGCCGAGCAGGAAATCCCTGAGTTGGCGCAGGAACTGATCGGAACTTATCTTTCCTCCGCATGCCTATTGGGCCAGCGCACCGGCGAGATGCATGCGGCGCTTGCGGCCGATCGCAAGGATCCGGCGTTTGCGCCGGAGCCGTTCACCGCGCTTTATCGCCGTTCGCTTTATCAAAGCATGCGCTCGCACGCCGACCAGGCGCTCGGCTTGTTGCAGAAGCGTCTCAAGCGGTTGCCCGAAGATATCCATTCCCAAGCGGAAGAGGTCTTGAAGCATGAACCCGAGATTTTCACTCAATGCCGTCAAATCGTCGAAAAAAAAATCACCGGTATGCGCATTCGCTGCCACGGCGACTACCATCTCGGTCAGGTTTTGTTCACCGGCAAGGATTTCATCATCATCGACTTTGAGGGTGAGCCGGCGCGGTCGGTGACCGAGCGACGTCTCAAGCGTTCACCGCTGCGCGACGTCGCCTGCATGCTGCGATCATTGAACTACGCCGCCTTGACGAAGTTACGCGGCGGTGGCCTGAGGCCTGAGGACGCCATTCAGCTCAAGCCGTGGGCGCGGTATTGGAACTCCTGGGTGTCGGCCAGCTATCTGAAAGGCTATTTTGCGGCGGTCCAACCGTCCGGCCTGATCCCCAAAGCGCGTGAAGAGCTCAGCTTATTATTGAATATTCTGTTGCTCGAGAAGGCGGTTTATGAGTTGAGTTATGAATTAAACAATCGCCCCGACTGGGTCGGGGTGCCGATCGAAGGAATTTTGGAGCTGATTAAATCGAGCCATTAGCAAACGTTGCCGATTTTGGGAGAGCGCAACGGTAACGAGGTAATAACGGCGATTAACCGGCTATGCCAAGGAGTCACAGAAAATAATGTCTAACGCTTTTAGTCTGATCACCGACGACGACAGTCATCTGTTTAATGAAGGCAGCCATTTTCGGTTGTACGATAAGCTAGGGGCGCACGTTGTCAATCACGCCGGGCGTTCCGGGACCTACTTCGCAGTCTGGGCGCCCAATGCCCAACAGGTCAGCGTCATCGGCGACTTCAACGACTGGGACAAGAGCCGTCACCCTCTTTCTCCCAAAGGCAGCACCGGCATCTGGGACGGCTTTTTCCCCGACATCGGCAAGGGCACTCTGTATAAGTACCATATCGTCTCACGCATGAGCGGTTACCGCGCCGATAAAGCCGACCCGTTCTCGATCTTCAACGAGATTCCGCCCAAGACCGCCTCCATCGTCTGGGACCTGGACTATCGGTGGAACGATCAAGACTGGATGGCCAAACGCGCCGGGCACAATCGGCTCGACAAGCCCATGGCCATCTACGAAATGCACATCGGCTCCTGGCGCCGTGTGTTTGACCAAGGCAATCGCTCTCTGTCGTACCGGGAACTGGCCCCCCAGCTGGCCGAATATCTCGTGCAGCTGGGGTACACCCATGTGGAACTTCTCCCGGTTATGGACCATCCGTTCTTCGGCTCCTGGGGCTATCAGATCACCGGCTACTTCGCCCCCTCAGGGAACTACGGCACACCTCAGGACTTCATGTATCTGGTGGACTATCTGCACCAGCACGATATTGGCGTTATCCTGGATTGGGTGCCGTCGCACTTTCCCAGCGACGAGCACGGCCTGGGGTTTTTTGACGGCACTCATCTGTACGAACATGCCGATCCGCGCCAGGGCTACCATCCGGAATGGCACAGCTACATTTTTAACTACGGCCGCACTGAAGTGCAGAGCTTTTTGATCAGTAACGCCTTGTTCTGGCTCGACCGCTACCATATCGACGACCTGCGCGTCGATGCGGTGGCCTCTATGCTCTATCTGAACTACGGCCGCAAAGACGGCGAATGGATCCCCAACCCGTATGGCGGCCATGAAAACATCGAAGCGATCAATTTTTTGAGACGCATGAACCAGGAGGTTTACCAGCACTATCCTGCCACCCAGACCATTGCCGAAGAGTCCACCTCCTGGCCGATGGTATCGCGCCCTAACTATCTGGGCGGGTTGGGCTTTGGGCTGAAATGGGACATGGGCTGGATGCACGACACCTTGCAGTATATGAGCCGCGATCCGGTGCACCGCAGATTTCATCACAACAAGCTCACCTTTCGGATGATCTACGCCTTCCATGAAAACTTCGTCTTGCCGCTGTCTCATGACGAGGTGGTCTACGGCAAAGGATCGTTACTGGGAAAGATGCCCGGCGATCCGTGGCAGAAGTTCGCCAACTTGAGAGCATTGTACGGCTATATGTACGCCCAGCCGGGCAAGAAGATGCTGTTTATGGGCGGCGAGTTCGGGCAGTCCGCAGAATGGGCGCACGATGGCAGTTTACAGTGGGAACTCTTAAATGAGCCGCTGCACCAGGGCCTCAAACAGTGGGTCGGCGATTTAAATAGTCTTTACCGTCAGGAGCCGGCGCTTCATGAGCTGGATTGTGATTCACGGGGATTTGAATGGATCGACTGCGACGATGCCGAACACAGCGTGGTAAGCCTGATGCGCAAAGCCAAGTCGACCGGAAACCTGATCTTGATCGTCTGCAACTTTACCCCGGTGCCGCGCTACAGTTACCGATTGGGAGCGCCGCGTTCGGGAATGTGGCATGAGGTGTTAAACAGCGATGCCGGCCGCTACGGTGGCAGCAACATGGGCAACCTGGGTGGCGTAGAGACCGTGCCCGTGCCGCTGCACGGCCGCCCCCACTCCCTGACGCTTACCCTGCCGCCGCTGTCGGTGTCGCTGTTTAGAAATCAAGGATGAATGAATGCGACGAGGTGCTCAAAGCATGAGAATTCACCGTTCGTGCTGAGCCCGGTCGAAGCACGATAAGCGTTTTCACTGACAAGCACATGAGTCTTTTTCAGCAGCCTTGCATCGGAGCGGAGTACTTAGGTGATAACCGGTGCTCGTTCCTCGTTTGGGCAAAAAATGCTGCGGCGATGGATCTCCACATTGTCGGTGAAGCGGAAAGAATCGTTCCGTTACAAAATGCCGGAGACGGGTACTTTCGGGCCGAGGTGGAGAACGTTCGGCCTGGAACGCTTTACTTCTATCGCTTCGATCAGACGACCGAGCGGCCCGATCCCGCGTCAAAATTCCAGCCGCGGGGAGTGCATGGCCCCTCGCAGGTGATCGACCGGTCATTTGCATGGACCGATTCACATTGGTTTGGTTTGCCGCTGCAGAGATACATCGTTTATGAGCTCCACGTCGGCACGTATACCGCCGAGGGAGCTTTCGAAGCGATCATACCTCATCTGGCTCAGCTCAAAGAACTTGGCGTGACGGCTCTCGAGCTCATGCCCGTAGCCCAGTTTCCCGGTGATCGAAACTGGGGATATGACGGCGCCTATCCTTTTGCCGTGCAGAATTCCTATGGCGGACCGGCGGGATTGAAGCGTCTCGTCGATGCCTGCCATCAACAAGGTTTGGCGGTTGTTCTCGACGTCGTCTACAACCATCTGGGGCCGGAAGGAAATTACTTTACAGAGTTCGGCCCCTACTTTACCGCACGCTATAAAACACCGTGGGGACTGGCGCTCAATTTCGACGGGCCGGGCAGCGATCCCGTGCGGCGGTTTTTTATCGACAACGCGCTTTATTGGATCAGTGAGTTTCATCTCGATGCGCTTCGTCTCGATGCCACCGACCAGATCCTCGACCACTCGCCGACGCATTTTCTCGCGGAGCTCAGCGCTGAAGTCGACGAGCTCCGAAAGGAGCTTAACCGGCAGGTCTTTCTCTTTCCGGAAAGCGCGGCCAACGATGTTCGTGTTATCAAATCCCGCGAGCTCGGCGGCTATAATCTAGATGCGCAGTGGAATGACGAGTTTCATCATGCCCTACGCGCTGTCTTGACGGAGGAGAGGACGGGTTACTATCGAGATTTTGGCGAGTTTCGCCAGCTCGTCAAAGCCTACACGGAGGGTTTCGTTTACTCCGGCGAATATTCAAAGCATCGCGGCCGGAGACACGGCAGCTCGACTCGGGACATACCCGCGGAGCGCTTTATCGTCTTCTCGCAAAATCATGATCAGGTCGGTAACCGGGTGTTGGGCAGGCGGCTGACTCAACTCGTGTCGTTCGAAAAGCTCAAGCTGGCTGCCGGAGCGGTATTACTGTCGCCCTTCGTTCCCCTCTTGTTCATGGGCGAAGAATACGGTGAAGAAGCGCCCTTTCAATATTTTATCAGCCATTCGGATCCCCAACTGATCGAAGCGGTGCGCAAGGGCCGCCAGGAAGAATTCGCCGCCTTCGAGTGGAACATCGAGCCGCCCGATCCGCAGGACGAAGCGACGTTCCGGCGCGCTAAATTGAATCATCTCTTGAGCCAAGGCGGCCACCATCGAACTCTGCGGGAATTTTACCGTGAACTGATTCGTTTGCGTAAGGCGCTCACGCCGTTGGCGCGCTTGAGCAAAGCGCACTGCGAGATTATCTCGTATGACGAGCAGCGAGTCCTGTTGATGCGCCGTTGGAATCGCGATCAAACCAACCTGATTCTCTATAACTTCAGTGACGCCGAGGTCTCGCTTGCGCCGGCGCTTCCGGCCGGGCGTTGGCAAAAAATTTTCGATTCCGCAGCGGCGCGTTGGCAGGGGCCGGGTACTCGTCTTCGTGAATTTTTAAATGCGCAGGAAGAATTGTCGCTTACGCTGAGCGCTGCCAGCTTTGCGCTTTTTCAGGCCGCACCGGCGGCAAACCCCGCATCCGACACACAAGAGACAAGCACAAGATGAAAATCTGGCCAGGCAAACCCTATCCGCTCGGCGCGAGCTGGGATGGCGCGGGCGTCAACTTTTCGCTGTTTTCCGAGAATGCCGAAAGGGTCGAGCTTTGTTTGTTCGATTCGGCTGACAGCAAAGAGAGCGCGCGCATCCCGCTGCGGGAAAAAACCGCGCACGTCTGGCATGCCTACCTTCCTGAAGTACGCCTCGGCCAGCTTTACGGCTATCGAGTGCACGGTCCTTACGAGCCCGAACAAGGGCATCGTTTCAATCCCGCAAAGCTCCTTTTGGATCCGTATGCCACGGCGATTGCCGGGCCGATCAAATGGCGCGACGACCTTTTTGGTTATCCCATCGGTCATGCGGACGCCGATCTCGTGCCCGATGAGCGCGACAGCAGCGATGGGCTGTCTAAATGCGTGGTGGTAGACCCGGCTTTTAGTTGGGGCAACGATGTGGCGCCGCGCACGCCATGGCACAAAACGCTGATCTACGAGCTTCACGTCAAAGGCTTTACCGCGCGCCATCCGGGAGTGCCGGAGCGGCTCAGAGGCACCTACGCGGGGTTGGCCTGCCCGGCGGTGCTCGATTATTTCCATGCTCTGGGAATTACCGCCGTCGAGTTGATGCCGGTGCATCAATTCGTCGCCGACCGGCATCTGGTCGATCGCGGCCTGACCAACTTTTGGGGTTATAATTCCATCGGCTTTTTTGCCCCTGACGCCCGGTACTCGAGCAGCGGAGTGCTTGGACAGCAGGTGGCGGAATTCAAAACCTTGGTCAAGAGCCTTCATCGCCAAGGTATCGAGGTCATCCTCGACGTCGTTTACAACCATACCGCGGAAGGGAATCAGATGGGGCCGACACTGTCCTTTCGCGGCATCGACAACGCGGCGTACTATCGACTGGTGGAAAACGATCGCCGTTATTATATGGACTATACCGGCTGCGGTAATACGCTCAATGCAACTCATCCGGCGGTCTTGCGTTTGATTATGGATAGTTTGCGTTATTGGATTCAGGAGATGCACGTCGACGGCTTTCGTTTCGATCTGGCGTCGGCTCTGGCGCGCGAGCTGCATGAGGTGGACCGTCTCGGCGCGTTTTTCGATATCATTCATCAAGACCCGATTATCTCACAGGTCAAACTCATAGCGGAACCGTGGGATCTAGGCGAGGGCGGATACCAGGTCGGAAATTTTCCGGCTCTATGGGCGGAATGGAACGGAGTCTACCGCGATACGGTGCGCCGCTTCTGGAAAGGCGACGGCGGGCAAGTCGGCAGTATGGCCTATCGTTTGACCGGCAGCAGCGATTTGTACGGCACCAGCGATCGCCAACCGCACGCCAGCATCAATTTCATTACCGCTCACGACGGCTTTACTTTGCACGATCTGGTCAGTTACAACGATAAGCACAATGAAGACAATGGTGAAGATAATCGCGATGGTCACAATGATAACCTGAGTTGGAACTGCGGCGCCGAAGGGGTCACGGACAATACCGCGATCCTGGCGCTGCGAGAACGACAGAAACGGAACTTTTTAGCCACGCTGCTCCTATCCCAAGGAGTTCCGATGCTTTTGGCTGGAGACGAAATCGGCCGCACGCAAAGCGGCAACAACAATAGCTATTGCCAGGATAATGAAATTTCCTGGGTCGACTGGAATCTCGACCCACGGCGCCAGTCGCTCTTGGAGTTTACTCGCGACTTGATTCAATTATTTCACGACCACCCGGTGTTGCGGCGGCGCCATTTTTTTCAGGGTCGCAGTATCCGTGGCACCGGTGTCAAAGATTTGAGCTGGTTTCGATGCGACGGCAGGGAGATGACCGAAAAAGGTTGGGCCGATGCGGAAAACCGCTGCTTCGGCCTGATTCTCTCGGGTGACGCTGTCGATGAACTCGATGCGCGGGGCAACAAAATCACCGATGATACATTTCTGCTCCTGATGAACGCGCACCACCAACGGGTCGCGTTCATGCTGCCCGGCCACAGCGCCAAAGCACAATGGCAGGTTATTCTCGACACGCGCGAGGGAATGGCGCGCCGGACGCGGCGTGTCGCCAAGGGCGCCGCTTACAGCCTGGAGGGGCGTTCGTTGGCGTTGTTTAGGCTGTTCGACAGTCAAGAGGCTTTACCCACGCCGTTAGCGCGCCGGCGACCGACCGTTTGAGTTGCGCCATTGCGTGTCACCATGCGAATCCCCATCGCTACCTACCGGCTGCAATTTCATCAAGATTTCAACTTTGCCGAAGCAAAGGCGGTGGTTTCCTATTTAAAAGATCTCGGTATTTCCGATCTCTACGCGTCGCCGATTTTTCGCGCGCGGGCGGCAAGCATTCATGGCTATGACGTCGTCGATCCAAACCAGATCAACCCCGAATTGGGCAGCGCAGAGGAGTTCGACCGGCTGGCCGGAGAAATACAGCGCCGGGGCATGGGTTGGCTTCAGGATATCGTTCCCAATCACATGGCTTACGACAGCGAGAACTGGATGCTGATGGATGTCCTGGAGAACGGTCCCAACTCGGCTTACGCGAGCTTCTTCGATATCGAGTGGGATCATCCCATGGAAAATATGCACGGTAAGGTGCTCGCTCCCTGCCTGGGCCAATTTTATGGTCAATGCTTGGAAAATGGCGAGATCGTCCTGAAATATGACGAGCAGGGACTGGCCGTCCATTACTTCCATTTACGGTTGCCCATCAACATCGAATCCTATGGGCTGGTGCTCGCCCCGAGCCTGGGCGCTTTGCGAAGAAAGCTGGGGCGGCATCATGCCGATCTGATCAAACTTCTCGGTGTTCTCTACACGCTCAAGAACTTGCCGGCCAGTGAAGAAGGGAGCGAGCGCGCCGATCAAATTATTTTCGTCAAGAACATGCTTTGGGAGCTGTACACGACCAACGAGGAGATCAAGAGTTTCCTGGATGAAAACATCGCGCGCTTCAACGGCCGTCCGGGCGATCCTGAAAGTTTCAACGCGTTGGACCAGCTGCTGGCGCAGCAGTACTACCGTTTATCGTTCTGGAAAGTCGCAACCGAAGAAATCAATTACCGGCGATTTTTCAATATCAACGAGCTCATTTCACTAAGAGTCGAGGATGGTGACGTCTTTAACACTTGCCACGGCCTAATTTTCCGGCTGATCCGGGAGAAGAAAATAACCGGGCTTCGGGTCGACCACATCGATGGGCTTTACGATCCCGCCAACTATCTCAAGCGCATCCGCCAAAGGCTCGGGGAAGTCTATGTCGTCGTGGAAAAGATCCTGGAGCTGGGCGAGGATCTGCCGCGAGACTGGCTGGTGTGCGGCACCACCGGGTACGAATTTGCCAATTACGTCAACGAACTTTTTTGCCAGAGCGAACATGAGCATAAGCTTACCGGCTTGTACCAACGGTTCACCGGCCTTAGCGTTTCCTTCGGCGATCTCGTCAGCGAAAAAAAACGTTTGATCATCGGCCGGTATATGGCGGGCGACGTCGACCGCCTGGCGCACTTGCTCAAGCGAATATCGAGTCGCGACCGGTTCGGCGGCGACATTACGCTTTATGGTTTGAAGCGAGCGCTGGTGGAGGTGTTAACTTTTTTTCCGGTCTACCGGAGTTACATCAGCCCGGAACTCTTCACCGACGAAGATCGAAACCGCATGCAGGAAACCTTGCACCGGGCCAAGGAAATCAATCCGGGTTTGTTTCTCGAGCTTTCGTTTATCGGAAAATTTCTCATGCTTGAATACGGCGATCGCGCCAGCGAGCAGGAAAAGAGCCAATGGATCCATTTTATTATGCGCCTGCAGCAGTTGACGGGTCCGCTGATGGCGAAGGGCTTCGAAGATACGACCTTGTATATTTACAATCGGTTTTTATCTTTGAACGAAGTCGGCGGCGATCCGAGCCGATTCGGCATTACCGCGGATGCGTTTCATGCCTTCAATCTGAAGCGGGCCTGCTCTTGGCCTTATAGCCTGAATGCAACGGCAACCCACGATACCAAAAGAGGCGAAGACGTGCGCGCGCGTCTTAACGTCCTATCCGAAATTCCGGATGACTGGGAGACTCATGTTTTCCAATGGGGCGAGTGGAACCGGCGGCATAAACGTTTGCTGAAGGGACGCGAGGTTCCCGACCGCAACGATGAATACTTCTTGTATCAATCTCTGGTCGGCGCCTTACCCTTGTCCGAAGATCAACATGCCGGCTTCGTCGAACGAGTGAAAATCTACATGATCAAGGCGGTGCGAGAAGCGAAAGTACACACCGGCTGGCTTAAGCCCGACGACGGCTATGAAGATGCGTTTTTGGCTTTCATAGAAAAAATTCTCGAGGCTTCGGAAGACAATTCTTTCCTGCGCGAGCTGCGCTCGTGGACGCGCACGATCGCGCGCTTCGGCGCCCTGAACTCTCTGTCACAGACGCTTCTCAAGCTTACCTGTCCCGGCGCGCCGGATTTATATCAGGGCACGGAACTATGGGATCTCCATTTCGTAGACCCGGACAACCGCCAGCGCGTCGACTTTGCAATCCGACGGAAGATTCTTGATGAAATTAAACAAAGCGAGGCAGAGAATCCGAAAGCGGCCTTGGCGGAACTTCTTACCCACTGGGAAGACGGGCGAGTAAAGCTGCTGCTGATTTTCAAAGCCTTGAATTTTCGCCACCGCCGAATGGAAGTGTTTCAAGATGGCAGCTATATCCCTCTTGCGGTAACCGGCAAAGCGGCTCATCACGTCGTCGCTTTCGCCAGGCGCAAAGACACGAGCTGGGCCGTTGTCGCCGTACCGCGCTTTCCGACTGGCGTGTTTCCCTGCGCCGACGCGTCTGCGGGGCGACAAGGAACGTGGGGAGACACGGCATTGATCTTGCCGGATGACAGTCCCACGGCATGGTCTAATGTATTCACAGGAGAAACCCTGCAAGCGCCGGCAACAGAAGCGGCAAGGAAAATCTACCTGACCGACGTCTTGGCCGATTTTCCCGTGGCTTTGCTCGATGGCGATTCGACGGCGCAATTCGACACTGCTGCGCCCTTGTCGCTTGGCGAGCGGCTGCACTGAAGATTACTTGATCCATCGCTCCCATTGGCTGCGTTGACGATCCAATCTGGTATTTACAAAGTATGGCACCTGAGATCACGGTCATTCTCAATGCCTCGGCACGGCAGGCAGATGAGAATCGAGCCAACCGGCAGCTCGCCGAAATTTTTAGTTCGAAGGGTGTGGAGGCAAGCATCTGGTTGGGGCGCGGTGGCGGCGAGATCGTTGGGCTGGCGCGCCGGGCAGCGAAAAGCGAAAGCGCGGTGGTTGTCGCCGGCGGCGGCGACGGCACGATCAACGCGATTGCTTCAGAGCTTGTCGATACCGGCAAGGTTTTGGGCGTGTTGCCGCTTGGAACTCTCAACCATTTTGCCAAAGATCTGAATATTCCGCTCGACCTCGAAGCGGCTGTCGACGTACTCAATGAACGAAACACGGTCGCCGTGGATATCGGTGAAGTGAATGGGCTTTACTTTCTCAACAATTCCGGCTTGGGGCTCTATCCGCGGATCGTCGAAGAACGCGAAGAGCAGCAGGCCGGGGGGCGGAGAAAATGGCTGGCATTTTTTTCAGCGCTGCTCATCATCATTCATCGCTATCCATTATTAACCGTACGGCTTGACGCCGACGGTCGTGAACTGCTCCGGCGCACCCCCATCGTTTTCATCGGCAACAATGAATACGAACTGCAGGGCCTTCAGATGGGCAGTCGAAAATGCATCAATGCCGGCAGGTTGTTTCTCTATGTCACGCGGCAAATGACTCGTTGGAGTCTTTTCCGGATGGGCCTGCACGCGCTCTTCGGCAAATTGTATGAAGCCAAGGACTTTGACGCCATGTGTGTGAAAGAACTCTGGGTACACGCACGGCGGAGGCGACTGAAGGTCGCGCTTGACGGTGAGATTACGGCTCTAAAGCCGCCGCTGCGATACCGCATTCACCCGGCCGCCCTGCGCGTCATCGTTCCCGCCAACAAGAAGGAAAGCGGCCGGTAAAGTAAAAACCATGCGTACCCTGGTTCATCTTTCAGATCTTCATTTCGGAACGGTCCGCGAGGAAATCATTCAACCTCTGGTTGGCCTGATCGAGCGGATTCAGCCGGACATGATTGCGATATCGGGCGATCTGACGCAAAGAGCACGGCAAAAAGAATTTCGCGCCGCGCGAGAATTTTTGGACGCGTTGCCTTTCCCGAAGATCATCGTTCCCGGCAACCATGACATCCCACTATTCAATCTTTTCGCTCGTTTTACCAAAAAACTTGACCGCTACCGGCGTTTTATCATCGAGGATCTCGAGCCCTTTTATAGCGACCACGAGATCGCTGTTTTGGGCGTCAACACCGCGCGATCGGCAACCTTCAAAGGCGGACGCGTCAATGCTCAACAGGTCGCGCGCATGCAAGAGCGCCTCGGCGCTCTTGCGGGCCTGACGAAAATCGTCGTTACGCACCATCCCTTCGATTTACCGGAGTCATACTCCGATAAAGCTTTGGTTGGACGTGCCCGTATGGCAATGCAGCAGCTTGCCGGCGCCAACGTGGATTTATTCCTCGCCGGTCATCTGCATGTCGGTCTCAGCGAACCGACGGCTTTGCGTTTTCAGGTCAGCGGCCACTCGGCGCTGATCATTCAAGCGGGCACGGCCCTGTCGATGCGTGTTCGCGGTGAGGCAAACTCCTTTAACGTCGTTCGTATTCAGCGTCCCAACATCGCCGTCAGTCGTCTGACATGGCGGCCAGATCTCAAGATCTTCATCTCCGCTCACTCCGACTATTTTCGCCACACCGACACAGGTTGGGTACGCGGCGATAAGCTGGACTATGCGGAGCCGGAAGAATAGTTTCTGTCGGAGATATCGGGCCAATGCTGTCCAATGATTATCGCGGGTGAAATTCCCTCGTCCGATCAAACCTTCACTTTGCGACCTTAAATTGTACTAGCAGTTTGCTGAAAAAAGCGATTCAGAGAAATAGAAATCGATGAAGGAAGAG
>WHTF01000005.1:0-30369 GCA_009379725.1 Deltaproteobacteria bacterium
GCAAGGTCAGCGCGATAATTGTTGCGGTGGCGGTCGCCGATCCCTTCAGCGGCCCCTACTATGTACTGTAAAGTCCGGTATAATCCAAGGAGAATTCACCAGGGTAATCGGGGAGGGAACGCATGGCTCAACATTTCTCGACAGAGAATTCTTCCGGCAGATTCCGAATGAACTGCTCGCTCGCTATTTCACGCGCATGAGCTGCGATGAAGGAGACTCAGTCGGACAAGTTGTTCCGGCTTGGTTGACCGTGCCAGAAAATCAGCGTCACGAGATGGACGCGGATTGCCGGGTCAGAAGCAATTGACTCAGTAACAATAGCAGGTGAGAAGGAGGGCGTGGGGGCAACAAACGGAACTCGCTTATTTGAATGAGACAGTTTATCAAATAGTTATCGGCGGTGTGCGGTTCGCCCCCGCCCAATTAAAATACTCTTCCGCAGCCGACGGCTGCTGCACGGCCCTTACGGCGCGTGGTTGTTTTGTAGGAAAGCTTTCGATCAAGGAACTCTGCTCAGTGAAGCGGATTAGGTGCTAAATGAAACCGAAACTCCGAGTGAATGATCAGATTCGCTCGGGGTTTCGGTGTTTGGTGTTGTTTCTCGCTTTTCCGCAACGAAGGGCTACGCCGCGTCGCTTGTTGGGACCAGGGGTTTTCGCCGGTTCGGGTTACGTAGTATCTGAAGCGATTTTTGTTCGATCTGCCGGATTCGCTCGCGCGTAACCGCGAAGATTTCACCGAGTTCCTCCAAGGTGTAATCCCGGTCTTCCTCGATGCCAAATCGCATTCTCAAGACGGTTTCCTGCCGAGGCGTCAATACCGCAAGAGCTTTCCTGACGTCCGTACGTAGAACCCCTTCCATCGCTTCCTTGTCAGGCTGAGGATTGATCCGATCCTCGACGAAGTCCGCAAGCTGATCGCCATCCTCCCAAACCGGAGTCTGCAGCGAGACAGGTTCTCCCTGCGTTTGCATGACCCGCAGCATTTCATGAACGGACATGTCCATCTCTGTGGCGAGCTCTTCCGGCTTAGGCTCCCGCCCCAGTGTCCGTTGCAGATGATGCGCCGTCTGAATAACTTTGTTCCTCAATTCTACCCGGTGCACCGGAATGCGAATCATTCGTCCCGTATCGATCAAGCCGCGCGTAATGCCCTGCCGGATCCACCAGCTCGCGTATGTCGAAAACCGATACCCCAGGCGATAATCGAATTTCTCTACGGCTCTCATCAATCCAAGGTTCCCCTCTTGAATCAAATCTAACAGACTCAATCCGCGATTTGTGTATTTTTTAGCAATGCTGACGACTAGCCGTAAATTGGCTTCGGTGAACTCGGTCTTCGCTACGCTGACTAAATTTTCCGTCTCAGTGATGCGCGAGGTGAGAGTCTGAAGCTCAGCAGCTCGAAGTCCGACTGATGTTTCAATTTGTTCGACTTGAGCTAGGATCGCCTCGCGCTTTGCCTTGGTCGAGGATTGCGCCTGTGCCTTGAGTCCCTTAACTCGATCCGACGATTGCTTCAGATTTTGTACCATTACCTCCAGACGATACGACGACAATCCAAGTTCCTTGAGAAGATCACGGATCTTGTTCGATAAGGCTGTGTTGGATTTATTCAGAGTCGTCCGACGCTTCTCTGAAACACGGGTCTGATTCAGCTGCCGGCGCAACTTAGCCTGTTCATGGCTGAGACGTTTGAGCTTGGTGATTGACTTAAGAAAAGGTTTGGGATCGAAGGTCTGTCCGCTTTCGTCATCTTCTCCGTCTGATTTTTGCAGTATTTCCCGGATGTCGAGTTCGCCGCCTGCCACGGCATCCCCAAGGCTGATGGCGTGCCGAAGGCACAGCGGTGTCAAAAAGAGAGCTTCAAGGATTTGTTTCTTGCCGGCGTCCATTTTTCTGGCCAGTTCAACTTCGCGTTCTCTGGTAAGCAGGGGAATCGATCCGATCTCGTGTAAATAAGTGGTAATAGGGTCGACTGCCAACCCTTTTTCTTCCTGTTGGACTTCGACTTCTCCTCGGTGTTCTTCAGCGGATGCGATTTCGGGCTCCAGTTCCAGCTCTTGCTCCTCCAACTCCATTTCTTCGGTATCATCCTTCTCGGTTTCTGAAAATTCCTCGTTAAGTTTTTTATTTTCGATATCCGTTGCCATGTTTTCTCCTCACTTGTAAGGCCGCTAGCGCGTTCTCGGTACAGGCGGCATTGCCGTTCAAGTAGCGATTTTATCTTCTAAATTCGCTATCAATGATTAAGCGAATATAATGCCAAACATTTACTCTTTGTTAACGGCTTCGATAGTTAGAAAAATCCCAAAATTGGGACGCATACCTCATTTCTGCTAATAAAATAACCAATCTCACAACAGCATTTAACCTGGGCTTATGATCTTGGTTCGTACCAGCTATAAAATGATGTGGCTGGCTTATTTGACGGAAAGAGGAGATCGTTGATTAAGAAAAGAGCCGCCGCGTAACCTTAAATTAAGGATCATAAGGAGGTGTGTCAAGACCATAGTAACTAATCAATTTTGATGTTTGGCGTCTCGCCGGGGGGATAAAGGGCGCTGGGAAGTGAAGTTTAGAATTAAGCTGGCGCCATGAATGTCCCCGAGTCGGCTTTGATCCAGAAATCCATTTTATAGGATTGCTGCTTGACTACTTTAATTTTGCCGTGTTATTGGCTTTGTCCGCAAACCGGGAACTTAAAAGGAAAGTTATGTAGCGGTTCGCCACCGCCGGGCTTGACGAGGACAGCGGCGCCGAGTTGGAGCCCTGCCTTATAATCTCGAGTGATTGGGTTGGGTTGAATTACATGCACCATATTTTCTATCAACGTCCACGGTTCCAGCGGATGTGCGGCGCTACGGGTCCCGAGTTCCGGTAATTTGCCTGCCTCGCCGTGGAAGACGCTATCATAGGTCGTAAATCCATTCTCCTCGATCACAGCAGTCGCAGCAATCAATTGCTCGCTTGTCACTCCGGGCCGGCAAATGTTCTTAACGTTTTCGTAACACTTTAAAGCGACATCAAATAGTTTGCGGTAGAGCGCCGACGGTTCGCGACCGACGGCGAAGGGCCGGTGAATTTGAGTCGAGTATCCCCAGTAGCTGACAGTTAGTTCGGTGATTACGACGCTGCCGGTTTCGAGAATTCTCTCGGTGGTACGCTGCCAAGGCACAAATCGATCGGGCTCATCCATTCGTGTGGTCGCGATGAAGTGGATACCGGGATCACCGCCATGCTTCAGGTAAGCATTGTAGACAACCGATAAAATTTCTTGCTCATTCATCCCGGGTCGAAGACGTTGCTCCAGAGCAACGCAGGCCAGATCGGTCAGAAATCCACTCCGCCTGAGGTAAACTAACTCCTCTTCGCTGCGAACCCTTCTGATCTGGTTAAAAGACGGACCGAATTCGACGAACTCCGTTTCCGGAAGGAGCCGTTTCAGTTCCATGACGTGGCCGTATGACATGCTTCGCATGCTTACCAGACCCATTCTCCTTTTAGTGAGATCTCTTCGCTGGATTTCTTGGACGAGAGTGGGGATCGGCGAGGGTCCGTACCAACGTATATCCGAAAGGATGGACTGTGCTTTGGCGCAGGGCTGGTGATTGAAAAAGTGAATGAAACAAGTTGTATCCCCTTGGCGGGGAAAAATCAGCCAACAAGGGGATTGGGGCAAGTAGTTCGAAAGATAGTGGACCTCGGAAGAGCCCCGAACGCCAAAGATTAGAATCGCATCCAGGTCTTGTGCCTCCATAGCGTCCCGCACGGCACCGTAGCGACGAACGTACTCTTGATCAGAAAAACGGGGAAACAAATGCGTTTGATCACTGGCAGGCACTATGGGTTCTCCCTTGATTTTAAAATGTCTATACCATTATCCATTTTGACTCAGGGGTCAACGCTTTGGCGCTCTAGAACGGACGATTCCTGCCGGAACTTACCGAGAAATTCGATTGTTCATATCGAAATTTGTGTGACAAAGGCGCAGTGTCTGCGTCCTTTTTGGTGGTGTAGATGTTTTCAATGAGTCGATCGGCAAGCAGAGCCTCGATGTCATCTGCCCCGGAGTCTGTGCTTGACAATCGTTCAAAGGATCAGCTAGTGGTAAAAAATACTTCGAGTAGGCCGTCGGCGGCGTACGAGCGGTTTGTTTTTTCATGATGATGATCGGAAGACCGTTATTTTGACGGTCATAGCGGTAGTTTTTTTGGAGGACCTTTCATGAAACCACAAGAATGGCGGCAGCAACTCGGTGAATGCGTACGAGACTTGTTCCGCTCGCCAGAGATGGAACATTTCTACTCGCTAAAGCTGACCCATAAGCGCGCGCAGATTTATCTTTTGCAGCTGGGACTCTATGTGCGCCAGCGGCGCAACTTCTGGCCCCAAGTGGCGGCCAATTGTCCTGAGTTCGAAGTGAAACAGCGCATTATGTCGCATGAGTATGAGGAACTGATTGAAGATGAGCACTCAAAGCATGGTCATCTAGATCTCATTTTTCGTCAAGGCAGAGAGGTCGGACTTAGCGTCGACGATGTCCTGAACGCGCTGCCGTTACCGACGACAACGGCGGCAATTTACGCGTGGTTTTGGATCGCGCGAAATCGTCCTTGGCAGGAGGCGATTGCGGCATCGACTATTGCGGAGTGGACTAACGATGACCGGCTTTTAGGCGATATCGGCGGCGGCAATTGCAGCCGGTTGTATAAAATCTGGAAGCAGGACTTGAACTTCAATGATGCGCAAATGCCGAATTTTACCGCGCACAGCAAGGCCGACGTGAAGCACTCGGACATGTTTATCGACGTTTTGGAAAAATATGTCGCGCTCGGACGCGAGCAAGACGTACTGAATACCGCTAAGGAATCGATGGAAATTCATCGAGCCTACTTTGGCGGCATGGCGCAGGCGATGTCTAAAGCGTCCTAGCGCGGACAAGGAGAACGTCGATGAAGCTTGCCCAACTGGACTGCGAACTAGAGAAAAACCAACTATCCGGTTTTTGGCGAACTCGCGTTCCTTCTCATTCGTCGGAAGCGCCGTATCTATGGAAATGGGAGCCGCTTTTCGATGGTTTGTTAAAAGCAAGCGAAACCATTGGCATCGAGCAGGCCGAGCGTCGCGCCATTCGGCTCGTAAGCCCGCATTCGCCGATTAAATCGACTGCGCATACCTTGCAGTTCACCTTCTCGATCGTGAATCCAGGCGAGGTCGCGAAGGCGCACCGTCATAACATGGCGGCCATCCGATTCGTGGTTCAAGGCAAAGGCGCTTACACCGCGGTGCATGGTGAAAAATTTCCGATGGAAGAGGGCGACCTTATTCTCACGCCCAATTGGACCTGGCACGAGCACCACAATGAGTCTGAAGATCCGATCATTTGGCTCGATGGCCTGGATGGGCCGTTGATCCAGTCGCTTAACGTGCTTTTCTTCGAAGATTCGGAAATACCCGAACAACCGATTACACGGGCAACCGGCGAATCCCTTAGCCGCCTAGGTTTCGCACGTACGCCGAAATCAGACGAAACTCAATTGCGCGGTGTTCCCTTTCGTTATTGCTGGCAAGAGACCTATAAGGCGCTCAAAATGATGAGCCAGGGCGACCATGACCCGTACGATGCTACGTTACTGCGCTACATCAATCCGGCCACCGGCGGCTATACTTATCCGACGATGTCGTGTGAAATTCAGCTTTTCACAGCGAAACAAAAAACCAAGCCACATCGGCATACCAGCACGGCGATCTATCACGTATTCAAAGGCCGGGGTCGGACTGCAGTGGGTGAAAGTCATCTGGAGTGGAAGAAGGGCGATTCTTTCGTGATACCCCTTTGGCAGTGGCACTCACACGAAAATCCTTACGATGAAGAAGCAATTCTTTTCTCGATCAACGACCGCCCTGTGATGGAAGCGCTTCAACTCTACCGGGAGGAACTTGGAACTTAGTTGCTGACCGCATATCGTAGGCCAAGACAGAGTCGCCTGAATTTTGGCAAAATTCCTGTGGAGTAAGATAGAAACTCATGGCATCAACCCCGATTCGACTCGCCAGCCGCACCTATGACGGCACCTTGCCCATTCTGCGAGGCCAGATGCAAGTGCCCGGTTTTGACTTTCAAATTACCGAGACCAGTGATGTCCCGGGAATATTCGCCGGTATGTTTAAGGGGCAGTATGATGTCGCTGAGATGTCCCTGGGCGAACTGATCTACTATACTTCCCGAGGTAAGGCCGATTTTGTGGGAATTCCGGTCTTCCCATCGCGGATGTTTCGCCATGGATTTATTTTTTGCCGGAAATCCTTCGGTATCGACAATCCCGCCAGCTTGAGCGGCAAAAAAATCGGGTTTCTGCGCTGGGTCCAAACCGCCGCCATATGGATGCGCGGCATGCTCATTGATGAATATGCAATATCGGCGCAGGATACCCAGTGGTACATCGCGGCGATGCATCACTGGGATGACGCCGATCCCGGTTCAACAGTGGAGCCGCGCGACGGTTCGGTCATTCACTGGATGCAAAGCGAGGGACAAAATACCTCCGAGCGCGCTTGTCGGGCTTTGTTTGACGGCGAGGTCGATGCTCTCGGCGTGACGGAGTCTCAGCTGCCGCTGTTGTTGGCGAATGACTCGATCAAGAGATTATTCGCGAATCCTCGGGAGGTCGAGGCGAGCTATTTTCGCAATACCAAAATCCTGCCGATCATGCACGTGCTAGCATTACAGAAAAATCTCGTCGATCAGCATCCGGAACTGCCGGAAAAGCTTTTTCGTCTTTACTCCGATGCCAAGCGCTGGGCACAGCACTGGCGCCGCGCAATTCCCAGTCTCGTCGAAGCTTGGCCGAATTATTATTTATCCGCGGAGCGCGAAATTTTTCAAACCGATCCTTGGGCCTATGGATTGGAAGCCAATCGGCATGTGCTCGATAAGTTTCTTTCTTATTGTCGCGCTCAAGGCATAAGTGCGAACCCTATTGCACCGGAAGAGTTGTTCCATGCGAGTACTTTGAACGTTGTCGAATAAATCTCAAATCTGAGCGAAGGGAGTTCCCGATGGCGACTGCATCGGCGAGTAAAACTCAAACGATCGGCGCTTGCGATCTGCGCGACTGGCTCAAAGACGTGGAAGCTGCGGGTCAGTTGGAAAAGATCTCCGGCGCTCACTGGGACTTGGAGCTTGGCGCGCTCACCGAGATCATTCTCGAACGGATGTCTTCCCCGCCCGCCGTGATGTTCGATGCAGTTCCGGGCTATGATCCCAATCGCCGGGTCCTCGTCAATATGCTCGAGACATTGGAACGCACCGCGCTGACTTTGAATCTCGCGACGAATCTCAAGACGATTCCCTTGATTGACGCATTGCGAGCACGCTTGAGAGCGCTTCAGCCGATCAAGCCGAATATCGTGTCCACCGGTCCCGTGATGGAAAATGTCGAGCACGGTGATCGGATTGATCTTCTCGAATTTCCCGTACCTCGCTGGCATGAGGGAGACGGGGGTCGCTACTTAGGAACGGCCCATCTTGTCATTACCCGTGATCCAGAAACCGGTATAGAAAATGTCGGATGCTATCGGGTCATGCTTCAAGACAAAGACAAAGTCGGTCTTTATATCTCGCCGGGGAAACATGGCAAGATGCATTATGAGAAGGCCATGAAAGCCGGCAAACCTTTTCCGGTTGCCATGGTCTTTGGCCAGCATCCGCTGCTGTTTATCGCATCTTCTCAGGCGGTTCCCTTTGGCGTTAACGAGTACGACTGGACCGGCGGGATTTTGGGGCAGCCCATCGACGTCATTGAGGGGCCCTTGACGGGACTCCACTTTCCCGCCTCGGCAGAGATTGCCATCGAGGGAGAGATCATTCCAGGGCAGATGCTCCCTGAAGGTCCGTTCGGCGAGTGGCCCGGCTATTATGCCAGCGCGCGTCGTGCAGAGCCGTTTGTGCGAATAAAAGCGTTGTACTACCGCAATGATCCGATCATCTGCGGTGCTGCTCCTTTCAAACCAACGATTCACGGCATGTATCGATCCTGTTTGCGCGCGGCCACCGTGTGGAACGGTATGGAGCAAGCGGGCGTTCCGGATATTCGCGGCGTCTATTTGCCGCCGCCGGCGCAGCGGTTCATGATTGTTGTAGCGATTAAGCAGCGCTATCCCGGCCATGCAAAACAAGCTGCCCTGGTTGCTTCGCAGTGCCATGCCGGTGCTTACTTAGGACGATACGTGATCGTAGTCGATGAGGACATCGACATCACGGATACCAATGAAGTTGTTTGGGCCATAGCCACTCGCTCCGATCCGGCAACCTCGGTCGATATTCTGCGCCGCACCTGGAGTGGTCCCCTCGATCCAATTATTGAGCCCGGACAAAAGGGGCACAACTCGCGTATGATCATCGAAGCAGTGCGGCCTTATGAATGGCGCGACCGCTTTCCGGCGACCAGTGCGATCAGCGATGATACACGCAAGAAATACTCCACTAAGTGGGCAAAGGTGCTGGCTTCGCTTCAGTCTCGCAATGCGCAATCGCGTCCGCGTGGTGCCTGATTACGGAGCACGAGCAGATCAACAAGCAGACTGGCTGCGAAATCATTGCACGGTTGGTTTATTCTCAGTGTTGTCGAGCGTCAATAGCACGGATCCATTGTAAGTACTCCACGTTCTCTTCTCCGTATAGCCAAAATTGTAACATTTGGCCAATTTTGTCCAAGTTGCAGACTCGCAGAGCTTTGTTGGCTTTGACTAGCGTTCTCCGCCTAGTTAAGGAATTCTTTGGAATTCTCATGCCTTACATGCCCGAGGCGGGCCCTCGGTGTTTGTGGCATAGGTTATGCTCTCGACTAGGACAAGTGAATTAGAAAAGGAGAATAAAAGGATGGAAGAAATCATGACACCATCTGAGGTGGCTAACTTACTGAAGATCCATCTTAAGACTGTCTACAAACTGGCGGAGAAAGGAGTTATTCCCGGGAATCGTATAGGGCGAAGTTGGCGATTCAGTCGGACCGACGTACTAGAGTTGGTCTCCAGTAAGCCCATGAATCTGTCGGACGGTGAACATGATGATCCTGGGAGTCGAGCGGTTGCCGCTAAGTAATGTCCACGTTTTGACTGCAAAATTTTCCGCTGGGAGTTTACTTCTTCGGAGGCTTGCTCCGTTGGCCACTGATCACGTCCTAGGTGCACTTTCCAGTGAAATCGCATTTCTGGCATCTATCGGCTATCTCTAGACTCCGACCGCGATCCAAGAAAAGCAGCAGCCAGCGACAAGAACAAAGGCCGCTGCGAAACAAGATTAATATTCAGCTCGATCGACTTCAGGAACTCTATCATAACCTGGCGTTGCTAGGTGATAGCGTATCGGAACTGAGCACGCCGCTGGTGCTTTTGAACAGTTATCAGCGCCGTGTTCCTGGACATTAACGCGATACGCTGAAAGCGCACGTTCACTTCATCCGCGTCGCCGCACGTATTTTTAATTCCGGGAAATGAGAGCGGTGGCTGGTGCGCCCGACAGGAATCGAACCTGTACTTAGGGTTCCGGAGACCCTCGTGATATCCTTTTCACTACGGGCGCCTTGGGTTTTCTAGCATTCGACTATGTACGAGTCAATTGCCGTAAGCGCCCTGATAGCGCCTGCTATATTGATCATCTGCTTGTGTATAATACCCGTTCGATGCGAGAGTTTCATCTCTCCAAATAGAGAATTCCCAACCATCAAAATCGCTCATTCTGCCCCATGGGGCAGAGTTTAGTTCCCAGAAAATCGCCCAGCCCAGCCCACAGGCGAGGTAACACAGGTCGAGGGCGGCAGAACCATTGCGCCAGACTTCTTGTGCGCGATTCATAAGCGATTTTGAGGTACGTCAAATAGTCGTCCTCGGACTTATCGCGATCATCGTAAGGAAAACCCACGCGAGAAGAGACTTATCTAATTCCGCAGTTTCAGAAATTCTTATCCGGTTCCATTGAGAGTTGCGCCTTGGGCTTAAGCGAAAGCGACATTGGCTGCTTCCCAGGCAATTGAAAGGAATTTAGTTATCCCGTGAATCATAGCCAGGCGTCTTTCGCAATTGAAAGGTGCTTATGTTAGCTAAAGACGCGTGAAGATTCGAGCTCCGGCTAAAATCAATCTGGGATTGCGCATCGTCGGTAAGAGAGATGATGGTTATCATCTGCTCGACACGATTATGGTTCGCGTCTCGCTATATGATGAGATTGGCATGACCAAAGCTAGACGATTTAGCGGGGGGGCGGCGCGTTTACCACGGCTAACCGTTACCTGCAGCAATCCGTCGGTGCCCAGCGGCGAGGGAAATCTCGTATACCAAGCGGCTGACCTCATCATGAAGGGGAGAAATGTCGAGGAAGCGGTAAAAATTCATATCGAAAAGAGGATTCCCTTGGGTGCTGGATTAGGAGGCGGAAGTTCCGATGCGGCTGCGACGCTCATCGGTCTTAATCGCCTTTTTCGCCTCAATTATTCACTCCAGCAGCTCAAAAAACTGGGATATTCCCTAGGCGCAGATGTACCATTTTTTATCGGCGGGATATCTGCACGTGTCCGCGGTATCGGGGAACGTCTTTCACCTTTACGAGCTTTGTCATGGGATTGGGCATTGATTGTTTACCCTGGTTTTCCTGTTGCGACCGATTGGGTGTACCGAAATTTCCAGGCTAAGTTGACAAAACCTATTGCAAATACTAGCATTACCTCACTACTCAATAAGTCATTTGGTCAAAGGAGATTACTCGTTAACGACTTGGAGACTGTAACGTTGGCTCGGTACCCGCGAATAGGTTTTTTGAAAGAGAAATTGATTGATGAGGGTGCTGCCGAAGCTCTAATGTCGGGTAGTGGTTCTGCGGTTTTTGGCCTATTTGATTCGAGAGGGAAAGCTGCACGGGCTTTTTCCCGATTGCAGAAGGAGGACGGGGTCGAAACGTTTTTAGTGCGTTTGTTAAGTTAAAGCGATCGATATAGCCAAAGCCCAATTAGAGTAAGTCAGGAAGTCGGTTAACCTGTCCAAAGAGGAGGTCTCGATGCAGGTTACGGAAGTAAGAGTCTTTCCTGTCGACGAAGATAAGCTTAGGGCTTACGTAACTATCACTCTCGATCACTGTTTTGTGATTCGGGACCTGAAAATCATCAAGGGAACTACCGGCTACTTCGTATCGATGCCGAGTAAAAAAAGAAAAGACGGAACCTACAAAGATATTGCGCATCCCATCAATAATGAGACACGAAGGATGTTAGAGGAGAAGGTAATCGCGGAATATGAGAAAGTTGTTGCGGAAGGTGGGAGCCAGAGGGCTCTAGGAAACGGTTAATTGATCCTCTGCCCGGGCCGGATGGGCTTCTCTCGCAGAAGCCATGGGATGGGCGGTCGCCAAGCGGTAAGGCCCCGGACTTTGGATCCGGTATCGAAGGTTCGAATCCTTCCCGCCCAGCCAGTCTTTACCTTGTAATAATCGACAAATTGTCATAGCGTAAGTTGCGCCGTTCACTATTGAACGGCGCAACTCGTTTGAACCCAGAAGAGTCGGCAACTATCATAGCCATAGCCGGTACTCACTGACTGATGACTGCTATTGTTATTTACTCTTGCTAGTGGATATGTAGTGATCGAGTTTTAGGGAAGAAGCGTTTCAACATCATGAGCCAGCCGAATGCGGATATAAAGATATTTGCCGGAAACTCCAATCCTCCACTTGCCCAGGAAATCAGCGATTACCTCAGGGTTTCTTTGGGGAAAGCCACAGTGGAGACATTCAGCGATGGTGAAAGCAAGGTAGAGATCAAAGAAAATGTTCGTGGCGCGGATGTTTTTGTTTTGCAGTCTACCTCGGCGCCGGGAAACAATCATTTGATGGAACTCTTATTGATGTTAGACGCTTTTAAACGAGCTTCGGCAAAGCGTATCACCGCCGTGATGCCCTACTACGGCTATGCCCGGCAGGACCGCAAGGTACTTCCGAGAGTTCCTATCAGCGCCAAACTCATCGCCGATTTGATTACCACGGCCGGAGCGTCACGAATGCTCACAATGGATCTCCACTCCGGGCAGATTCAAGGATTTTTCGATATTCCGGTGGACAACTTATATGCGACACCAGTTTTACTGCAGCATCTGAAAAAGCAACTAAACCACAACGAAATAACCATCATTTCCCCTGATGCCGGCGGAGTTGAGCGAGCTCGCGCCATCGCTACCCGCCTGGACGCCTCCTTGGCAATTATCGATAAGCGCCGAGTCGGCCCGAACGTAGTCGCCGAAATGAATATCATCGGTGAAGTTCAAGATCAGGTGGCTATCCTAGTGGATGATATGGTGGACACTGCCGGGACATTGACGATGGCTGCTGACGCATTAAAAAAGGAAGGCGCGAAAAGAATTCTCGGTTGTTGTACTCACCCGGTTCTTTCCGGCCCGGCGATTCAAAGAATTCAAGATTCGCCGTTGGAGGAATTGATCGTAACCAATACCATTCCTCTCGAATCTGACGCCAAGCGTTGTGGCAAGATTAAGGTTCTGTCGGTCGCTCATCTCATAGGCGAGGCGATTCGGCGCACGCATGAGGAAGAATCCATTAGTTCTCTATTTGTGTAGACGAATCCAAAAGGATGTACGAGGAGGTAAGTTTCTTTGGAAACATTAGAAATTCAAGTTAACACCCGTCAATCGGGAACCAAGCATCAGGCCCGGCGTCTGCGACGAGAAGGGAAGATTCCTGCAATTCTTTACGGACCGAAGGTCCAGCCGGTTCCTTTGGAATTAAACAAGAAGGAGTTCTCCACTCGAGTTGCGGGTTTGGAAGGGTCGCACTTGGTCCGGCTGAAATCGGCGTCCACCACGCTGGCTGACAAAGTTGCTTTAGTTAAGGCAATGCAATATCACCCGATCTCCGGAGAGGTCATTCACGCTGATTTTTATGAGGTTGACCTGACAGCGACAATACAAGTTGCTGTGCCGCTTCACTTTGTTGGCAAAGCTGCGGGTGTGGTGCGAGGTGGAATCCTTCAGCCGATCGTTCGAGAGATTCAGGTGGAATGTCTACCGCTGGACATCCCGGAGTTTTTCAACGTAGAGGTGAGCGCCCTGGACATCGGAGATTCGATTCATATTGAAGAGTTGCCGATGCCTGAAGGTGTAACGGCTGTTTTCGAGTCGGATTTTGCGCTGGTAACTGTTGCGACGCCGACCGTTGAGGAAACGCCAAGCGCAACGGCTGCCACAACGGAAGGCACAGTGCCGGCAGCTCCGGAGGAAAAGAAGGAAGCCGAGTGACCTTGACCTACCACACTTTCGCGAGGGTTAGGAATTGAACTGTGAAGTTCATCGTAGGATTGGGAAATCCGGGCAGGAAGTACGACCGGACCCGGCATAATATGGGGTTTCGCGTTGTCGAGGATATTGCTGAGAAGAATAACGTTACGATTAAGATGAGACTCTGTGATTCTTTGGTGGGCGAGTTAACCCTGGAGGGTGACCGAGTCTTGCTCGCCAAGCCGCAGACTTACATGAATCGAAGCGGAGATGCTGTAAAGGCGCTGCTGAAAGAGTTTCGGGGATCACCTCAGGATCTTGTCGTTATCTATGATGAATTGGACTTACCTTTCGGTCGCATCCGCGTGCGTTCAAGAGGGAGTGCCGGAGGGCATCGGGGCGCTCTGTCGATAATGGAAAGCGTGGCGGGCGCGCCCTTTTATCGAGTGCGTGTGGGAATTGGACGGCCTCGGGAAGGTGTTGAAGCAGCGGATTTCGTACTGGAACCCTTTTCGTCGTCGGAGACTGAACAATTGAATGAGGTCATCTCGCGTGCTGCTCAAGCAGCCATTTGTATCTTTCAAGAGGGCGGGCAGCGGGCCATGGGACAGTTCAATCGAGTGATCTAAACGGTTTCCGAAGCCGCGTTGTGAAGCTAGATAGCCTATGGTAGAAGAACAACTTTATTGTGAAGGGAAATATTACTGTGACACACTATGAAACCCTTTTCGTCGTTCATCCGGAGAAGGGGCCACGCGTTAAAGAATTCATCGATAGGTTCAAGAAGGTTATTGAGGCACAGGAGGGCATCGTTTCCCAGGTCGAAGAGTGGGGACTGCGAGACCTCGCTTACCGCATTGGAAAGCAGGGGAAGGGCTATTACATTTTGCTTCAGTATCGTTCGTCCGGACGGGCTGTCGAGGAGTTGGAACGTAATCTGAGGTTGACGGATGGAATTTTGCGCTACTTGACGGTGCGCGATGATGACGCAAATCAAGCCGCCGCTCAACGTCCTGACGGTCCAGAACAAACCGAAGACGTACCTGAGGGATTTGCCAAAACGGATTCACAGGCTTAATCGGTTCGAGCGCGGCGGCGCGTGGGTTCTGTGGGCGAGCACAGCAAACCATCCTTCTAGGAATCTGACACGACATCCTGATCTTCGTTATACACCAACGGGTTCGCCGCTTCGCGATTTTTCTATTGCCGTTCATCTCTAAGAGAGAACGTTGTGTATCGATCGTGGCTTTCGGCGAGTGGATGAACGGAGTAAGATTAGAGTTGCTTTCTCGAGTTTTGTGGGATCGATGGCCGACTGACACAAAGAACGTGCGAAACTGCAGAGGGGAAATCGATAAGAAAATTCGAAGTAATCACGAGTATTGTCTGGTTTCTGAATAACGGGACGGAGACCTCCCCCTCGGGGTCGATATAAAAACTAATTTTTAGGAATGAGGTAAAAATTTTTATGGCACAGAGGGATTCGGGCGCGAGAGTAAACCGGGATCGCATGGACGATGACAAAGGTGGGCCACGCCGCCGGCCGATGTTCCGCCGGAAGGTATGCCGCTTCTGTGCGGACAAAACTCTCAAGATCGACTACAAAGATGTTCGGACCATCGCTTCGTTTGTGACCGAGCGCGGGAAAATGACCCCAAGCCGTATTACGGGCAACTGTGCTCGTCACCAGCGTTTGCTGACAACGGCCATTAAGCGGGCACGCAGCGTCGCATTGCTGCCTTTTACGACGGCCAAAACATAGAGTTCTCGTTTTACGAGTCCCATGCAGCTAGAAATCATCGTCAAATTTGTTCTAGCTACGGCTTCCACGGTGTTTCTCTTTATCAGCGGCGTGGCGGTTCCACCGATCGGCGTGGCGCTTTTTCCGCTAGTTCCGCAGCCCGTCCTCTCATTTGGTATCAAGTACGGCATAATGGGTGGAATGGGCGTGACTGTGCTCGCGCTCTCTCTTGTACTTTTCTGGGGTGGTGGGGAACTCGCTTTTATCTATTCCGTGTTCGCTGTGGTGGTCGGGCTGCTTTTCTTATTGCTCGGCCGAGTTCGTGTGATTGAGGCGTTGGTCTTCGGCATAGCGGCGGTGATTTTTGCGGGGTTCACCGGCCTGTTGTTATATTTATTCGGCTCATGGGAAGCGATGCTTCAAGATTTACGTAGAAATCTCAATGATAGCCTCTCGTCGGCTGTGCAGATGCACGAAAAAATGGGTTTCCCGCAAGAAAGCGTCGCGATTTTGAAAGAACGCGCGCCGGAGATCGCCGAGATGGTCCTGCAACTTCTTCCCGCAGCGGCTTTTATCAGTCTCGGCTTGGTTGTTTTGTTCAATGTAGTTTTTCTGTGCCGCCGATTTCCGGAAAAGCGCGACCAGTGGTTGGCCGTTGCGAGTCTTAGAGAATGGAAAGCTCCCGACTTTCTGATCTGGGGTTTGATCGTTTCCGGATTCGCTTTGTTCATTCCGGGTTTTGACTTGGTGAAGACGTTCGCCGGCAATATTGTGCTGGTGATCTGCGCCTGTTATTTTTTTCAGGGGCTGGCAATTGTCGCTTATTTCTTCAACAAGAACAGCGTACCGCGCTTCGTTCGAGGGATTGTTTACTTGTTTATTGTTTTTCAGCAATTATTTACTTTATTAGTGGTCGGGCTTGGCCTTTTCGATCTGTGGGTCGATTTTCGCCGCTTGAAAAAGCAGGATCTCAATCCAAGTCAGGCATCGTGAGGAAGGAAACATGGAAGTCATTTTAAAAGAAGATATCGTCAATGTGGGCAAGATTGGTGAAGTCGTGCGGGTTCGTGACGGCTATGCGCGCAATTATCTGCTCCCCCGCGGGTTGGTGTTGTTGGCCAACAAGAAAAATTTAAAAACTTTCGAGCATCAGAAAAAAGTTGTTGCCGATCAGAAGCAAAAGATTATAAGACAGGCGCAATCAGTAGGAGACGAGATAGCGGGTGTTTCACTGGTGATTCCTATGAGGGTTGGCGAAGAGGGCAAACTCTTCGGATCGGTCACGAACATTCAAATTGAAAAGTCTTTGAAGGCCAAGGGGCTCAAGGTAGATCGCCGCAAGATCCAGTTGGAAGAGCCGATCAAAATCATCGGCGATTATGAAGTACCGATTCGTATGACCGCCGATCTCACTGTGCCTTTGAAGGTATCGGTGGTACCCGAAAGTTAGCTCTTCGCTCAATTTCAGCCCGGTTTTTTTCATTGGAGGGTGGATGAGATGCCATTCTCATCCGCTCTTACAGGCTGTCGACCGTGATCCTTACAAACCTATCGCGCCGTCTGCAAAGTCAATCGCTCCGATTTCGGATTTGTTTTCACTAAAAGATGGTAACGCCCCCGCCGGTTACCCTATCCAAGAGCGACGCAGACCGAGGCCGGTTTCTCATTCTTCTAGCCGCATTCTTCTGGAGTTTGGCCGGAGTCTTCATCAAGTTCCTTGATCTCCATCCACTGACCATTGTTTTTTACCGCAGTCTTTTCGCTTCATTGGTTTTCATTCCCTTTCTGAAACCATCGGACTTCCGTTTTGATGCGGCGATGATCGTCTCTGTAATTAGCTACACCGCGGCAATTAGCGCCTTCGTATCGGCCAATAAATTGACGACCGCGGCCAACGCCATCGTTTTGCAATACACGGCGCCGGTCTTTGTTTTCCTTTTCTCGCGCCTTGTGCTCGGTGAAAGAATATCGACGCTAAATGCGTTGGCGCTTTCCGTCAGTATGGTCGGCGTCGGAATTATCTCTTTTGAGAGCGCCGGGGAGCCGGAGATGGCCGGAGTTCTGCTGGCTCTGTTGAGCGGTGTTCTGTTTGCGGTTTACATGGTGAATCTGCAACAAATGAAGAATATCAGCCCGGTCTGCGTGACGTGGTTGAATAACCTAGTTTGCGCGGTGCTTCTCTTGCCGTTTGTGAAGACGCAGTTGTCGATTTCTATAGACCAATTTTGGATCTTGGCGGTCATGGGTGCCGTACAGTTGGGGCTGCCGTACTTTCTTTTTTCAAAGGGTTTGCGAACCATCCCGCTGCAGGAAGCAGCGTTGATCGCCCTGATCGAACCCGTCTTGAATCCATTGTGGGTGGCGGTGACGGTCGGCGAGATTCCGTCTCTTGCCACCTTAGTGGGTGGCGGCATGATTCTTATGGCGCTGGCAGTTCGTTATGTATGGCCGCTGCTCGCTGGATCCGCTGAACCCGCATAAACTACTTGCGACCGAGCGCAGTGAAAACTTTCAAATAAGCCGCCATTGAACACAAGGTTAGCGGGTCATCTGAACATTGCCCGGGTGACGGATCTTTTCCATCTCCTCCGGCGGTAATGTCTTGATGTCCTTGCGCAGCTCGTAGTTGATATGTTGAATCGCTTCAGACGGTCCTGAACGATTGCCCATCAGAACCATCGAGCCGGGGCCGGTATTTTCCAGCTGGTAAAATGAACCGCCGGTGATCGTAGCCACCATTCCCGGCGTCATCACCGTTTTTCCGCCATCGGGGAAGCGCATGGTGCACTCCCCATCGATGACATAGAAGGTTTGGTCCGCATTATGGCAATGCATGTCGTCCTTGTCGCCCGGCTTGGGGTAAACGTGCAGCCAGGCATGAAGCTTCTTGGTATTGAAAATCACTTTGCGCTTGCCTTCATCGCGAGCCATCTGCGCCATATTCATCACTTCGATTGGCATAATCCCTCCTTCGATCAATCTCCACAAACCTACCAATCCTCGATTTGTCTGTCAAATTTACCATTGTTGATCTTACGTGGTTTAGATTCCCGAGCCATTTTGTGATAGGTTCTGCTAACTTTGTAGTCTCACCACAAGGAGGATGACATTCTATGAACTGGGGAATGGCAAATCGTTTAGCACGAATCATTAAGCCGATGGATGGCCGGGCGGTCATGCTGGCCGTCGATCACGGCTATTTTCTCGGTCCAACAAGCGGCCTGGAAGATCCAGGCAAAACCATCGAACCGCTGATACCACATGCGGATTCCATCATGTTGACCCGCGGCGTGCTCAGGACGTCCGTCGACCCTAATTCCGACAAACCGATTGTTCTGCGCGTGTCCGGTGGCACGAGCATTCTCAAAGAACTTTCGAATGAAGAGATCACGGTCTCCATCGATGATTGTATTCGGCTCAATGTTTCGGCGATGGCGCTGTCGATCTTCGTTGGTTCGGAGTTCGAGAAGGAGACATTGGTGAGTTTGGCTAAGCTGGTCGACGAGGGCGAGAAATACGGTATCCCGGTGCTCGCGGTGACCGCTGTCGGCAAAGACATGGCGCGCGACGTCCGTTATTTAGGCCTTGCCTGCCGCATCGCCGCGGAGCTTGGCGCTCATATCGTCAAGACTTATTACTGCGACGATTTTGAACAGTTGATCGAGAGCTGTCCCATTCCGGTCATCGTTGCCGGCGGCAAGAAGACAACCGAAATGGAAGCTCTAGAACTCACCTACAATTCGGTAAAGCGTGGCGCTGTCGGAGTCGATATGGGCCGCAATATTTTCCAGTCCGATTGCCCGGTGGGCATGATTCAAGCGGTGCGCGCCATTGTCCATGAAAATATTTCGGTTAAGGAAGCGTACCAGATTTTCGAAAGCGCAAAAGGATCGAAGGCCAAGCGCGCGGCGGGTTAATTGCCGGTAAAAGATTGATGCCAAGAGCCTCAGTTAGCGATCACTTCACCTGAACATGGAACCATCGCATCGGAAGTTGGCAACGCCGGACCGGGAACTTGCCTCGCTTAGCATGCGTGTTGCCATGTATTACAACAACCGGGATGTGCGTCTCGAAAAGATGCCTGTTCCGAAGATTGGCTCGGGTGAGTTGTTGGTGCGGATTCGCGCCAGCGGCATCTGCGGCAGCGATCTTATGGAATGGTACCGTATCAAGAAAGCGCCGCTGGTATTGGGACACGAGATCACGGGCGAAGTCGTCGAAGTAGGGGACGGCGTCCAAGGTTTCCGACTCGGTGACCGAGTTTTCTCTTCGCATCATGTGCCCTGCGGTCAATGCCGTTATTGTCAGGCCGGTCACCAGTCGGTTTGCGAACTGCTGCGCACCACGCATTTCGATCCCGGCGGCTTCTCCGAGTTCGTTCGCATGCCCAAGATCAATGTCGAGTTAGGGACGCTCCATTTGCCGGATCAAGTGACATTCGACCAGGGTTCTTTTATCGAGCCGCTGGCCTGCGTGGTTCGCGCGCAGCGGCTTGCTCGTTTAATCGCCGGTCAAACAGTGCTCGTGATCGGTAGTGGGATTTCTGGATTGCTGCATATTCAGCTCGCCCATGCGCGCGGTGCCCGCCGCATTATCGCCACCGATATCAGCAAATTTCGGCTCAACGCCGCCAGCCAGTTCGGCGCCGCTGCCACCATTCATGGTACGGAAGATGTGCCGGCGCGTCTGCGCGAGTTAAATGACGGTCGGCTGGCTGATTTGGTGATCGTTTGCACCGGCGCCATGCCGGCCATTCAACAGGCGGTCAAATCCATCGATCGCGGCGGCATCTTGCTATTCTTCGCGCCGACCGCTGCTGGAGTCGATGTGCCGATCCCCTTGTTTGATTTTTGGCGCGATGAGGTTTCGCTGGTCACCTCTTATGCCGGCAGCGGCCAGGATCTTAGTGAATCTCTCGAACTGATCCTCACTCACCAAGTGCGGGTCGCTGATATGATTACGCATCGCTTGCCTTTGGCGCAAACAGGGCTTGGTTTTCAGCTCACCGCCAGCGGACAAGATTCGATCAAAATCATCATCGATCCGCTGATTTAATCGACTTCGACTGTCGGGTTGGGAGTTTTAAGTTGACCGGCCGCATGGATTTTACTTTGCAATCCCTAGTTCCTTCCGCGCCTTATCGACAAAACTGTAATCGACGACGTCGGCGACGGTTACTGGCCGCGCAACCTTCGCGTTCTGGCGTTGCAGATCGATGAGCACTTGCACCGACTCTGGTTTGATGAAGGCATCTTTGGTCAGCACGCGGCCGACATGCTTGATCATTTCCGCAGCCAACTTCCGGTCGTTGACTTTCCACTGTTTGCCAACGATGTCGATAAGAGCTTCTCGGTTGCTTGGCTCCCAGACAAACTGCAGCCCTCGTAGCGTTGCCCGTACCATTCGATAGACCTCGTCGGGATCCTCGCGAATTTTTTTCTCTGAAGTGCCAAAACCGTTCTGCGGAAATTCCACCACGTCGCCAAGGAAAATCAATTCATTGAAGCCTTTCTGCGCGGCGATAATATTTTCGGGAAGGGAGAGGAGCGAGGCGTCGACTACTCCCGATTCGAGCACTGCATAGCGGCTCGCGGCGGATCCGCTCATCGGCAGCACGGATACGTCTCGTCCGGGCTCCAAGCCATATTTCCTGAGCACCTGGTTCGCCAGCAATGTCGCTGTTCCACCGGGAGAGCTGCCTGCGACTTTTTTACCCTTGAGTTGCTGCGGTTCCTTGATCTCCTTCTTGCTGTACAGAAAGAGCAGCGGGCGGGCCACCGTGAAGAGCAGAACTCTCATCGGCTGTTGACGCACGGCGGCGCCGATCACGCCGGTGACGGCTCCATTGTAGTCGATGTCTCCGGACAGCACCGCTGTGCTGGCGAGATTGGCGGGCATATAGACAATCTCCAAGTCAATGCCTTCGTCCTTATAGAAGCCGCGGTGAAAGGCGGCGAACATCGCCAAGAATGACATATTCGTAGAGGAGGTGCCGAGACGGACTTTTTTTAGCGAAGGTTGCGCGCTTGCATCAGTAGCGCCGAGGCGCATTGCCAATATGAAAAAAAGCGCAAAACAGAACCATACTCTCCGGTGAATTGAAATCATCAAGCTTCTCCTTCGTTTGATCAACAGCCGCCGATCGAGTTTTCCTACAACGCCTCTCTAGTCGCGTTGGCACCATTCTCTGAACTCTTCCAATCCCAGCCGTTGTAGTGTGTCGATGTACGGCCGGCCGGTTTTTTCATGCCGTCCGGAAATCCGGTAATACTCGTAAACGAGCTCAGGTAACCACTTCGCGATCGTGAAGCCCTTGTACTTGCCGTCGGGAATCGGTTCCAAGAAGCGCGGTCCGACGTCTTGCCAGTCGTGATCGGCGATCCAGCCGCGCTGGGTGCCGAAAACACTTTGCAGAATAATGCTACGATGGCCGACATCGACGGTTTCGTCTAGGCTGACGTCCCATCCAGTCGTCGCATTGAGCGAGTCGACCATGCTTTGTACGCCGTCCGGCGGTTTATCGTTCAGCGCAAACCAGCAGGCGCCCATCACTCCACACGCTTGACGAATCTGTTCGGTCAACAGATGCGAGTGGGTCCAGCCGTCCGGCTGATTGGGATCCAGCGGCCCCCACTTCTCTCGATACAACAGATCGGCCGGCGGCTCTTTGCCTCCGGCACCCTGCGGCTTCATACCGCCGCTGGCCACCAATTCGCGCAGCATCTGGCTAAGTAACGGCCGCCACTCATGCTGCGCCGGCGTGCCGCCTTTGGTGTGTACTACCCAGTTCTTGGCTTCCCCGCCCAATGCTTCGGCAAGCTCTTTGGGACCGTCCGCGAGAATGTTGCCGAGCCAGCCTTCGCGCCGTGCGCAGCGTTCCAATAAATTTTCAGCCGCTTCGAGATTACCCCATTCCAGTTCCAACCCATCGGTGCGATCGCTACCGAGTATGCCTTTTTCCCAGGCCTCAAAGGCCAACCCAGCACCGCAAGCGAAGTGACTGCACTCGATTCCTAAATCGTTGATGCGCTCGGATAAATAAAGAACATCGTTGCCCTTGAAGCCGAGGTTGTAGAACGTATCCTGCCACTCGCTGCCTGCGTTGAAGTGGCCGATTTTGCCCTTATGCCGTCCCTCGCCGATTTGCACGTCCCATGGACACATGCGCGGGCACTGAAAGCAGGGGCGAAGCACCACATGATTTTGATCGTAGCCACGGGTCTCATCGGTGATGATCGTACTGCGCCAATTCAGTTTCGTGATGGCTCCCCAGTCCTCGCCGTGGCCGACGCTGGTGAGTCGTTTCTTGACGGTTGTTTTGCGCGGCTCTATAGCTTTGCGCCAGCGCAGGCCGGCTTCGATGAGATTGAGCTTGTCGAAGACAGGTGGTCGTTTGGTGCCCCATACCACAATGGCCTTTAGCTTTTTTGATCCCATCACCGCGCCCAGCCCATGCGCCGCGGTATGATTGTAGTCGTTGACCAACATGGCTGCGCGAATACGATTCTCGCCCGCCGGACCGATTGCGCCGACGCGCGCATCCGGGTGCCCGGATTCCGCGCGCAGTATCTCTTCGGTATCCCTGGTGCCTTTACCCCAGACGCTGCTCGCGTCACGGAGCTCGATTTTGTCTTCGCCGGCATAAAGGTATGTTGGTTTTTGTGCCGCGCCGGTGATGATCACGCCATCATAACCGGCGGTCTTCAGAGAGGTCCCGAAATAGCCGCTAGTGGCGCCCCGGCCCAATGTGTAACGCGTCGCGGGGCTGAGATAAACAAAGCACATTTTAGTACCGCCTGGCGTGAAGCCGGTCCCTGTAATGGGACCGGTCATGCCGACGATGAGGTTTTTGGCATCGTAGGGATCGATGTTGAGCGGCAGTTCATTGAGCAGGACATACTCGGCGAGCAGCTGCCCGCCCCAATACTTGCGCAACAGCGGCTCTTCCGGGAGATTCAAGTCGAGGAGTTTTCCGGTGCTAAGATCGACGCGCAGAATTTTGCCCATATAGCCGCCGGGAAGGCGGGTTTTACGCTGGGCAGGAAAGAAGTTTTTGTAGTCTGAGTCAGCAGTTGCCATTGGGGGTTCCTCACTAACTGGAACTTGGTTCCAATAGTTCCACAGGTTCCAATCGTTCCAATTGTTTAAGATGTCTTAAGTTGCGTTGTTCCGAATTTTAGAACTACTGGAACTATTGAAACCATTGGAACGTTTGGAACGCGAACGCGTTGCGTTCGCTTAGTCCGCCGCTGCCCACAGCACCCGGTCCGCGGGTAGCTCGATATCCAGTCTTTCCCAGCTCTCGCCCAGGTCGCGGCTGATCATGAGATCGCCCGCGCCACCGGCGCCGTGAGCGTGGCCGCGCGCGACATTGCCGAAGCCGGCGAAAACCGCGCGGTGATCCGTCGGATGATGCACCAGTGCCCAGATCATCGAGTCGAGGTCGTCATCAAGGCCATGGGTGACGCGCGTCCATGACTCAGCGCCGTCGGTGCTCTTGAACATTGCCGCCCGCGCGCCGCGGTTCTCCCGGCGCCAGAAGCCGGGCGATGCATCGGCAGTGGCCAAGAGCATAGCGGGCATTTCGCCGTTGCCTGACGCGAGAAAAAGAAAATCATGAAAATAGTCACGTGTGAGGCCGTTCTCGGCGCGCACCCAACCCTGTTCAGGTTTGTCGCTGGTAAAAAACCCGCGCGCGGTAGCGACGAAGTAACGATCGCTTCGCTTCGGCAGATTGGCGATGACATGGATATCGAGATAATCGATGCCTTTGCTGACATCTTCCCAGGTCTTTCCGCGGTCGAAGCTGCGCACGACGCCGCCGTGCTCAAGGCAGAGATAGAGCGTATTCGGATTGTCACTATGAACATGGATGTTGCGCACGTGTCCGTAATGCGGCGGCTGCGGATACCACCAATTCTTGCGTATCGATTGGGGCATCTCCTTGAGTGATGTGAGCTCCTGCCAGTGGTCGCCGCTGTCTTCGCTGCGGAAAAGACCCACGGGCTCGATGCCAGAATAAATCACCTTGTCATCCGTCGGATCGACCGTGACGGAACGGATATCGCCATCGAGGACTTTCGCCCAACTCTTTCCGCCATCGGTCGTGTGATACAATCCGTCGTGCGTCACGCCGACAAAGACTCGCTCGGGAGCGTCTTTGCAGCCGTGGATGGAGTCGATGATGCCGTCTTCGAAGTGCCGCGCGACTTCCTGCCAGCCGCTACTCGTCGAGCGCCAGATGATCAGCCCGTGCTGAGTGCCTCCATATAACCGTACGCCTTCGTTCATGACTTCCTTCCTCCTCCCTGCATGCCTTCGAGTGCAAGATCTCTCACGTCGTTCGAGATGACATCGCTGTCATTTCGAGCGTAGCGAGAAATCTTTCTTCGCAATGACTAACCTCATCGTTTACGGAAACAATTCGCTTCTGCCCGTCGAGGGTTGGCGATCCCAACGCTTTTCGAGACCACAAAAATAATTCCACGCTCTAAGAGCGCGGCGTTCGAGCGCGATTTCGCCGCCGAAGGCGCGACAGTCTTCCGGGCTGATCGTGCCTACCTCTCCTAGCGCTGCTGCCTGCATGTACTTCTTGGAATCATCTTCCAATACCAATGCAGAGAAGAGAACTTCCTGCAGATTGAGCCCTACGACCACGATACCGTGCCCGCGCAAAAGTGCAGCGCGTTTATTGCCGATCACTTTCAAAAGAGCGTTGCCGCGTTCGGGATTCGTGATCAGCTGCGCCTCCGGATAAAGCGGCACACCATCGTCAAAGATAGCGCCTTGCAAAGTGACCGGTCTAAATTCGCGCTTGGCGATGGCAAATAGGGTCGCGTGCGGTGTGTGCAAGTGTGCGACAGCGAGCGCGTCCGCACGCGCCCCATGAAGTGCCGTATGAATCGGCCACTCCACAGGCGGGCCGCCTTTTCCTGTCAGCGGCTTTCCTTCGAGATCGGTCGCGACCATATCTTCCGGGCGTAAGCTCCCTTTGTCCGAACCCATGCCCGGCGTGATAAGAACGGTTTTTGTCTCGGGCTGGTAGACGCTCACATGGCCAAACACGCCGATCATGCCCTGCATAGCGAAAATGCGTGTGCAGGTGGCGAGTTGTCGGCGTAGGTCGTTTTCCGCAATCATTTCGCAGTTCTCCTTTGCGCGGCTTCCAATTCCTTTTTCACTTCTTCGACCAGCCGCAGGCTGAGCAAGCGCTCGGCCGGAATATCGTTTTTAATCTGCAGCGGTATCTTGATGTCGTATTCCAGAAAATTTTTAATCCCTTCAGCGTTCGGCAGCCCCGGGACGCCCGGCGATAGCGCGCGCAGGTAATTCTTCACGCCATCGACGAGCATCGCTCGTGTGGCGTCGCCGAGCTGAAGCTTCTTGATGCCGAGATCGACTGCTTCCTCAGGCTTTTCGCGCACGAACATGAGGCCTCGCAGTACGCCTTTGAGCCAGCGCTTGATCTGCGCTGGATTTTCCCGAATTTTTCTCTCCGTCGTGACGAAGCCTTGAAAGGGCATGGGAAAAAGATCACCGAGAAAACCGAGCGACACGAGCCCTTCTTTTTGGGCGAAGACGAGTCCGCCCGGATCCACCGTCGTAGCGTGGGCGGCGCCGGTCTTGACGGCCATGACCCGTGTGCTGGTATTCGCGCCCATGGCAATCCGGATGATCTCATCCGCCGCGACGCCGCCGCGCTCGGCGAACATGGTCATGATTCGATCCTGGGTGTCGCCGGGGCTGCCGATAGCGATTCGCTTCCCTTTCAAATCGGCGGCACGTTTGATACTCGGATCGACGACCAGGTAAAAGGTAACTTTGTCCGCCTGAAACATGATCCCTTTGATCGGCGCGCCTTTAATCGCGGCGCGCATGCCGCTGCCGCCGGCGCCGCTGAAATCGACGTCGCCACTGAGCAAAGCAGCGATGGATAGCGGCCCGGAAATGACGACGGTCTCGTTATCGAGCCCCTCATCTTTGAAAAAACCGTGCGCGTCAGCAACGTGAATAGAAAGATAGTTAAGATTGGCCTGGGGAATGGCCGTGCGGATTTTCTCAGCGCGCGGACTAGGCACAAAAGCGAGCGTCATCAAAATCAGAATCGTGCTTGGCAACGTCTTCATCTATTTATTTTAACCTCCTCTCCCTCGAGAAGGATTGAGGTGAGCGTGAATGACTGCTGACCCCTCATCCTAACCTTCACTTGCAAGGGAGAAATACTCAAAAAGAATTAATTGATTTCCTTGGTTTACCCTTACGAGAAATATCGATAGATCAGTCGCTTTGGATGAATGATGGCCAGATAAAGAGCGCGCAACTTGCCCTTGATGCCGCAGCGCGGGGTAAACAGATCTTTCAGCATCAGACCGAGCGGAATCTTGTGCTTCGGGAACTTCTGCTCGCTAATGTTGCGCAATCCGTACGTTTCTTTATTCTCTTTCAACACATAGATCACGTTACCGCCGCCAGCTTCTTTTTCACCATACGTGTAACCTCCGACTGCTTTCGCTTGTGTCCTTGCTTTCTCGCTCATTTCTACCGTCAGGCCGAAATCCAAAGCTTCCGTCGGGCAAGCCTGAACGCAGAAGGGTTGCTTGTCTTCGCTGATGCGGTCGCTGCACATGGTGCACTTGCTGGCTTTTTGCGTGATGTCGTTTTTGGTGATGACCTCCCAGGGACAAGCGTGGATGCAGTATTCGCAACCGATGCAGACCTCCTGGTTAATGACCACCGGGCCTTCTTCGTATTTGGTAATCGCTTCCACCGGGCAGACCGCGGCGCAGGCGGCAAATTCGCAGTGCATGCAGCTGTTGCGCGCCCACAGCGGCGAGAGACCCTCAAGTACCGGCGGCTCCATGGTTATCCAGTTCGTGCTCGAGAGGGAATAAAGACTGGTGCGGTCATGATCGTTCCAATCCTTACAGGCTTGCACGCAGTGGCGGCAGCCGATGCATTTTGTCGCGTTGAAGAGGATGGTTCTCGGTTTGCCGTCGCTGAGTCTGGCTGTCGGAACCAGATTGCCGTATTGTTGAGCTTCGCTCGGATTCTTGGCCATGCGGCGTCCTTTCAGCTGATCGGTTTGATGGAACACCGGATGCATATCACTTCTTTTTCGCAGGCGTCAACTGCTGAAATGATTACGTAGCCAGAAAATGTTACGAAACTCAGAGGCGAGAAAATTTATGGCAAGCGGCGCGGGAAAAAAATGACGTCGATCCGCTTCCCGCCGGGTGCAAAAAGCACAGCCTCAGCGAAAGCGGATCGACCTCTAAAGGGTCCCTCTACAGTTCTCTAGTTAAATGACAGAACCTTTGATCAGTCATGATTAAATTTCATCGCGGCGACGAACAGTTCCCGATGCGTCGCGGGGCAGAGGTTTGTCCGTCTCGGCGTAATCGGCGCCGGCTTCGCCGGTAGAAGATACGTCTTCGGCTCCGGTCTTCTCTAATATATCCTTGGCCCGGCTCGTCCACTCCGAGTTATCGCAGTGTACCGACGCAAGAATCCCACCGCTTTTGATTCTGCCTTCATACCTTTTGGCTTCGTATTCGGGAATCCCGGCGCCGATGAGAGCGCCCGTCAGGCCGCCTACGGCTCCGCCGACGCCAGCGCCTGCGAGTGCAGCCATGATTGGACCTGCAGCGATGAAGGGTCCAATACCTGGGATTGCAATGGCGCCGATTCCCGCTAACCAACCTAACACACCGCCTGCAACTGCTCCGGTGCCTGCACCCGTGGACGCGCCCTCTGGGGCTTTGGTTCCCTTCTCATGAGCGAAATCCTTGGTGCCCTCGTTCTCCGGAAACAGAACCGAGATGTCTTCGTTCCGGAAGCCGGCGCTTTGCAAGGCGGAAACGCCTCTCTCTAAAGCTGCCTGATTCGGATATATTCCGAATGCCGCGGTATTCTTGCCTGCCATAAGTTACTCCTTTCTAGATTCTAAACTCCAATAAACTGCACAGATGAGCGAATCGCGTGCCAATTAAAATTCCTTTCAGGAGTAAGTAAAGAGAGCTGGTTTTTTTAGCTTTGTCCCAAACAAAGGAAACGATCACTTAGTTTCAAAGCACAATTGGGACAAGAGCACGATGGATCGCGCTTGTATGAAGATGGCTAGCGAAGGTTGATCGATGAGCTGGATTTTACAAAGCGGTCATGCTACCGCGTTGCCGTCTCAGAGCTGGCTCGCTTCGTGGCTCCACGGCGTGAACTCCTCGATCCCGAGCTGATCGAGAGTTTCTTTGAATGGCCGGCCGGTTCTTTCGTGGCGTCCCGATAAGCGGTAGTACTCGTAAATCATATCCGGCAGCCACTTGGCGATTGTGAACCCTTTATATTTGCCGTCGGGGATCGGTTCCAAAAATCGCGGTCCGACGTCTTTCCAATCCAAGTCGGCGATCCAACCTCGCTGGGTGCCGAAGATACTTTGCAGTATCATACTGCGGTGGCCGGCGGCGAGCGCGTCATCCATGGTAAATTTCCAGCCGGTGATGGCATTGAAGGAATCGAGGATGCTGTTCAGCCCGTCCGGTTTCTGATTCATTTGCGCAAACCAGCAGCCGCCGAAGATGCCTGTGAACTGGCGGTATTGCTCTGAAAGAACATGAGACCAGGCCCAACCATCCGGTTTGTCCGCTTCGAGAGGTCCCCATGTTTCTTTGTAGCGTAGATCCGGGGGCGGTTTGGTCGAGCCGCCGCCCTGCGGCTTCATGCCGCCGCTGGCGACCAACTCGCGCAGCATTTGACCCAGCATCGGACGCCATTCGTGCATCGCCGGCGTTCCACCTTTGGTATGAACTGCCCAGTTGGGTGCGTCACCGCCGAGGGCTTCGGCGAGCTGTCTCGGTCCGTCGGCCAGCAGATTGCCCAGCCAACCTTCGCGCCGCGCCGCCATATCCAAGAGCTTATCCGCGGCTTCAATGTTGCCCCATTCCAGGCGCAGGCCATTAGTCCTGTCTGGACCCAGTAGACCTTTTTCCCAAGCCTCGAAAGCTACGCCGGCGCCGCAGGAGAAATGGCTGCACTCGATGCCGACATCGTTGATGCGTTCGGCGAGATAAAGCGCGGCGTTTCCCTTAATACCCAGATTGAAGAACGCGTCGAGCCATTCGCCGCCGGCATTGAAGTGTAGAAGAGTTCCCTTGTGGGCTCCTTCGCCGATGGTCGCATCCCAGGGACACATTCTCGCGCATTGAAAGCAGGGGCGAAGCACGACGTCGTTTTGATCGAAACCTTGAATGTGCGCAGGTGATAAATCGGTGCTGCGCCAATTGAAATTATTCAGGGCGCCCCAAGATTCGCCGTGGCCATATTTGGTTTTTTTCTTTTTAACGTCGTGTTGCTGGAGGGTCGTGCGCCAGCGCCAGCCGGCGTCGACCAGGGCGGCCTTGTTAAAGACACTCGGACGGCAGGTGCCGGTGACGACAATGCCCTTTAATTTCTTGGAGCCGAATACGGCGCCACCGCTGTGGGCGGCGAAGTGGTTGTAGTCATTGGCGAGCATCGCGGCGCGATTGAGGTTTTCTCCCGCAGGGCCGATGCACATGATCTTCGCGTCCTGCTTTCCGACTGCTTCGCGCAAGCGATCCTCCGTGGCGCGCGTGCCCAGGCCCCAGAACTTTGCCGCGTCGCGCAGTTCTGCCTTGCCCTGGTTGATGTAGAGATAGACCGGTTCCGGCGCAACGCCGGTAAGAATCATGCCGTCGTAGCCCGCGGCTTTGAGATAAGTTCCCCAGTAGCCGCTGGTGGCGCCGCGGCCAAGGGTGCTGCCGGTGAGGGGACTGAGGAACACCGCCGTCACCTTGGTGCCGCCGGGAGTAAAACCGTTACCGGTGATCGGTCCGGTCATTATGACGATGCGGCTTTCGGGGCCGAGAGGCGTGGCGTCAAGCGGCAGTTCTTTCAGAAGAATATACAAGGCGAGCGATTGTCCGCCGATGAATTTCTTTAAGATCGGTTCCTCGGGAAGGTTCTCGTCGCGCATGGAACCCGTAGTGAGGTCCACGCGCAGAATTTTGCCGACGTAGCCACCGGGAAGAGGAGATGTGCGTTGTGCGGGGAATAGGTTCATCGTTGTACTCATATTCTTTCAGGGCCAAATGCCTTCTATTAGACTCAAGGGCAGACCGGCTCTTCGTTCATATGCATGCTGCACGCTATTTGATCGGCGCGAAGATGCTATCCAACGACAATTCGTCGCGCATCAATCCTTGTTCGATTTGGTAGCGATTGAGCGCTTGCAAAGTCCGCTTCTCCGCTTCTCCCAGGGTATAGGCGTATGGGTCTTCTCCGAGAACTTCAGCTTCTTTTCTATAGCCCTCGATCTCTTCGGCAGGCATATAGTTTTTA
>WHTF01000005.1:30467-76781 GCA_009379725.1 Deltaproteobacteria bacterium
TGCCAACGCCTTGGCTTCCTTGAAAGCTCGTGTAAGTTTCTCGGGAAAATCGGGATAATTTTCAACGATTTGTCGTCGCATGGCCAGAATGTGAATGATCGGATTGATACCGGTTTGTTTGGTGTGGCGAATAATTTCCATCCCACTCGCCCTGGAGGAAACGGTAATGTCTTTCGCCGGCAGAAACGAAATCGCGGCAGATGTCAAGCTCATAGCCTTCCACTCCGATCTTGCCGTCGATGAGCGCGCGGCAGCGCGGATGATCGGGAAGACCGAGGGAGATGCGCGGTTTTGCCATAACCATTTGGGTTCTCCTCTTCTATAACACGTCTCACCGTGAAATCATCTTTCACAGGATTTCGGTTCGCTCTGGACCTCTTGAAAACCACAAAGTCATTGGACCTTTACGGTTGACTGCCTTCGCCTTTCGAGCCTCACTCCAGGTACTACAGTGAGTCTTTTCGAACATCATGAACAATTCAGACCTAAAGATATTTCTTCTCCCTAAAATATTCCTTGGCGCCAGGATGCAGGGGGATGTTCAATTGCCCGGCTTCACCGCCGCGGCAAAACTCGCGCATGGTCATAGGTCTTTTGTCGAAGTGATCCACCGGGATTGTCTTGTAACAGAGGTCTACGGCTTTGGCCATGTTGTAGGCCACCTCGGACGGCAAGTCGGCATGGCAGAAGAAGGTCCAGCCGCTGAAGTCGATGCAGCGAATATCTCGATTCATTTTCGGATAGTGCTTGCGTGTCAGATTGGCGCTGGGGAAGCCGATCTTTTGCATGTGACGCACAGCGGCGTCGTTGACCGGCAGGAAGCGCATCCCCGCCTTGAGCGCTACCGGGCCCCAGCTCTTCACACCTTCGTCAAAGACGGCGTCGGCTGCCCCTGATTGGATGTGATTCTTACGGTCATCGCTGCTGGGTGAAGCAGCCTCCATGATTCTTCCGCCCCAGCGTTCAATATCGCGGAAGGTCATGCCGTAAGTTTTCAGAACTTCCTCGATGGCAAAAAGGGTGGTTTGCAGCTTCCCCCGTCTTCGCGTCGAAATACGCAGCGGATATTTTTGTTTTTCAATGTCTTCGAGCGACTCAATACGGCTGTCCTTGCGCACCGCGAAGATCAGCCGGTCCCAGGTGGGAAACACGCCAATGGCGCGCAAGGGGATTTTCTTTTTATAAAAGCCGCGGCCGAGATAAGCCATGGCCGAAAGACCGATGGGATTGCCGAAACCGAAGTCGTGTTTCTTCTTGTCCACTAGGATCGCCGGACCGGTGCCGCCGAGCTCGGAGTCGCGCCAACCCATGGCAACATCGAGCTGTGATTTGGGTGGCAGATCGACGTTGTTGAAAAAAGTTAAAGCGACCAAGTTAGCGATGTCGACGCGCTTCGAAGTTGCCGCGATGGAGAGTTTGATCGGTTCGTTCATCGGTTGTTTTGCCTTCCGTGGTTTTTTAGTGAGGTCTGCCGGCCGGCCTGGTGGGTATGCCCTCTTGATAAATCTTTTCCAATTTCATGGGACACTCCTTCCATTTAAATAGACAAGGGATTCTCTGTCGTGGCTATTAGCCTGTTAACTCGAATAGCGCAAGATTAAAAAAGCTACTCGTTGATTCCTCTTGTTTCTTCTGATTATGATTTTCAATCATATGGTCCAGACCTTTTTTAAAGTCTTAGCGCCGCAGGAGGCGTTGCGTTTGCTGCTGCAGGTGACGCCGGTGGGAGCCGAGCGAATTGCCACCCTCGCCGCGCGCGCCCGCGTCCTGGCGGAAGATCTTCGTTCCGCCGTCGACTTGCCGCACTTTGACCGCGCGGCGATGGATGGTTATGCCGTCAGGTCAAAGGACACCTTCGGTGCGAGTCAGAGCCTGCCGGCGTATTTAAAACTTGCCGGCGTGGTGGAAATGGGCAAGGAGGCAACCCAGTCGGTTGCGACGGGCGAAGCGATTCGCATCTCGACGGGCGGCATGATGCCGCCGAAAAGCGACGCCGTGGTGATGGTCGAGTATACCGACGAAGCCGAAGGGGGGCTGGTGGAAATTCACCGCGGCGTATCGCCGGGGCAAAATGTTATTCAAATCGGCGATGACATCAAGAAAGGCGATCCGGTCTTTCACCACGGACGGCGACTCAAGGCGCATGACATCGGCGCGCTGACAGGCATCGGTATTTCATCTGTGCCGGTATTTAAGCGGCCGCGAATAGCGCTGATTTCGACCGGCGATGAAATCGTCGATGCTGACGCGACTCCGCTTCCCGGACAGGTGCGTAATATCAACCAGCATTCGTTGGCAGGTCTGATCGAAGAGTGTGGCGGTGAGTTAAGGGATTGGGGCGTGATTCCCGATGATCGCCAGCAGCTCACCAGCGCCATCGGGCAAGCGTTAAATTGGGCCGATCTCGTGCTCTTGTCCGGCGGCAGCTCCATGGGCGCGAAAGATATCGCGCTGGAAACCATTCTGTCTTTTCCGGACTCGGAATTTATCTTTCACGGTATTTCGGTGGCGCCCGGCAAACCGACAATTTTCGCCAAAGCATGCGGCAAGCCGATCATGGGGCTCCCCGGTTATCCAGTATCGGCGCTGGTGATTTTCGATCTCTTTGCCGGACCGCTGATCCGCAGGTTGGGTGGCGAGGAAATCGCGCCGCTCGGCCGATTTGCCAAAACTGCAAGGGCGATCTTGAAGACCAACATCGCTTCGCAGGTTGGCCGCGAGGATTACGTCCGGGTGGCGCTCGAGCAAGAAGGCGGGCAATTCGTCGCGACTCCTTTGCCGAACAAATCCGGCGCGATTTTTACGTTAGTCAAAGCCGACGGTATGGTGCGGATCGATCTCAACCAGGACGGTCTGGAAGCGGGAGAAGATGTCGAGGTCATACTGTTTTAAGTCCCCTGTCTTGTATGGGATGAATAAGTAGACCTCCAGTGTCATGGCACGAAAACGATACCTCAAGAAGACGCCGTTAAACCAGGCCAGAGAGCTTTTCCTGGCGAGTGTGGACCCGCTCACGCTGCAAAGCGAGAATATTCCCGTTGACGACGCTCTCGATTGCATCACCGCGGAAGCCGTTTTCGCAAAGATCTCGTCGCCCCATTACCATGCCGCTGCCATGGACGGTATCTGCGTGCGCGCCGAAGACACCTTCGGTGCTACTGAATTCGTCGGCAAGAAACTTACCCCGGCCGATGGCGAATCGCCCGATGCGAACGCGTTTGCTTACGTCGACACCGGCAATTCGCTGCCGGCATGGGCGAATGCGGTGATCATGATCGAAAAGGTTCGCCAGCTTGATGACGGATCGGTGGAGATTTTTGAGTCCGTCGGCCCCTGGAACCACATTCGTTTAGTGGGCGAGGATGTGGTTGCGACCGAATTGCTTTTGCCGCGCTCTCATTGTCTTCGCCCCTACGATCTCGGTGCGTTACTGGCCGCGGGTCATACGCGGGTAACCGTAAAAGCGCGTCCGAAGGTCGGCATTATTCCGACCGGCGATGAGTTGATCCAGCCCGGCGATGAAACCAAACCGGGATCCGTTATTGAATTCAATTCGACGATTTTGGCGGCTTTTGTCCGCGAATGGGGTGGAGCGCCGATCAAATACGCCAGAGCCAGGGATGATGCCGAGTTGCTTAAGCAGGCCGTCCGGCGTGCCGCTGAAGAGTGCGATCTCATTACAATCATCGCCGGCTCATCAGCCGGTGAACACGATCTGACCGCAGAGGTCATTGCCGACGCAGGCGAATTGTGGGCGCATGGTATCGACGTCATGCCGGGAAAGCCAGCGGTATTGGGCACCGTCGGCAAGCCGGTGATCGGCGTACCCGGCTATCCGGTGTCTGCGATCATCATCGCACGGGAAATCCTCCGGCCGGCGCTGGAGAAGTTTCTTGGCTGTGCGGCGCCGTCATTGCCGAGCGTTCATGCGCTGGTGCCGAAGAAGATCGCTTCGCATCTCGGACTCGAAGAATTCATCCGTGTATCGCTCGGACGGGTGGGCGAAAAGCTGGTGGCGGTCCCGCTTGCGCGGGGTGCCGGAGTCATTACAACCATGGTTCACGCCGATGGCCTGTTGCGCATACCCAGCCTGGTGGAAGGATTGAACGGCGGCGAAGAGGTCGAGGTCGATCTCCTCCGGCCGCAAGCCGATATCGAGAATACCATTCTTTGCACCGGCAGCCATGACCTCGCCATCGGCGTTCTTGAAGACCAACTCAAGCAGCGTTGTCCGGAACTGAAAATAGCGGCGACGAATGTCGGGAGTTTGGGGGGGTTGCTCGCGCTGCAGCGCGGTGAGACCCACATTGCCGGTACTCATCTGCTCGATCCGCCGACCGGTGTCTATAATATTCCCGAGATTAAAAAAACAATTCCAAAACTCCCCGTTATCCTGGTGCATCTTGCTCAGCGTGAGCAAGGTATCCTCGTGGCGCGCGGTAATCCCAAATCGATTCGCAGTCTTGACGATCTGAGGTCCGGAAGTCGATTCGTGAACCGGCAACCTGGTTCGGGTACTCGCGTTCTCTTGGATTTCGAGCTCAAGAGGCTTGGTATCGATCCAAACTCTATCGACGGTTATGAACGGGAAGAATTCACGCACATGTCGGTGGGGGTTGCGGTGGCCAGCGGACTGGCCGATGCCGGTCTCGGCGTGCGCGCCGCCGCCAACGCACTGGGCCTCGATTTTATACCTGTGGCTAACGAGCAGTACGACTTGCTTTTTCTCCGTTCCTTCTTCGAATCCCAGCGTGGAGCGCAGCTGATGGCGATCCTAAAATCTGAATCGTTCAAAGACGCTGTCGGCGCGCTGGGCGGGTACGATACCCGAGATGCCGGCAAGCTTCTCTATCGCCAATAGTCCCGCGCTCCAGACGACAAGGTCTAATTCTGACGAAAACGGTCTCAAGTATTCTCTACCGCTAACGTAACTAAGGGTTGACTTGGATTTACCGCGGCTGGCGGACCCAACACGTCGTGAAAAGTAATGCTGGCGCGCCTGCCCAACAGCGTCGCGCCGTGTCCGCATTTGTCCATTTTCGTGCGTTTGAGTCATTCTGTAAGCAAAATTTATTTCGCAATAACCAATGGTTAGGCGGATTCGAGGGTGGCATCGCCATTGCGAACCGGACCTCTGGGAGTTTTTATGGACTACAAGTTAGACAATATTCGTTTGTTGACTCTCGACGAAGCCGCGACACTTCTTCACGTATCAAAGCGCACTCTCCAGCGGATGATTAAGACTCGTGAGCTGCCGGCCTTCAAGGTCGGCGGGCAATGGCGTCTGCGGGAGAGTCAACTCAGGCAATGGGTTGAAACTCGGGAAACCGGTGGCGGTGTTGAGCGAGAAAAAGCAAGGTGATTATGACGTCGAAGGATTGGATGGGTATGGCCGCCACAGCTTGGCCAAGACATGATGTTTTTCTCCACTGGATTCAGTATGCGAAGGGTGGCCCTTCGTTGTTTCTTCTTAACAATATTCGCAAATGATAGCCGGCGCTTTGAGGCGCAAACTATGAGCAAAGCCGAGACCCTGACCGGGCGTAGAAGCTTTATGCGCAGAGTTCCCCCGGGGCTCCTGCAAAGCTTCTGGGATTTGCTACCGTCCGGGGAATCCTTGCCGGCAGATGTCTGGCAAAGCCGGCATCGATTCCTGTTGCGGCTTACTTGGTCTCACGCTTTGTTGATTGCGCTGATCGGGCCCGTGCTTGGGTATAGCTGGGAGCTTAGCTTCCATGCGCTGTTTCGCGATGGCACGGTGCTTCATACGTTGGCAGAAGGATCGATCGTAGGATTTTTTGCGAGTATTGCAACTCTGGTTACGATCAACCGGGCGATTCGGGCGACGGCGGTCGGCTTCGGGCTGGTGAGCGCTTCGGCGATTCTGGTTCATCTCTCCGGCGGCTATATCGAGCTTCACTTCCATTTTTTTGTCGTGCTCGCCTTTTTGGCGCTTTATCAGGACCGGGTTTGTTACCTGCTGGCCATTGTTTATGTCGCGCTCCATCACGGTGTTGTCGGTGCGATATGGCCGCAGCACGTCTACAACCATACGGCGGCTATAAACGCCCCGTGGACCTGGGGCGCTATCCACGCACTCTTTGTCCTGTGCGCTGCTGCCGGCAGTGTGATTGCCTGGCGCTTTAATGAGAAGGCGTTCGCTCAAACTAAATTGATCCTGGATTCAGCGGGCGAGGGCATTTTTGGATTGGACCGAGAAGCGAAAATCATTTTCATCAACCCCGCCGCCGCGTCTTTCCTGCATTGTCAAGCCAACGAAGCGATCGGCAAAGCGATTCACCAGGTGCTGCGCCACACGCGCCCTGACGGCAGCGAGTTTTCAAAGCAGGCGTCGCCAATTCTTGGCTCTCTCAAAGACGGCGCCAAGCGCCAAGTAAGCGATGAGCTCTTCTGGCGATTGGATGGCACGAGCTTTCCTGTGGAGTATAAATGCACGCCCATTGTAGATCGCGAGTCACTGGCGGGAGCCGTCGTGACCTTCACCGACATCACGACGCGCAAGCAGCGAGAGGTGGCCTTGCGTGAAAGCGAAGAACGCTTTCGCCAGATCGCGGAAAATATCAAGGAGGTGTTTTGGATCACCGATCCTCTGAGCGACAAAAAGCTTTACGTCAGTCCCGCGTACCGAGAAGTATGGGGCCGCGATCCTGCTAAGATAGCCTCGTTATCCCAGTCCTGGCTGGGCTTAATCCATGCGGAAGATCTGAGCCGCGTTCTTGTGGCGGTTCGGACCAAGCAGGTGACCGGACAGTACGATGAGGAGTATCGGATCGTGCGCCCGGACGGCTCTGTCCGCTGGATAAAAGATCGGGCCTTTCCCGTGCGTGACGAATCGGGCAACGTTTATCGCATAATCGGATTGGCCGGAGACATCACCGAACGCAAGCAGTCAGAGGAGGATTTGCGGAGCCGTTATAATGAAGTCGCGATTCTGCATGAAGTGAGCCAGATGATTTTGGGCGCTATGGATCTCGAGCCTGTTTTGGCCAAGATCCTTCGCCTGGCGCTGGCAACGCTTTCCCTCGATCTGGGTAATATTCGGCTGTTTGAGCCTATCGGGGGGCTGCGAGTCGGGGTTCATCGAGGTTATCACGACCCCGAGAATATACGCGCCTACTATACGGATATGAAAAACCCGCGAAGCGATGTTCTTTCTCTGCGGGTCATTGCCTCCGGAAAGAGCCTAGTGCTGCAGGACCTTGCGACGGCGGACGGACTACCCGCGTTTAAGAAAGAAGAGGCTTGCTCGGCTATTGTGGTGCCGATCGTCATGGAAACAGAAACCCTCGGCCTGATCGAGGTTGGCAGCCGTACTTCCTGTACGTTCCGGCCGGGCGACGTTCGTCTTCTCGAAGCGATCGGAAATCAGGTCGGCATTGCCGTACAGAAGGCGCGGCTTCTTCGGGAGACGGAGCGCCGCGCGCAGGAACAGGAAGCGCTCAATGTGATCGCCGAGGCCGTCAGTCAGTCGCTTCGCACCGATGAATTGCTGAAAATCGCTTTGGAGAAGGTTTTTGAGGTGACCGGACGCGAAAGAGTATCTATTAGGCTCAAGGATTCCAATACAGGTGGACTGACATTGGTCGCGCACCGGGGGTTTTCACCGGAGGAAGTAGAGGAACTGCTTCGTACGACGTCCGATTCGAGCAGCGAAGAGATATTTGCCACCGGGCAGCCGCGGGTTGTCAACAATTCTTCGGCGGGTGGAGACTCTGAAGCGCTGTTGCCGCAAAGCGACACCGTGAGCTTGCTTCCCATTAAAGCGGGCGCGAATGTGGTGGGAATTATGGGCGTCTCCGCCGGCCGGCCAATTCGCTTCGAGCTCCGTGAGATAGCGTTGTTGGAGGCGATCGGAAACATGATCGGCGTGGCGCTCGAGAACGCCCGTCTGTTCAGCGAGACCGAGGCACGTTATCGGGAATTGCAAATTCTTCAGGCAATTAGCCAAACAATTTTAGGTTCCAGCGACCTTAAAGGCATACTTAGCGAGGTCCTTGATAAAGCCTATGAAATTGGCGGGTTCGATATTGGAGTTATCCGTATTTTCGATCAGACGGGAGAAATTCTGGAACCGGCTGCGATGCGAGGCTATCGGGCTCCCAAAAATGTTGCAGATCATCGCAAGGTCCTAGAAGGCTTGACCAGTGGTAGCGGGACCCAGGAAGCGCTGGTCGATAAAGCTGTACATGTAGTGGATCTCAATCGGAGCCCGGGAATGCGCACATTCAGAAAAGAAGGAGTGCGCACGGCTGTCGTGGTTCCCCTTCGGAGCTACGACAATGTGTTGGGTATCATTCATCTTGGGAACCGTTCCGAGCGGGTATTTGCACAAAGAGAACTTCAGCTTTTGGAAGCTATCGGCGACCAGGCGGGGATAGCGATCCAGAAGGCCGGGCTCTATGAAGAGAGCCGGCGGGCGCAAGCGTCATTGGAGGAAAAGGCGGCCGAACTAGCCCGCTCGAACATCGATCTGCAGCATTTCTCCGAGGAAATCAAAATTGCCAAGGAGAAACTCGAACGGGTCAACAGTGTATTGACCGTTCAGGCGGCCGAGCTGGCTCGTTCCAATACCGAGCTGGAGCAATTTGCTTATGTTGCCTCGCACGATTTACAGGAGCCATTGAGAATGGTTGCGAGCTACGTTCAACTCCTCGCGCGTCGCTACAAAGGCAAACTCGATGCCGAGGCGGAAGAATTTATCGGTTTTGCCGTGGACGGGTCCAAGCGGATGCAAGACCTGATTATAGCTTTGCTGGCCTATTCACGCATCGGGACCAAGACGAGAGAGCTTGCGCCGACCGAGTGTGAGGCTGTTCTTCAGATCACTTTGAAGAATCTTCAAATCGCGATCGATGACAGCCAGGCAACGATTACCCACGGCCCTCTGCCGACGGTCATGGCCGATGCCACTCAACTGGGACAGCTGTTTCAGAACCTGATCGGAAACGCGATCAAATTTCGCGGCGATAAGCGCCCTGCCGTTCATGTGTCGGCGGAACAAAACGGCAAAGAATGGTTGTTCTCTTTTCGCGATGACGGTATCGGCATCGACCCTCAGTATGCGGAGCGGATTTTTGTCATTTTTCAGCGCTTGCACAGTAAGGAAGAGTACCCGGGAACGGGTATCGGACTGGCGCTCTGCAAAAAGATCGTCGAGCGGCACGGCGGGCGAATCTGGCTGGAGTCGGAGCCGGGGAAGGGCTCGACATTTCGCTTTACGCTGTTGGCGTGAAATGACAGCAAAGGAGACGAAGAGTTATGAGTGTGCATAATGGCTCTATCCAGGTGCTTCTAGTGGAAGACAACCCCGGCGATGTCCGTTTGACCAAGGAGGCGCTAAAGGAAGGCAGACTTTTGAATGACGTGAGCGTAGTCGGAGACGGAGTGGAGGCCATCTCATTCCTGCATCGACAGGGCAAGTATGCCGATGCCGTGCAACCCGATTTGATTTTGCTCGACTTGAATCTGCCGAAAAAAGACGGCAGGGAGGTCTTGGCCGAGATCAAGGCGGATCCCCGTCTGCGGCGAATTCCCGTGGTTGTGCTGACAACGTCCTCGGCGGAAGAAGACATACTCAAAACTTACGATTTGCATGCCAACTGCTACATCACCAAACCGGTGGATCTTGAGCAATTCATGCGGGTAGTAAGGTCCATTGAGGATTTCTGGATCAGCGTGGTCAGGCTGCCGTCAGACGAAGAAATTAAATGAGCAGCCCACCTATCAAGGTTTTGTTGATCGAAGATAACCCCGGAGACGCTCGTCTTCTGCGTGAATACTTACATGAGGCGGGGAGCTCTCAGTTTGACTTGGTCCATGCCGATCGATTGAGCGAAGCTTTGACGCGGCTCGGCGAAGGGCTATTCGATGTGGTCCTGCTGGATCTTTCGCTTCCCGATGCGCATGGTCTCGATACGATCAGTCGTCTGGGCAGCCAGGCGAACGGCACGCCGATCGTGGTTCTAACCGGTCTTGACGATGAAGAGATTGCGATTCGGGCGCTCCAAGAGGGGGCGCAAGACTATTTAATCAAAGGGCAGGCGGACGGTCATTTACTGGCGCGCGCGTTACGCTATGCCATCCAGCGGCACAAAGCAGAGGAGAGTCTGAAAGCACGAAACAGAGAGCTGATGGTGCTAAGAAAAATCAGCGAGACGATTTTGGCATCGTTAGATTTGAAGTTGGTGCTCGAACAGATCCTGGAGCAAGCTATGTTCATCGGCTCCTTCGATCTCGGCAATATCCGTTTGCTCGATTCGAGCGGCGACACGCTCGAGGTAGCAGTCTTTCGCGGCTATCGGAACTCGGAAAATGTTCAGAGTCACCGCAAGGTTTCGCGCACGAAGGACGGCGCGCAGTCGGCTCATTTTAGAGATCATCTTTTCGAGCAAGCTTGTATTGAAGAACATGTGCAAACCTGTGAAGGCTTGAGGACCATGAAAAAGGAGGGAGTCGAATCGTTTGTCCAAGTTCCGGTTCGTGCCGAAGGTGAGGTTCTGGGAATTCTTCAGCTGGCGAGTCGAACACCGCGCAAGTTTAGGCCTGAGGAAGTGCACCTCTGGGAGACGATCGGTAATCAAATGGGACTCGCCGTACAGAGAGCGCAGCTCTACGAAGAGACCAAGCGGCAAGCCCGCGAGCTCGAAAAGGCCAGCAAGCTGCAAGCGGACTTCTCCGCGATGATCGCCCATGACCTCCGCTCACCGCTCATGAACATAACCGGTGTGGCGGAGCTCATGATGGAGGGCATGTTTGGCAGTGTCTCCGAGGAACAAAAAAAATGGCTCATAAGGATTCAGGCCAATAGCCACAACCTGGTGGATCTCGTAAGTGATTTCCTCGATGTTTCCAAACTCGAATCCGGCTATGTTGACGTGAACAGGGAAGTGTTCAATCTCACAGAGCTGATCCAAAGAAGCGTAGAAAATTATCGGATTTTAGCCCTCGACAAAAGAATTTCGATCACAGGGTCCGTGGATTCTTCTCTCGTCTCGATCCATGCCGATCCGCGGCGTCTTGACCAGGTTCTCGGTAACCTGATCAGTAACGCCATGAAATTTACCGAAGACGGAGGAGAGATCGAAGTGGGAGCAGCGCCAGCGGATGCGGCCCGGGTCCAAGTGTGGGTTCGAGACAGCGGCGAAGGAATACCCGCCGATGAGCTTGGCCAGCTTTTCGAAAAGTATCGGCAAGGTAACAATGTAAAAAACTCAAAGTACAAGGGAACGGGTCTTGGGCTTGTCATCTGCAAGATGATTGTCGAGGCTCACGGCGGCGAAATTCGAGTCGAGAGCCAGGAAGGAAAAGGAAGCACTTTTTCGTTTTCGCTGCCCCTCAATGCATGAGTGCTCGGCTCGGACTCACACCGGCATTAAGCCGTGTTTCTTCTTCGGTCTTTCTTCTCTTTTGTTGCGCAGTATTTCCAAGGATTGAATCAGTCGTTTACGAGTTTCGGCGGGGCGGATGGCCGCCTGCGCGAATTGTTTTGATAGCGCTTCAAATGGCCCGCTGAAGCGTTCCTGGAACTCGGCGAGTTTATCCTTGCGCGTCTTGTCCGGGTCCGGGGACTGCTCGATCTCCCGTTTATAAAGAACATTGACGGCGCCGCCGCCGCCCATCACCGCCAGCTCCACTCCCGGCCAAACGAATAGCCGATCCGCGCCCATTTCGCGGGTGCAAAGCGCCTGCTTGGCGCCGCCATAGCCTTTGCGCAGCACGATGGTGATTTTCGGCACCGTCGCTTCGGCATAGGCGTAGAGCATTTTCGCGCCATGTCGAATAATGCCCTTTTCTTCCTGCTGCTTACCGGGGAAAAATCCTGGGACATCCATGAGCGTGATGATGGGGATGTTGAAAGCGTCGCAAAAGCGAATGAAACGCGCCGCCTTATCTGACGCGTCGACGTCCAAACTGCCGGCCAAAAACATCGGTTGGTTGGCGACAAATCCCACCGGATGACCGTCCAGCCGGCCGAAACCAATCACCAGATTGCGGGCAAACTTCGATTTCAATTCAAGAAAGTCGCCGTCATCGACGATCGCCTTAATGACCTGAAGAATGTTGTACGCCCGGCGCATATCGTCCGGGACAATTTTCTCGAGCGAGTCGAGAGCGCGCGCCGTATCGTCGCTGGTTGGCTTGCGCGGCGGCGCGGCTTCAAAGCTGGACGGCAAGAATCCGAGCAGCCGGCGAATCATCGCGAGACATTCCTCGTCGTTCTTTGCCACCAGGTCGGTGACGCCGGATACTTCGGAATGGATTTTGGCGCCGCCCAGTTCTTCCATGGTGACGGTCTCGCCGAGCACTTCCTTGATGACGGCCGGACCGGTGATAAACATCTGGCTGGAATTCTGCACCATGAGAACGAAATCGGTCAGCGCCGGGGAATAGGAGCCGACGCCGATACACGGGCCCATGATGGCGGAAATTTGCGGAACACAACCGGAGGCAATGCTGTTCTCGAAGAAAATCTTGCCAATCGCCGAGGTGACGGAAAGGCCTTCTTGGATTCGCGCTCCGGCGGAGTCATTGAGGCCGATCAGGGGAACGCCAAGCTTGCGCGCTGTTTGAATGACGTAGGCAATCTTTTCCGCGTGAGCGCTGCCGACGCTTCCCGCCAGAATCGAGCGGTCCTGGGAAAAAATATATACGGGGCGGCCGTCGACTTTACCAAAACCCGTGACGACGCCGTCCGACGGCTGTTTCTTTTCGGCCATGCCGAAGTCCGTGCACGGCGTCTCGGCCAGCATGAATTCTTCTACGAAACTGCCGGGATCTAAAAGCTTGTCGATCCGTTCACGGGCGGTGAGCTTGCCTTCGGAGCGTTGTTTGGCAGCAGCCTTGGAATCGGCGCCGACAGCGGTTTTTTCCAAAGCCACGAGTTTCTTTTCAAGATCGTCTCTCGATTTTGCCATAAAAGTGCTCGTTTAACCGCCGACGATGCCCATGCCCTTGAGCACGGACAGCATGACTGCCGCGGCGATGACCGAACCGATTTGCCCGCCGGCGTTGGCGCTCATTGCATGCATTAAAAGATAGTTTTTCTTATTGTACTTCTGACCTTCGGTTTGGGCGACTCGGGCGGCCATGGGAAATGCCGAGATCCCGGCCGCGCCGATGAGCGGGTTGATCTTGCCGCCGGTAAGCAGACACATCAGCTTGCCGAATAGCACGCCGACGACCGTGTCCAGACTGATGGCGAGAAGTCCAAGCCCCAAAACCAGCAACGTTTGCGTCTGAAGAAACTTATGCGCTTCCATTGTGGCGCCGATCGTCAGGCCCAAAAGCAGGGTAACGATGTTGGTTATTTCATTTTCCGAAGCATTCTTGAGACGATCGACAACACCGCTTTCCTTCATAAGGTTGCCCAACATGACCGTGCCGATCAGCGGCGTGCCGATGGGCGCCAGGATCGAGGCGAATATCGTAACCACGATGGGAAAGAGAATCTTGGTGGTTTTTGAAACCGGTTGGCGAGTCATGCCCATGACGATTTTTCGCTCTCTATCGGTGGTCAGCAGGCGCATAATGGGCGGCTGGATGAGGGGAACAAGAGACATGTATGAATAAGCGGCCACCGAAACCGCACCGAGTAGATGCGGCGCGAACTTGGAACTGACATAGATGGCCGTGGGGCCGTCGCAGGCGCCGATGATGGCCACGGCGACCGCATCCAATCGATCGAAGCCCACCGCCAGCGCGAGCAGCAGAGTTATAAAAATTCCGAACTGGCCGGCGGCGCCGAGCAGGATGATTTTCGGGTTTTCCAACAATGGCGAGAAGTCGGTCATGGCGCCAATGCCGAGAAAAATCAGCACGGGAAATATCTCGGTCAATATACCGTTGTCGTAGAAATAACGCAGGATCCCGTGTTCATCCATTAGCCCCGCTAGCGGGATATTGACCAGGATGGCACCGAACCCGATGGGGACGAGGAGCAAGGGTTCGTATCCTCTGCTGATTCCCAGATAAAGGAGCAGCGAACCGATGAGGATCATGGCGACATGACCCAGGGTCAGATGAGTGACTCCGAGCAAAAGGCCCTGAAAGCCGGAAGCAATCGCCGATTCCATGTATTCCGTCTAGCCTTTCTTCGTTGCCGTAGCTTCCGGCTTGTAGGGAAATAATTTTCTGAGCAGCAGGATGAGCAGGCTCAAGCACCATAACACCAGCATAGTGCCAGTCATGCCGATCACCGCCAGCGTCCATCCGAACGTCCAGACGTCCATCAGCTTGTTCTCCTCTGTAAAAAGTAACCGGGTGTGTTTGAATGGGAGCGGAAATTACTCGATCTCACCGAGAATCTGGTCTGCTTCGACGGCTTGCCCCGGTGAGACTTTTAATTCTTTGAGTACTCCGGAAGCGGGCGCAACGACGGGTATTTCCATCTTCATCGCCTCCATCACAAGCACCACCTCATCCTCATCGACATGCTCGCCGACGTTTTTCTCCACCTTTAGTATTTTGCCTACCATCGGGGCCGTAACCGGTGTCGCCAAAGTTGTTCTCCTTTGTCTGAAATTAAATGATTTCAGATTTCAAGTCACGCTGAGCCATTGCCATTTAGTAGAGTTTTGCGGTTATTGTCAATGCTGCATGCCTGGCGAAGTCCCGCCATCATCGGGTCAATGAATTCCTCGTGCGACGCGTTCGATCGATCAATACAATAACCGGTTGAACAAGCCAGCCTGTTGCAGAAAGACGCGCTTAATCAATGGCTTCGCCGACTTGCTTTTGCAAATCTTATGCGATAGAAACCCAGCATAGTTTCTAGGGAGGAACTCTATGGCTAAACCGGCGGTTCAAGAAGATGTGTCAATGGATAACATTCCATATTATGAGAAATGGCAGCTTGGCGAAGGCATACCTGTGGTTAAAACCTTTTTTGTCCAGGACCTGAGAAAGGTTGAGCTAAAGCCTTGGGATCGAACCGGTGGTAACGGGGCATTCATCAACATGGAAGGCGCGGAAGGAACGACCGGCGCCTATGTTTTGGAGATCCCGGCAGGAAAGAGCCTCAACCCGCAGAGGCATCTATACGAAGACATGCTTTATGTTCTCAAAGGCCGCGGAGCCACTACCATCTGGAATGACAAAGGAGCGAAGCAGACTTTCGAATGGCAAGAGGGAAGCGTTTTCGCCTTGCCGCTTAACTCCTGGTACCAGCATTTTAACGGCCAGGGAGATGACACCGCGCGGTTCTTCTCGGTCAATAGTATGGCTATCACTTTCAACCTTTTTCACAACGCGGACTTCATCTTCAACACGCCTCGTGATTTCGTGGATCGCTTCGATGGCGATCCGGAATACTTCAGCGGCAAGGGCAAAGCTCACCCAGGGCGTGTTTGGGATACCAACTTTATTGCTGATGCCCGTAACTTTAAACTTGAAGACTGGAAGGAGCGCGGCGCCGCTGGAAAGAATGTCATGCTGGAGATGGCCAATGGCTCGATGGCTGCGCATATTTCCGAATTTCCCGTTGGCACCTATAAGAAAGCCCATCGGCACGGACCCGGTTTCAATGTCATGATCATTAAAGGCAAAGGGTTCTCGATGTTCTGGAGAGAAGGAGAACAGCCCAAACGCTATGATTGGCAAGACGGCAGCGTTTTCACGCCGCCGGCGATGATGTTCCACCAGCACTTTAACACCGGCGCGGAAGGCGCCCGTTATCTCCCGCCGCGTTTAGGCGGGATTAAGTACAGCTTGGGCGAGAGCTTCGGCGACATCACCAAAGTCGATAAAGACGTCAAGGCTGGGGGAAACCAGATCGAGTATTTTGACGAAGATCCTAACATCCGAAAGATGTTCGAGGCGGAGCTGGCGAAGTCCGGGACTACCAGCAGCATGAACCCGGAATTCTACAAGAAACCTGCTTAGTCGGTTGTCACCACCGCCTGCAAAAGGAATAACATCTAGGGCCCTGCACAGTATTTACTGGTGCGGGGCTTTTTTTGTGTGGCGCCAAGACACGGTTGTCGAAAAACGTTGAGGGCTATTCCGTTACGACGGCATTTATCCTTCATCACCTCAATTTGCGGCGGCCATTACTCTCTGCAACGTGATCGCAACAAGCGCGTGAACTGTGTTTTTAATAGATCCACTGAAAATCTCACGATTTGGTTGTGGAAGTCATTCTAATCATACTCGGTTATGTCGCGGGTTCGGTGCCGACAGGCTATGTTCTTGGCTCGATCGCAGGAGTCGACGTCAGAAAGGCCGGTAGCGGCAACGTCGGCGCGACCAATGTCGCCCGGGTAGTGGGGAAGCAACAAGGTGTTTTGACCTTGATCGCCGACGTGGCGAAGGGGTTAGTTCCGGTCATTCTTGCAATGCAACTGGGGGCCAGCTTATCCGTATCTATTTGGGTCGGAATTGCGGCGTTTTTCGGCCATCTTTATCCGGTGTTTCTGAAGTTTCAGGGAGGAAAAGGCGTCGCCACCGCTTTAGGCGTGTTCCTCGCCTTAGCTCCGGTAGCCACCGTTATTTTAATTGCAGTATTTGCGGTTACCGCACTAAGCAGCAGGATCGTTTCGTTGAGCTCGATCTTGACCGCGATTGTCGCGCCAGTGATTTTTTGGCTCTTGTATTACCCGCCGCCGGTGATCGGCATGGCCGCTGTCTTCGCCGCGGCGATCACTTTTCGCCATCGCAGCAATATCCAGCGGTTAATGAACGGCACTGAACCTCGCTTTGGTTCCCCTAGTTCTCGATAATTACTTCCACCCGACGATTTTGCCTCCGCCCATCCTCGGTATCGTTAGTGGCGATGGGTGAGCGGGTGCCTAATCCTTGGGAGGAAACACGTCCACCGTTAACACCGCTGCGTTCCAGGGCATCGGCGACCGTGCTGGCCCGTCTCTCCGACAAGCGTTGATTATAAGCCTCCTGAGCGGCGCTTTCGCGACTGGCGTGGCCTTCTATGGTAATCCTGCGATTGGGCGCGTCGCGTCGAATGATAGTGGCAATTTGATTAACTCGATCGCTTCCGTCAGGGGTAAGATCCGCTCTACCAAATTGAAAATTCACGCTGGGAAGATTGACTGCTACGCCCCGGCTGGTTTCGCGCGCCTCGATATTGCGTTTCTTTAACTCCTCGATCAAGGCCTGGTTTTTGGCAATCTCAGCTCTCTGTTGGTCGATCGCTTTCTGCTGCTCGGCTTGTTTTATATCCTGGCCCTGGAGTTGGTCACCGATCAAAGCGCCAGTGCCCAGGCCAAGCGCGCCGCCGACTGCCGCACCGACTCCGGGCCGACCGACGGCAGCTCCAATAATGCCGCCGGCGGCAGCACCGCCGAGGGCGCCGATTCCGGCACCTTTCTCTCGGGTCGTCAACGATCCGCTGGAGCAGCCCGCCGCAACCAGCGAGAGGAAAAGTCCTGCGCTCAACACACTCCAACGTTTATTCATTGTGATTCCTTTTTCATACGGTCGATTTACCATTCTCCAAGCTGCTGTCTTATTTGTTCTTTCTCTCTTTTTAGACGTTCGGTCTCAGTCTGATTTGACACCCATTTGTCGCTGTTGCTCGATTTGTCGCGACGTAATTGGATATTTAGTATTCGGCCGGTTTCTTGAGCCTGTCCAACTCGCGTCTTTGACGGTCCAGCTCGGCCTGATTAACATCGATCTGCCGTTGTTGGTCGGCCTGTTTTTGTTCCTGGCCTTGGAGTTGATCTCCAACCAGCGCGCCGGAACCTAAACCGAGGGCGCCACCGATTGCAGCGCCCGCCCCTGCATGGCCTACAGCCGCGCCAATAATACCGCCAGCCGCGGCGCCACCGAGTGCGCCGATGCCCGCGCCCTTCTCCCGTGTCGTTAATGAGCCACCGGAGCAACCGATAGTGGCGGAAACGAGAAAAAGCGCAGCTGAAATCATAACCGTGCGTTGCATAAGTTCCTCCTAATCAGATGAGCGATAAACAGGCATAAATTTTACCAAATGGTTCTTGATCCGACAAGTTTATTGTGCCGAGGCTCATTCGATTAGAGGCGCCGCCTCACTTATTTAGACGCATCTGGGAAGCCACTGTTAATCGGCGCAACTCCTGTTGACATCATAGACCTTATAGGTAAGAGTTTACCTAATAAAGGAGTTACCTTGGAAACCATAACTCAGGAAAAAATTCTCGACGTGTTGAAGAAAGTTCAAGATCCGGAGATTCATCGCGACATTGTCAGTCTCGGAATGGTCAAGAACCTCGCTATCAATCAAGGCAAAGTCAGCTTCACCGTCGAACTGACAACCCCCGCGTGCCCTTTGCGTGAAACGATTGAAACCGATTGCAAGAAGGCGCTGGCGGAGATTGCCGGCATTCAAGGTCTGGAAATAAACTTCGGCGCACAAGTGCGCGGCAGCAAGGCGGGGGAAGGACAAACAGATCTGCTTCCGTCGGTTAAGAATGTCGTTTTGGTTGCCGCCGGAAAAGGCGGCGTGGGCAAATCCACCGTTGCGGCTAACCTTGCGGTCGCTCTCAAGATGCATGGAGCCGCCACGGGATTGCTCGACGCCGATATCTACGGACCGTCGGTACCGATGATCATGGGCGTCAAAGGCGAGCCTTCGAAGGTTGAGATCAATGGCGTTCACAAAATTGCTCCGACCATGGCTCACGGCGTGCCGGTGATGTCCATTGGATTTTTCCTCGATGCAGAACAAGCGGTGATTTGGCGCGGTCCGATGTTAGGAAAGGCGCTGCACCAGCTCATGGCCGATGTTCACTGGGGCGAGTTGGATTATCTCGTTGTTGACATGCCGCCGGGAACGGGTGACGTGCAGATTACTTTTTCACAGCAGCTCAAGGTCAGCGGCGCGCTCCTGGTCGCAACCCCGCAGGAGGTCGCCCTCGCCGACGTGATTCGCGCTAAGACGATGTTTGACAAAGTCATGATCCCGATTGTCGGCATCGTCGAGAATATGAGTTACTTCATCTGCGACGGTTGTAACAAGAAGCACGAGATTTTTTCCCGCGGCGGCGCGCAACGCGCGGCCGAGCGGTTTCAAATTCCGTATCTGGGAGAGATCCCGATCACGACGGCGCTTCGCGAGGGAGGGGACAAGGGCTTGCCGATTCTTGTGCAGGAGCCGAATTCTGCCGTGAGCAAGAGTTTTCTAGAGATCGCCGCCAGGTTGGCGGGGCAGCTATCGATCGCTTCGGAGCGCGCTAAGCAGACCCAAGGTCTGAAGATCGTCTCGAGTTAGTCTTATTCAATCTTTATTCAGCGGATAACCCAAGAGGAGTAGATAAATAATATGGTGACTAAAGAACAAGTCTATGAAGCCCTGCACGAATGCTACGATCCGGAGATTCCGGTCAATATCGTCGATCTTGGGTTAGTCTACGACGTGGAAGTGAATAATGACACGGTGGCGGTTAAAATGACGCTCACCGCACCAGGATGCGGTATGGGCACGATGATCGCGGCCGATGCCAAAGAAAAAATAATGGCGATAGACGGAGTCGGTGACGCCACCGTGGATCTTGTTTGGGATCCGCCTTGGGATCCCAGCAGGATCAGCGATGAGGCCAAGCAGAGACTGGGAATCGGCTAGCAGTTCATCGAAGTATCTGAATCCGCGTTGCGTCTCTCTCCTGAAATCGCATGATTCGAGTCGCCAACTAGAATAGGTTGCCGTCACAGAAAAGATGGAGAGTTTTCCTCGTTTGCGAGTGGTCGAGGCTTTTCCCATTGAACAGGACGGCAACACCCTCATCTATTTGAAAGATCCATTGAGTCTGGCCACTCCCTTGGGAGTTTCCCCTGCGGGATACTTCATTATGTCTCATTTTGACGGGCGCCATTCCTTTGTCGATATCCAGGAGGTCTACTCCAAACAGTTCGGCACGCTGCTACTCAGCGATGAGCTTACTCAATTTGTCGCAATGCTCGATCAGCACTACTACTTAGTGACTGAAAGGTTTTTAAACTATCAGGGAAGTGTCATTGAAGAATTCCGCCGCCAATCGATCCGTGCGCCCGCACACATGGGCGGCGTCTATCAACAAGATCCGAGGGGATTAAAGACTCAGCTCGATGGATATTTTCTCTCGCCGGAGGGTCCTGGCCTGCCCGGACGAGCAAGCAAGTCAACCCTGCCGAAGGCGATTGTCGCGCCGCATATCGATTTTCATCGCGGCGGCCCGGCTTATGCCTGGGCGTATAAGAACCTGGTGGAAAGCGACGGGGCCGACCTGTATATCCTTCTCGGGACTTCTCACTGCGGCGGCGAGAATCCGTTTATCTTGAGCCTCAAAGATTTTGAAACTCCGCTCGGCACGGTGGAAACGGACAAAATTTTCGTTTCCAATCTCCAACGTCGTTGTAACGAAGATCTCTTTGCCGACGAGTATCTTCATCGCGGTGAACATTCGCTGGAGTTCCAGGTGGTTTTTTTGAAATACATTGCAGAGCGGCGCGCGGAGCTGACGGGACAATCCGAGAGACCCTTCAAGATCGTGCCGATCCTGGTTTCTTCGTTTCAGGCCATGGTGGCGAGCAAGACGCTGCCGGAAAAGAGTTCACCCGTAAGATCCTTCCTTGCCGCTATCCAAGACTTGGTCGATAAAGAAACAAGGCAAGTCTGTTTCATCGCCGGAGTCGATCTGGCCCACGTCGGCCGTCAGTTCGGCGACCGTGAGCCGATTACCGAAGATTTCCTCAAGTGGGTGGAGGCGGAGGATCAGCGCCTGGTGGAACGTCTTGCGGTGCTCGATGCGCCGGGTTTTTTCCAAGAGATCGCCAAGGATCAGGATAAAAGAAGGATCTGCGGCTTCTCGCCGCTTTACTCCTTGATTCACCTGCTCAACGGCAGCAAGGGACGACATCTGAAATACAGTCAGGCGTTTACCCCCGAGACCGGCTCGGCGGTGACTTTTACGAGCATGATTTTCGATTAGATACCGCGTCGCGCTGGCCGTCGCGCGCCTTACTTGGCTTCTCCTCCCGCTGTCCCGTTTCGGCTTTGCAAGAATCATAGTACACTCGCCGCGAGACGAAGAGAAAGAAGTGAATAGAAAAAATCGAAAAAATTATGCCCTCCCTGTGCCGGAACCAAGAAAACCGGGACGGCGACGTTCACCGCCGATCTAGAGTTCGGTGTTGTGGTTGTCAGGAAGTACCCGGCTACGGTTTACAGCCAGTGCGGAGCGGACTGGATCGATGACCGAGTTGCCAAGCACCTCGAAAACATCGTCAACGACGTGAGAAAAAACCGGCTGCAAGTAGAAGTAACCTCTTTCAGCTGAGTTAGATGGCCTACAACGCAACAAAGACCGAGCACGCAGGATCTAAGAAAGGTAGCGGTGCGTTCTATGGTCCTAAGGCGGAGGCGAAGAAGGAGAGCAATCGGCGTCGCCGCGAAGATGACAAACGTGCGGTCTTGAACCATGGCAAATCACAAGCGTAAGCGTCCAAAGAATCGCCGGGCCGGCTGTCTTTTCTGCAAGCCGTGGAAGATGAACGGATTTGCGAAGGACAAGGCGGACTCCGAGTCCTTCTCTGATCACCGACGCCGGTATTACGCCGCCAGAGAACTGAGACAAGCGGAAAGCAGCCCCTCCATATAGGAATACCCCATGACACCCTACTACCATTTGCCCCCGGTGCAACGACGCGTTCAGCGACGAGTAGCTCAGTTCAACGCCGACGAGCAGCTCTGGCGGAGTCTGGAACCTAAGCGCCGGCGCCGTCGCAAAGTGCGCCCGCGGATGTCGGCGAAGTTGCGACGCCAACTCGACCTCCTCGAATTTGCCAATTCCCGTCCACAGGAAGACTGCGTCGGTCAGTTTTCGCAAACGTGAGATCTGGCCGTCCGTCCAAGTTGCGAATCCGAGGCATCCAAAGTTCATCTCGACGATTTGGGAATTCTCGAAACGCATAAGTTCCTGCGATTTTCATTCAAGTCTCACGAGCACGAAACGCGATCACGAACACAGCCTTTCTGTTCCATTGCCTATTTTGGCCTTTTTACTTTTGTCTTAGCCCTCCCCCGCCTCACGGCTCATGCCTCACGCCTAATTCAAAGTTGGCAGAACTCGGCATTTGCCGCGCACTACGGCGTTCCCGTCTACGAAAAGTTCCTTGCAAATAACTGATTTTCCGCGGCGGCAAGATGGCACATTGCTTGCCATCTCCATCCGGCATGAACAAACCAACCCAATACACGCCCGAGAACATGATCAAGGGCCGAATCGCCGAGGCAATTATCGAGGAGCTTTTGAAGGCTTCAGGGAACGCCGTTTACCGCTTCGGTTACGAATCGATCCTGCAGAACCTGGTCCAGCGAGGATCGAACTTCGACCGTAGAAACAAGAACGCCCACCAGGTGAAATCGATCCCCGACTTCGTTGTGCTCAACTCGGAAGGGAACAATTTCTTCCTAGTGTAGCGTCTCACGCTGTTTGTAGTTTATCCAGGACGGCCTGAGCACGGCGATACTTGGCGATGATATCTTCGGCTTTGGCGGTCCAAAGTATGTACACCGATCCCAAACGGATTCGCGCAACAGATCCTGGAAGGGTCGAAGTGGGAGATGTTGAAGTCAAAACAGGCTCCAAACAGCGCTTAACCGATTTTTATCTCCCATCCGTGCACACAGGACACGCTACGCCGACAAACCAGAAATCGTAAGAGAAATCCTGTCTCGTGGCCGGAGCAAAGCACAGGCACAGGGGAGGGAAACTTTACGGTTGAGCCGAAAGGCTATGGGATTGGTCTATTCCCATGTTCTTGGGCGATTGAGTTGCTGAAGAACACGACGATTTTTTGGAAACTATGAAACCTGCTGACTGCTTGTAGCTCCGAAAATATCCGGCCGCAATCCTCTCACTTTCTGTCCGGAAAACGAGAAAACCGGGCTTTCTTCATAGCCGAAAATGAGACGCTTCTGAACTGTCTAATAGTGCAGTTTTTTATGTACTTTCTTCGACCTGTGAATCAAATTGTCGACATACCCATCACGTCCGGATTCGGTAAATAAGCCAGAGTTCCGGGGATGCAAATGTACAGGCCGAAATTGGTGGTTGTGTGTTCCCGTATCCCAAACATCGCGATAGCCTGGGCTTCGCTAAATTTCCAGCGTACAGGCCGAGCCAAACCCGGAGGCTATACCGAAGGAAACGGCTTCCCATAGCAGCAACTAAATCGCCACTGTTTGGCACCTTGGTTGCGTTCCTCACTACCACTGAGGGAGGTGAATCATAATTACCAATGGGCACTGGAGAGCCGAAGAACTCGGCGATCAGTGAGGTACACATGGAGGTACACATGCTTTCAAAAAGAGTCGACGTGCTCGAAAGTGGCAACGTCTATTTTTTCTTTCGGGCTGAAGTAGAAGAAGCTGCCGAGAAACTGGAAGAGGCGCAGAGGATGTTTGTTGTTTTGGCCCCTGAGGAACCACAGCGCTACAGGTTACTCGTCATCGGACGTAGGAGCTTTTCCCAGGAAAGTGAAATTGACAGGACTTCGGGCTTTGTTGATGCGGTAAGTGGCGAACCGAAGCGCGTCGAGGATCGACTCGCTCCGGAAGCTCACCAGAGAAAGATAAGCGGGGAGAGCCATCTTCCAGCGTTGCGACCTGTCGGAGAAGGTGTTTACCGCATCATCCGCCATGACGACCATACACATTTCGCATATGTTTTGGAGCTTCCTAAAGCTAGTGGGGGCGCACAGGCCGCATTCACACTTGAAGATCAGGCAAGTTACATCATCAGCATCAAAAATCCCGAACAAGGCTTTGGGTTTGCCACGGATTTGCAGCAGCCGGCAGATCTTCCTAAACGGTTACGGGAAAAATTTGGCGACCGGCGCTTCTGCGAGGCCGACCCCCCGGACTTTCTCGATTATGCAGGTATGGAGTTTGTGCTGATTGCTGCTGGCGAGAGGCTAGTCGCTGATCGCGGCATCGAGGAGCTCGGGAAAAAGCTGCAGCCGGAGGTCGAAAGAGTCACAAGCGCCACTATTTTCCACGATCTGAAAACGGAGAGGTCGATACACCCGCCAAACCCGTTTTTTAAGGGAGGCTGGGGCTAGAGTTCGTTCTCGGGTGTGTATTCACAGACCGATGAGAGCAGAATGGAGCGGGGAGCGTTAGGAATTAAGATGTGAAAGCATGCGAGAAGGGCGGTTCTGCGCATAAAAACTCCTTGATCAAAGCTCATAGAAGCGCAATAGAAGTGAACCGCATTAACGTTGCGCTGAATTCCCGATTCTAATCGATTAATGTCCCTGTTCTCAGGTTATCTCCAGCTTGTAAAACTCTCTCCATAGCTTCGGGGGAAGGGTGGCTTCATTTGGGACGATGGCAAACATCAGGAGGAGCAGTCCGGCCACCAGATCGTTCTGCAAAGCAGGAGGCGTGGGGTGGGGTGCGCTGAGAAAGGCGAAGCTGATTAACCAGAGTCCTACTCCGGTCAAAGCCAGGTGAGCACGTTCCATGGGGCGCCAGAAAGAAAGCAGCGCGAGCGTAATCACAAGGAGTGCCGAGAGTAGGTCGTTTGTCCACCACGCGGTCTGTTGCGGAGGGTGGCGGAAAATGAATGGGCTCAGAGTGAGCCAGCATCCCAGCATTACTTCAATGACTCGCGCCCACATCAGCGTCTCTCCGCTTTGACGAGCGCCACTTTTTCGGCGAAGCCGGAAGGCCTTCCCCAAAAAATGTTCCACAGCAATATGGCACTGCGCGTCTTCCGCCAGACCCGGCCCAGATAGAGCATGGTTGACCAAACCTCATCGTAAGCCAGCACCACTAACGCGAGCGAGATCACCGCCGTCACCAGGCAGAGAAAACACCACGCTCCGACCACGGCGCCTTGCAGCACAACCAAAACCGTGCTCACGATGCCGACTGGAATGACGTCCAGTCCGAAGAGCAGCACCATCCATGGCCGGTATTGCCAGCGCCGCGTCGAGCCGGCCAATCCGAATATCACGTCACCGAGATAAGCGAGCGCGCCGAAAGCTGCATCGGGCACGAGAAACCAACGGCGCATGCGTTCAGAGACCGTTGAGTCGAGCACCTGTTTCGATTGTTGGCCGAAGACCGGATCCCACACGTCGCTAATCAAGCGCCATTGATAGAGCCCCATGTATGCGGCAATCAAGAAGGCTACCGCTGCGAGGATGCAGATCGGCAGCCGCTCTTTCCAGGACGAAGGATTGTAGTTCCAGGGTGGAGCAGCAACATTGAGATCGGGAATGGTTTTTACGTTTTCTTCCATGCGACTGCGGTCCTCGTGCGCCGCAGACGAGCGTGACTGCACGTCTTCATACGTTTTGGAAGCTCACTTTTTCGCTGCTTTATCCGGCTCATTTTCGGGCCAATCGAGTTTGTTTTTTTCGTACCACTGCCGTGGGTTTGTCTTAAGGTCGCCAATCATTCGGTTAAGCGTATTGCGGAGCAGGTGTTGAGGTTCCCAACCGAGTACTTGCCGTGCCCGTGCTATCTCCACCGGATAATGCGTATCGGCAAGGTCAACCATCCAGGGTTTGATGAAAACCTCATCTTCGCCAGACATCTTCTCTTGGACCCACGCGCCTGTCTTGGCGATTACTTTAGGAATGCGGATCGTCGGCCATTCCTGTCCGTGGAGCAGCTCGCCCATTCGGTCTTGTAACTCGGCGTAACTCATCACGTCCGGCTCGGCGATCAGGAAGAGCTCGCGCGGCCCAAGCGCACGCCGGAGTCCCACCACACTGCCGAAGCAATCCACGAGGTCGTCCAAGTGAACGAACGCCTGGCCGTGACTTGCGTCGCCTGGAAAGAAGTAACTCTCCAGTCTCTTCTCGTAAATGCGGGAGATTTGCTGAGCAATCGGGATCGAGTGGCAGTTGTCATCATACACCCCGGCGATACGTAGAATCACAGTCGGAATTGCCCCGCGCTCCTGCCGAATGGCCCCCTCCGCCTCAACTTTCGAACGCGGATAGTCCCAAGTTTCTTCCACGCTCTCGGTGACCGACTGTTCGGTGATGACTTCATCTTCATCCACCGGCTTCATAACGAGCAATGTGCTGGAGAAGACGAACTGCTCGACTTTGAATTGCTGCAGCGCCCGCAGCAAGCGTCGCGTGCCCTCGACCGTAAGCGTGCGGTAGAGCGGACTCGGTTCCCCTGAAAAATCGTAGTAGGCTGCCAGGTGAATTACGCTCGCCAGACTATCCGAATATCGCTCCCGTACTGTAGCCAGTGCTTGGATGACGCTTTGATCTTGGGTCACGTCACACTCGATGTGATCGGTCCCTGCTACCTTCTCCTTCGGTGGCTTCACGTCCAACCCCACAACTCGGTAGTTGCCCGCGAACGCCTCGACAATCTTCGAGCCAATCAATCCGGTGCTGCCGGTCACTAGCACGACCGGCGTGGGACCCGCGCCGGATTGTACCTTCCGCCCCTCCGCGTATGTGATTGGCTTCCTTTCCGGCATTCGTTAACTCCTGTTATTTTCGTATTCCTTTACCATCGGATTTAAACAAATGGTATCTTTTTCATCAGCTCTCGCTCGAGTCCACTAACTCGATCTCATCCGGAAACACGTACATCCAGAAGCTGACATCCCAGTGGACTCTTATTAGGCGGCGGCCGAGGTTGTCTGTTTCAAACTCAATAGTGCCTTCTGTTTGCGCCTTCACCAGCCCTTGATGTGCACTGATGTTACGCGTAGCGCGACAGCGTTGTCCTTTGCTCACAAATTCATCCATGAAAAAGTGTTTTCTTCATGCTTAAGTTCAGCAACCCACGTGCCAAATGAAAACCTCTAGACCCCAACCGATGTGCGCCGAGTAAGTATGTTGTCAATGAACATGGCTCACGAAGCTCTTCCGTCTCAAATCAGGAACATATTGCATTTTGGCTTGCAGATTTGAGACGCAAGCAGAGCCGCCGAATCTGTACTGGATTTGCCTGCGAAACAACATGGAAAGATAAATGAAAAGAAAAAGAAAAATAAAGAAAGAAGAAAATGAAAACTGATCGACCTGGAGCATAAGCTCAACTCCGCAGCACTTAGACTTATAAACGTCCATTGTAAATATTACCTGACCGGACTTCATTTTCATCTCCTCTTGCCCATCCTTGAAATCTCTCGCTCAACCTGCTTCGCTAGGAAAATTGTTTACCCATTGACGTGCTCGGTAACACGCTGGTTTGAGGATGAAACACTGCGCGGCCTCATTACGGGAGCAATCCGAGTGTGCTCACGATAGCAGCGCATGCAAGTGAAAGCCTTGATTTGTAATTTCCCATTCTTAACTTCTTTTATGCGTCGCATATGCGTCGCACCCCGGACTATAAACTGTTATCAAACTGTTATCGAAAATGGGATTTATGGCCGGCTATCGTGTCTAATTTTTAATACAGCGCGGGCTTCGCTGTAGTTGTTCCAGCTGTGATTGTGATACAGACGAAGGCCAAACTTTAGGGCTTTTATCATAGGAAAAATCGCGGGAGATTGATTGCGAAAGTCAGGAAAATCGTTTTTCAACTAAAGTAGCAGCTAGATCGCCAGCTTTGGCACCTCGATTGCTCCTCACAGAGGAAGACGGACGGGTGCCGATCGCATTCATAGACAAATGGGCTGCCTGATTGCGGTCGCGCTGACTTTGCTTAGTAGATGGCAGAGCGTTCTCAAAGCAGATGAGAGTATTATTTCCATAACTGCGAAAAAGAGTGAAGGAGGTTTTATGCGAGTTGCAGAAATAATGACGCGAGACCCTGAAGTCGTTACGTCCGAGTTCGTCCTGAAGGACGCGGCGCTAAAAATGCGGGAGCTGGATGTGGGCATGCTTCCAATTAGAAGCGATGACCGTCTGGTGGGGATGCTCACGGATCGCGATATCACAATCCGTGCCACTGCGGAGGGGCGCGATCCCACAAAGACTCAAGTTCACGAGGTCATGACGCAGGATATGGTCTATTGTTTTGAAGACCAAGACGTCTCCGAGGCGACAAAGCTGATGCAGGAAAAGCAAATTCGGCGTCTGCCCATTCTGAATCGGGAAAAAGGACTCGTCGGTATCGTCTCGCTCGGTGATGTGGCAGTTCATTCGGGTGAAAAAAACGTTGTAGCGGAAACTATCAAAGAAGTATCGGAACCAGCTGAGCCGCATCGATCTACAGAATCTTAGAATGAGGAAGCGATGTGAGCTGCGCGGCCCGGCGACACACATTCGTTAGGGCAAGGAGTTCGATAAGAGGGTATATTTAGGGTCGTAAAGTTGATCGGATTAGAGAAACGATTCGATCACGTACCGGCGCCAATAATTGCATTCCCACTTCGTCGTCGGGAAACGACGGTTCCCGCTAATGGCGTATGTTTCATAGCTACGTGGCGAACGTGCTAAGACCAGCTACCCGCCGAGAGCACGGGTGCGCGCGGCCGTGATCGCATGATTTAGTGGCGGACAAAGGCGGCGGGCGTTCCCCTGCCGCTCGCAATGAAACAACGATCCGCCTTCGTGGGGACTGGATCGTGAGAAGAAGCTGTCGTAACCGACTGCTATCTACACTCCTCAGCTTTGTATGCTTTGATTGATCTGTCAGACCGGTCGGGCAAGCTTTATTGCTTGCTCGATATCAGGGATGATCTCAGAACATTCCTGGGCAACTTCGAGAATCGTGCGCGCCTGATTCTCGTCACAGGTGATGTTATACCCCTCGAATAGCACGCCCTCTATGGCATGATCAATCGGCGTCGCTCTGTCAATTGCCTCATGGGCGGGAGAGTCGCTGGTAATTCGCTCTCGCAATCGCGAGAATTCTTGAGGAGCGATCTTAATGAATACTTCCATACGTCCTCCAGTAAAAGTTATCGTAACTTTTGCCACAGCTTATTCCTGTTGCAGCAGCGGCCATGGCACTTCTTCCATGCTTTCTCTCCTTCTAATAATTCTTACAACATGACACCTGAGTTGCAAGCCAGCCGCTTTACGGCAGCGTGAGCTCCCCCGGATTTCTTCAAAAGATTTGACGCCCATCAAACGCGAGCACCAGCTGCTGCAGCAATTCAGCGGGATCGGACCAGTCGGAGCCGACATTTTTCTACGGGAGGTGCAGCCTGTTTGGGCTGAGACCTACCCGTACGCCGATAAGCGAGTGATTCAGGCCGCGCGCCGCCTGAGGCTCGGTACAAGCGCCCAAGCGCTTTCGAAGCTCGTGCCGCGCAAGGACTTTACGCGCTTCGTGGCGGCGCTCATGCGAATCGAACTGGCAAAGGACTACGACGAAATCCTAAAGACCGCCGCGTAGGTGATGTGGCACGGCGCTTGCGCAACTATCATGCGTAGTTGTTCCCAGAAATCAGCGCAGGATGAACCAGCGCAAGGAAACAGTTGAGCGTGTTCTGACGGGAGACCGTCCTACCGGAAAGCTCCATCTTGGCCATTACGTCGGGACTTTGAAAAATAGAGTTCGCCTTCAGGACACGGCCGAGCTTTTCATTGTTATCGCTGATTACCACGCGCTAACTACACAGAAGACGCGCGCAGAGCTGGCGCAAGTGGCCGATCATATTCATGCTATGGTCTTGGATTCTTGAGCATTGGTATCGATCCGAAGAAGACCACGTCGACAACGCAAGCCGCCGGCGTGCTTCGGTGTGGACGTGGTCTTTGTAGCCTTCCCACTCTTTCGGCAAGCCTTCGCGGAACGAACGGAAATCTTCTTTGGATTAAGGCGAACAGCCTCTTGGAAGCGTTCGAATTGTTTCCGTAAAATCAGCGGGGAAAGTTGCATCTGGTCAATCTCACGGGAACACTAAATCGTCATCGCGGCGCTCTTCGCTACGACTGGTCGTCAACTACGCGGGAGGAAATTACAAGCGTTTCCAAACTGAGACACATCTCCGCTTGCCGACGCGCTCTCTCGATGCGAAGGAACCACAAACACGGCCCTCTTCCCGGATTCGGGCCAGAACCAGCAGAACTAGGGCCGGGCTTTCGATTTTAGACAATCTTGGCAGAGCGGCGTCGTTCACTTCTCGGTCGAATAGTACCGCTCAGTCTGCGATTCATACCACGCGTTTCCGTCCGTAACGAACGCGCCGAGACCTCACGTCTCCTCAATGCATGTTCATTCCGCCGTCGACGGCGATGGACTGGCCAGTCATGAAGTCGCTGTCGTCGGAGGCGAGGAAGATTACCGTGCCGACAAGATCCGCCGGGTACTGATCGCGCTGAATGGCACGGCGTTTGCGGCGGTCGGCGAGTTGTTCGGCGGTCATTACGCCTTCCTGGTTGGCGCTCGAAATCGTCAAGCCCGGCATGATCGAGTTGACGCAGATTTTGTCGCCCCCGACCTCGCGAGCGAGGGCCCGAGTAAAGCCGATGACGGCGGATTTCGACGAGACGTAATGTAAGAAGAGGGGAGAGCCGCCCAGCACGGTGCCCGACGAGATGTTGATGATCTTTCCCTTGCCCTGCTGCTTCATCGCTGGATAAACGGCTTTGACGCAGTGCCATAATCCCTTCACGTTGACCGCCATCACGCTGTCCCATTCCTCGCCGTCGATCTCCATGAAGTTTTTCTTTTTGAGCGCCGAGTAAAGTCCGGCGTTGTTCACCAGGATATCGATGCGGCCATACGTCGTAATCGCCGCCTGCGCCATCGCCTGGGTCTTCTCGACGGAGGTGACGTCGACATAAACGGCCTTCGCTTCCCCGCCGGTCGCTTTAATCTCATCGGCGACTTTTTTCGCCTCGCCGTCCTGGATATCGGCGACGATGACTTTGGCGCCTTCTTTGGCCAAGCCGTGGGCGTAGGCCTTGCCGATTCCCACGCCGCCGCCTGTCACGATTGCGACTTTATCTTTTAAACGCATGGTTTCCCTCCGTTATTCTTATTTCGGATTTTCATCGCGCAAAGACGCTAAGGCGCAAAGTTAAGAATATTTGTTGAATTCTCTGAACTTGGCGTCTTTGCGTCCCTTCGACATCGCTCAGGGCATGCTTCGCGCGAGTCACTGTCTTCCCTCAATTAGATCTTCAGCCGGTAAAAATCGATCGGGTTGTCGTGTAGAATCGCTTTTTTAGTTTCGTCGGTCAAATCGTCGCGTTCAAGAAACTCAGGGATGTCGCGTTTGAACATATCCGGCAGACGTTCGTGGGGATAGTCGGACGGCCACATCAAACACTTCGGATTGAATTGTTTCAGCACCTGCGGCAGCGCTTTTTCTTCCACTTCGCATGTCGTCCAGATCTGGCCGTTGCGGATCAATTCGCTGGGCTTCTTTTTCAGCAAGGGCGCTTGAACGCGGTAGGGTTTTTCCATTTCTTCATCCATGCGGTCCATCATGTAAGGCAGCCAGCCGGATCCCGCTTCGAGGAAGGCGACTCGGAGTTTTGGAAAGCGAACAAACACGCCTTCGAATACCATGTGGGTAAATTGAATCAAGATCGCAAATGGATGCTCCAGTGTATGGACGTGGAGAAATTTATTGAAAAAGTCGAAGCCCATGCCGCGGCTCGGCGCGCCGTGAACGGCCAGCGCCATGTCGAGTCGTTGCGCCGCCTCATAGATCGGGTCGAAGTCGGTGTGCCCATAGCCTTTGTTCAGTACGGTGACCGCCGGCAGGAGTCCGGCCAAGAGCCCCAGCCCTTGAGCTCGCTCCAATTCTTTCGCGGCTTCTAACGGTTCGTGGACCGGCAGGAGCGCGACGGCTTTGAGCCGCGGACTTTGTCGGGTAAAGCGTTCGGCAATCCATGAATTGTAGGCGCGGGAAATGACACAGGACCACTCGGGATTCTGAATCAAGCCGAGGGACAGTCCGCCGGTGGGATAGAGCACGGTGGTGTGCACGCCAAGCTCGTCGAGAAATTCGAGCCATTTGGGCGCAGGGGTTTCCGGCACTTTGCCGGGGACACCGAATCCTCGATTCCAACCGTCGAGGGAGGGAAAAAAGCTATAGGTTTTGAAATGGGGACCTTGGCGGTAGCGTCCTTCGAGAAACTCGCGCAACTCGGCGTCGGTTTCCATAACATGGCCATCGGCATCGATAATGGGATAGTCCACCTTCATGACGGGTCTCCTTGAATTGATGACGATGCCTAAACATCATCACGCTCTGCTCGTCAAATATTACAAAAATGAAATGCCGCCGTCGACATTGACGGTCTGCCCGGTCATGAAGTCGCTCAACGGCGATGCCAGAAACAACATGGCGCCGACGACATCCTGCGGCACCTGAACGCGCTTGAGCGCCCGCAAGCCGGCCGACGATTGCCGTAAACGAATCGTTTCCTCCGATGGATTTTCCTCCGACAAGGTATTGCCGGGCGCCAGAACGTTGACGTTGATATTGTCGCTGCCGACTTCGCGCGCCAATGTGCGACTAAATCCGATAGTCGCCGCCTTGGAAGTGACGTAATGAATTCTGCCGGGACTGCCGGCGAAGACCGTGCCCGAAGCGATGTTGATGATCTTGCCGGATTTCTGCGCCCGCATGGTGGAGAGAACAGCTCGGCAGCAGAAAAAAAGCCCGCGCAAGTTAACCGCCATCAGCTGGTCCCACTCTGCCGGATCGATGGTCTCGATGCGGCCGCGATTCATCGGCACGGTCGCGAAGATGGCGGCGTTGTTGATGAGAACATCGATGCGGCCAAAACGGTTGAGGACTTGCGCCGCCATGGCTTTGGTCGATGGTTCATCGGCAACATCAACCGCGATTGCGAGCGCCTGGGTTGCGGATTCCTTGGTAATCTGGCTTGCGACTTGCTCGGCCGCCGTCCCGTCGATGTCGGCGCTGATGACGCGGCTACCGGCGCGGCCGAATCCCAGACAATAGGCCTTGCCGATGCCGTGACCGCCACCGGTGATAATCACGACTTTGTCTTTCAGTCCTTCGATCACAAAAGTAGTTTGCACACTCCTGATCATGGCCGGTCCCCGGACTATGATCCGGGATCACCGGCCAACACCAACGAGCTTGTCCTCGGACGTGTTCTAAAGCCCCCCCTCGGACTTGATCCGAGGGGGGGAATGCCCGTAACAAGTACTGGCATGACAACAGAATGAGATCTATCCACGGAAAGGTCAAAGAATCGAACCATAAGCAAGGTTTTAACTTAGTCTGCCGCCCAGAATAACACTGAGACGAGGTGTCACCCCAATGCCGGATCGATCAGCGCCTTGGTTGGGAACATCTCTGGGATTTCGCCGCCGACGGCGCGAATGCATTTCTCGATCTCCTTCAGTGGAAAGGTATGGCTGACCATTTCCTGCACGGGAAACTTCGTCTCTTCGATCAAGCGCAGCGCCGCCTCGGTGGCGTCATTGTCCGCTGTAAAGCAACCCTGCAGTTTGATCTCATTCCAAACCAGTTTATCCATGAGCATCGGCGTGACCGTGGCATCGCCGGTCAAGCCGCCAAGGACCATGGTGGATTGGCGGTGCAGGCAGTCGACGGATTTGACGATGGCCTTGGGATTCCCCGATACATCGACAACAACGTCGCACATCTCACCGTTGGTTTCCTTGCGAATGACCTCCACGACATCTTCTTCCTCGACGTTGATGGTTCGCGTGGCGCCGAACTTCTTGGCCAGTTCCAAACGCGGTTGATCGCGGCCGATGCCGGTGATGAAGATTTTCGCGGCGCCGGCATGACGTGAGGCGAACGTGCAGGAGAGACCTTGCTGTCCGGGCCCCTGAATCAAAACATAGTCGCCCATTTTCACGCCGCCCCGGCGTATTGCCCACTGAAAACCGTTGGCCATCACCGAGCCGATGAGCGCCGCGGCCTCGGCCGGCAGGGCATCGCTCACTTTCGTCGCGAGAACGTCGGGCGCCAGGTAAATGTAGTCCGCGAAACCGCCGAACAGGTGCGGCGGCTGATCGCATTTGGTCCGGCCGCCGTAGTTGGTGCGCTGCCTGCAAAACCGCTGGTTGTTGCGCCGGCAATCCGAGCAGCGGCCGCAGCCCAGCGCGCCTTTCAAAATGATTCGGTCTCCTTCTTTGACGTGGTGTATCGCCGCGGCGTTTTTGCCGAGCTTCTCGACGCGGCCGAGAATCTCATGACCGAGAATGATCGGATAGTCGACCTTGAGCTTGCCGTGCAAGTATTTGACGTCGGTGCCGCACACGCCGCCCATTTCGACTTTGACAAGACCGCCGTCGGCGGGAATGTCGGGCATGGGATATTCACGGATCTCCAGTTTGTCCGGGCCGAGTAAAGTTGCTCCCCGCACGGTTGCCATAGGGACCTCCTGATTCCGCATGCGCAGCGCACGCGGCGACATGTATCGGCTTTACTTAACCTTGTATTCCTTAGTCAGCTTGTCGATGAAACCGCTGGAGTCGAGTTCTTTCACAAATGATTCGTCGATGAAGCGTTCCGGTTTTTCTTTCAGCACTCTGGGATCTTTCTTGCCCACTGACTGAATCGGGAGTTGAAAGTATTCTTTTGCCGGATAGGGTTTCAGCGGGAAATCATACTCGCGGAAGTTCTCTTCGATCACTTCGCGGTCTTGGACTTTCATATATTTTCCGATCACCTTCATGCTGAATTCTTTATTCGCTTTATAGTAGTGAATGCCTTCGATCATCGCTTTGGTGAAATTGACGATGTCCGCGCGGTTTTTTCCCAGATACGATTTGCGCGCTACAAAGAATAGGCTCGAGTAGGGAATATTTAACTTCGAGGCATCGAGCAGCAGCGGCATGCCGAGCTTTTTCGCCTGCAGGGTCATGGGCGGCGTGAGAATAGCGGCGTCGGCGTTGTTAGTTTCGACGGCGGCGATGCGGTTCGATTGGTTGCCGACTTGAAGCAAAGCGACATCGGTATCCGGTTTAAGGCCTTCGCGCTCCAGGAGGTAGCGAGCGGAAAAGTCAGCGGCGCTACCGAAACGGCTGATGGCGATACTTTTCACTTCCTTAATACTCTTGATCCCTCTTTTGCCGAAAATACGGTTGTCCATGCTATTGCCGAGCCGGCCGAACATCGTAAGATCCAGGCCCTTCATGGTCGTCTCGATGACGACTTGGGGCGAGAACATGCCAACCTGAGCGTCGCCGGAAATTAGCGCCGCCGCGGCCGAGGTGGCGCCCTGGATGAAAATGAGCTGCACCTGATTGCCGTATTTTTCAAATAGCTTGGCTTCCTTGGTTATCCATAGCGGCGCGAATTGACCGACTTCGCTGGTCCAGACGACGTTGATACTGGCGGCGAAAGTGCTTGACGCTTGGAATAAAAACATGGCGGTGAGCAAGCTCGCGGGAAACAGATGACGGCGTATCTTCATTCAAGTCTCCTTTTTACTGGAATGCTGTTACCGGTGTTCTCGCTTAATCCTATACTGCGTAACAGTCCTGAGAATCAAGGCATGGAGGGCCTAAAATGAGCCGATGATGGATGCGCTGTTTTGTGCTGATAGCTGCCACGGAACGTGTCCGCTTTGAGTTAGGACGTTCGAAAACGGGAGGTCCCGGCAGTGTGCCGATCAGCGCAGTACTCAGCTCCCGCTTTCGAGCGAGACCTGTTCAAGCTCGTTGGCATCGTGCGCGATCAACGTTTGACTAAGGCGAGGCCTAACAAAGTGACGATGGGGCCGAGGGCGGCATTGATCTTCAGCAGCATGAACCATTTTTGCCAGTGCGTCCGCAAAGGTTCCGGCCACGACTCGGTAGTTCCCGCCGTCTCATTCATCAACACGACGATTTTGGGTCCGTACTTGAAGACGCCCAATGCGTGATGAACCAGCATCGCCAGAAAGAGCAGAAGCTTGACCGAAAGGATCGTCAGATAATATTGCCCCAGGTGACCGCCGGTCATCTGGTCGCGCAGGACCAGGTTGACTATTCCCGTGAGGATCAGCAGTCCGATAGCCGCCCAAGAGACCGCTTCGAAAGTGATTCGTCCGCGGTTGAGCAGTTTCAATCCCAATCCGGGCTTCAGCTCGTGCACCGCAGGTCCGAAGACGATAAGAAAAAAAGCAATGCCGCCGAGCCACAGCGCCAGCGCAACAAGATGAAGCAAGAGGCTTGAAGAGTGCAATAGAGTCATGGATGCGATTCGAGATCTGCGGTCGCATTCTGCTTAACATCGCTCCCAAAGCTTTGCAAACCTGCTAGATCAGCCCCGGTAGCCAGCGTTTCACCGAATTCATGTAGTCGACGTAAGGCTTGCCGAGCCGTGCCACTAATTTCTTCTCATCGCCGGTGACGCGCCGATGAAACCAGAGCGCGATGGCCAGGGTGATGGCGGCGCCGAACCAGGACTGGAGTGTTAAGCTCAATCCGAGCAGGTAAATGAGATGACCGAGGTACATCGGGTTGCGCGTATAGGCGTACGGTCCGGTTGCGACCAGGCGCTGCGGCGGAGTTTCCAAGCCGGGACCGCCGCCGCCATATTTAATCCGATAAAGACCGCAGAGCCGATATTGGAGATAACCCCAGACCATGAGCGGCAGAAACAGCGGCTGGATGGCGATAGATCCTCGGTTCCAAATAAGCTCCCACAGTATGACGAGCAAAGGATAAATGACGAAAGTTCTGACCGGAGTGCGACGTAAAAATCTCACGATTTGTTCGGACCTATTTGCGTCGTAAAAGACGCGTTGAACGTCTTATGACAGACGCAAACGCCTATTTCAATCGGTCCCCGAATCGCGGACCCATGATATGAAAATGGGGTTCTCCGTATACGCCTATTTGCTTGATCTCTGCGTTGCATCCGTGCTCTTTTACCTTCATTTCGATTTCTCTCGAAATGTAAAAGTATGCTTTGAACGGAGGTACCCATGAAAACCGATTTTGTCACGAATCAGGAGATCATCGTGCAGGCGCGGCGCAACCTCAGCCAACATGTCTGGCACTATCTGACCGGCGGCGCTGAGTCCGAAACGACGATGTGCCGAAACCGCTTTGCGCTCGATAGCGTCGCCTTCCGGCCGCGCGTTCTGGTCGATGTGTCGAAGATCGACCCGTCGGCCACGTTTCTCGGCCACAGGCTCAGGATCCCGGTCATGCTGGCGCCCATCGGATCGCTGCAGATCATGACGCCTGACGGCGCCGTCGCCGTCGCCAGGGCGGCGCACGAGTTCGGCACCCTCAACTTCGTCAGCTCGGTGACCCAGCCGAGCCTGGAGGAGACCGCGGCCGCCACGCCGCATCCGAAGATTTTCCAGCTCTATGTCCAGGGCGATATGAAATGGATCGAGACTCTCCTGACGCGCGTTAAGCAGGCCGGTTACCAAGCGCTCTGTCTGACCGTCGATACGGCCTACTACGGCAGGCGCGAGCGCCAGATGATGGACCGCTGGCTGCCGCCGAGCCGGCGCTTGTCGGGTTACGAGCACCGGACGGCGATCACATGGGAGACGCTGGATGCGATCAAAGAGTTCGCCGGCCTGCCGTTTATTCTCAAGGGAGTCGCCAGCGCCGAAGACGCGGCGCTGGCGGTCGAGCACGGCGTCAGCGCCGTGTATGTCTCCAATCACGGCGGGCGCCAGCTCGATCACAATCGGGGAACCCTCGAGATGCTGCCGGAAATCGTCGAGGCCGTCGGCGCCAGGGCAGAAGTCGTCCTGGACGGCGGCATCATGCGCGGTAGCGACGTTCTGAAGGCACTCGCACTCGGCGCCAAGGCTGTGGCCATCGGCAAGCTGCAAGGCTGGGGACTCGGAGCCGGAGGTCAGGAAGGATTGCTGCGGGTGCTGGAAATTCTCGAGAGCGAGATAGTCACGACCATGGGACTTCTCGGCGTCAACCGCATCGATCAGCTAAAACCGATCTATCTCTCGAAGACCCAGCCCATGGGACCGAGCCATGAGATGAGTACATTTCCACACATGCCGAGACTGCTGTAAGCATCGTGTTGGTGAGACGCGCTGAAGCATAGCGCCTTGCGTCCTTAGCACGCCGTAAACGGAACGCTGATCTATATTTGGAAGAACGGCAAAGTGGTTGCGGAAAAGCTGTAACCGAATTCCTTTACAAGCGCGTCTTCAGCCTCTCCTATCTAAATGCACCGCCATATGAGTGACCAATTAGTGACCGAAGATATTGAAGGGTCTGTTTTTATGATTCGGGAAGCACGAGTGATGCTCAGTATGCACCTGGCCGCTCTGTACCATGTGGAAGCCCGAGTTTTGATTCAAGCAGTCAAGCGCAATCGCGAACGCTTTCCGGGCGATTTCATGTTTCAATCAACAACCGCGGAATGGAAAAACTTGAAATAGAGATTGTGATTTCAAGTTCGGGTGGTTCACATCAATCGGCTTTGTAGTCGAGGAAAAGGCCGCCTCCTACGGTCGAAGAAGCGTCCACCCGCCCTGCAATACTGGACGCCCGTTTCGTAGAACATTAGCATAACCAAAGAAGCCGTCCGTAAAGTCGCATTGTTTTTTGGAGGATCGGGGGCAGGTGTTCGCCTTATCGGATAAGCCTCAGTCGCGAATGTCCTGCAGAAACCATTCCGTCGGAATCTCACGGCCGAGACCGGCACGTTTCGCAAGCTCGTAGACTTTGCCGGCGACGGCGTGGAACTGGGCGCCCTGCAGATTGCCGCGCTCGGAATAGGTGATCTGGTCCGGTGAGGTGCGCCCCTTTACCTTGCCGGAGACGAGGTCGGCGAGTGTGACGCGCCGGTCCGGCAGCGTATTGCCGTGCTTGCGGCGGCCGCGGCGGCCGTCGCCGTACTTGGCTTGTTGCGGGCGCGCCTCATAGCCGATGTGCTCGGCATCGGTGGCGAGCTCGGGATGCCCGACCGGCGCGGGCGTGTCGCCGAACCGCAGGTAAACGTCGACCCGCTTGAGGCTCTCGGCGTCGGGCTTGCCGCTGCCGCCGACCACGACGATGTGGGTGCCTTTCTCGAGCAGGGCGCCGTCGGTCACTTCGACCGCGGAATCGGTGAGAGCCGCCAGGATGTGGGCGCCCTTATAGACGTCTTCGGGGCGGTTGCACAACTTCACCTCGATGTTGTATTTCGCCGCCATCTCGCGGCCGAAGCGCTCGCGGTTCTCGCGCGTCGGACTGAACACCTGCAGCTTCTCGATGTTGCGCACGCGCGTGAAAGCCTCCATGTGCGTGCGCGCCATGCCGCCGGCGCCCAGGATGCCGACCACCTCCGCGTCCTTGTTCGCGAGGTACTTCACGCCGATGCCGCCATCGGCGCCGACCCGCATGTGCTGCAGATGGCCGTCATTGATGAAGGCAAGCAACTCGCCGTTCTCAACCGAGGTCAGCAGGATCAGGCCGCAGTAAAGCCCGGGCCGCGCGCAGTATTTCTCCTGCGTCACCACACCTTTGTACTCGGTTTCATAGATGATGTCGGACTTCATGCGGATCGCGAAATAGCCGGCGGTCGATCCTCCCTCCATGGTGCCCCACTGGTAGTTGCGGGCCGGATCGCTGGTGGGTATGCGGATGTCGATGCGCGGGCGGCAGACCGCCTCCCCGGCCGCGAGCTGCAGATAGCTTTGTTCGAGCGCCGCAATGGTGTCTTCCATCGTGAGCAGCTGTTGGACCTCATGGTTATTGATGATGAGTGTCATGGCGCGATTACCTCTTTGGGTAGCACAAAATTTGTAGGTCGATGAATCGCTGTCCGGCAGCCGCTCGAACTTGAAATCACCGTCGGCGGCATCGCTCGGCTTATCCTGCCATCGGCGGCATTTTTGGAAATTTGGCCAGTCCCGGATTCATGTGATCCCAAGGCTGGGCGCTGGCTGTGAAGATGTCCAAGGTCGGTTTATACAGGCTCGGGTCATCGAGGCTCCCGGCCGTGATCATCGCGAGATCCGGCATAGCGCTGGTCTTTCCGAATAAACTCGCACCGCACTCCGGGCAAAAACCGCGGCGCAACGTATTACCACTGTCTGCTTTAGTGTCGTAATATTTGACCGCACCCGTGATCTTTAGCGCTGCAGCCGGCAGTCCGATGTCAGGTTCATACGCGCCACCGCTTGCCTTTTGGCAATCGCGGCAGTGGCAATTACCCATAAAAAGCGGATCGGCGGAGCATTCATAGCGCACCGCACCGCAAAGGCAGCCTCCGGAAAATCGAGCAGCCATAGTTTTTTACTCCTTGCTTGTTCGTCAATCCTTATCACCACTATTTCGAGAAATCGATGGTATCCGCGCACGATCCGAGGATTAGCTCGCTATTGAGCCGATTCGAACGGAGGTTAGAGGAACAGGCTGAGGCTTGCACGAGAAGTCGAGCGGCTAAAGTAATTCGTTTAGTTCTCCAGGTCTGATCCAAGTTCTTGACCCAACTTCCTCGACTGTACGTGATAAGGAAAAGTAGACCTGCTCCCTTAATCCGTGCTTAATCTAAAGCATGACGATGCCATTCCAACCCCGCTGGTATTTCTTCATCGCGCTGGTCTCCATCACCTTCATCGGGCCGCTGTCGATCCATCTGTTCATCCCGGCCATGCCCACGGTGAAGGAGGACTTCGGAGTCTCGACCGGCATGGCACAGCTTACGTTGTCGCTTGCAATGTTTTCGATGGCCTTCTTCACGGTTGCCTACGGCGGCCTGTCCGACCGCTTCGGGCGCAAGCGCGTGCTCCTGAGCGGACTGGTGCTGTTCACCTGCGGCGCAGCCAGCTGCATGGCCGCCGCCAACCTGCCGATGCTGCTCGCGGGGCGCATACTGCAGGGAGCGGGAGCGGGTTGCGGCGTCGTGCTGGCGCGCGCCATCGCCCGCGACGTTTACGGCCAGGACCGCGTTGCCCAGGTGATCGCCTATCTCACCGCCGCCTACGTACTCGGGCCGATGGTGGCGCCGGCGATCGGCGGTCAGCTGACCGCCGTCTTTAGTTGGCGCGCGCTCTTCGTGTTCGCATCGGCTGTCGGGCTGGTGGTGATCCTCGCGGTGATCTTCGGCGTGCCGGAAACCCGAGCGCGCAGCGCCGCGCCGCCGCATGGCGTATTCGCCGGCTACCGGTCGTTGTTGAGGCGCCCGCGCTTCGTTGGCTTCATGCTGCAGCCCGGACTGATGTCGGCCGCCTTCTACACCCAGGCGACCGCGGCGTCGTTCCTCGCCGCCGAGCATCTCGGTGCCGATGCATCCGAGATCGGTCTGTGGTTTTTCGCCTTCCCGGTGGGATTCATGGCCGGGAGTTTTATCTCGGGCTGGATCGGCGCCAACCGTTCGATCGAATTCATGACCATCCTCGGCGGCGTGATCGGGGTCGCCAACGGCGCGTTGCTCGCCGGCTGGCTCTATTTCGGCGGCGTCTCGATGGCCGCGCTGTACATCCCGGGAATGTTCGTCAGCCTCGCTCAGGGCCTCTCCATGCCGTATGCTCAAGCCGGCGCGATGGCGGTCGACACCCAACTTGCCGGCTCGGCCTCGGGCGCGGTGGTGTTCTCGCAGTTCTTCTGGCCGGCCGCGCTGCAGCAGCTCACCGGGATGCTCTCGGACGGCACCTGGGTGCCGATGGCGACGGTGCACTTTGCCGCGGTGACGGGAGCGCTGCTCGCCGCCTGGATGGCGGTGCGGGCGAAGGGCTAGTACTTTTAATAGAGTTAACGCGAATGATCTCTCGCTACCGGTCAGATTTTCTGCCGCGCACGGTGGGCAATCCCGAATAATTTATCGTGGGTAAACCCCCAGCTTTGCTGGGGGACTCAGAAAGTTTGACATTTACGGCAATCGAGAGAAAGCCTCCACTCCGTGAACCGCTCAGGGCTCAACGGAGAGGACGTTGACCGCTGACGGTTCGGTGATGGCATTTTTCTCGGCCGATGACGCGCAGCGCAAAATCGGTGGTGTGCGGACCATGCCAGCTGCCCCAGCAGATATGATGGCGCACGCAATTGACTTCGTTCATCCGGCACAGGCACTTTTGAATTCAACTCCACAACTTCTTGCTCGCCGTCGCGCAGAGCGCGCAGCTTGGCCCAGGCGATTTGCCGATGGACGCGGCCGCCCAAGCCGCAGTCGGTGCCGATCACCAGCGGGTTCTCGCCCATGCTGCTCTTGATCAGATAAGCACGTCGTCGCCGGCTGGTCAGCGGACCGGTGGCGGGCTACGGCCCTTTCAGGAACACCTAGGCCGAAATTCACCAGGCGTTAGAGAATTTGCGCTCTGGTCAGTTCTGGATTCCGTTTCTATTAGAGCGCGTGAAGGGCGGTTGCTACCATCGGAACAACCGCCCTTTCGTGTCATCTATGCAACGATCACGTCGATGATCGCCGGCTTGCCGCTCCCGTTGGCTTCGAGGCCGCGCTTCAGCGCATCCTGGAGCTTTTCCGGATCCGTCACCTGCTCGCCGTAACCACCAACGGATTCTGCGACCTTCACGAAGTCGGGCGCCTTAATATGGGTGCCGTGGTAGAGATCGATTTCCGCCGCGATCCCGTCCGGATACATCTTTTGGTGCATGCCCTGCATCGCGGCATATTTCTTGTTGTTGAAGATGAGCGCCATGATCGGCAGCTTGTAATCGCGCGCCGCGCCGAGGCTGCCGAGCACCGGGTTATACAGGAACGCACCGTCGCCGATCAAGGTCACGACCTGCCGTTCCGGTTTGCCCAGCTTGATTCCCAGTGAAAGACCCAGCCCCTGTCCCAGACCGCCTTGTCGGGTGAACAGGCTTTGCGGTTGGTTCCACACGAGGTGGTGGCGCAGAGTAGCGGTGTGAGTGGTGACTTCGTCGATATAGATCGTATCGTTGGGCATCACGGCGTTCAGCGAGGCGCACAGCCACACGGGATCGATCGGTGACTTCTTGCGCGCCGCCGTTTGTGCCGCATTCCTTTTCTCGACCATGGCATCGTGCGCCGCGGCGAGCTCCTTGCGTCTTGCCTCCACTGCAGCCTTATCGACAGTGGCGGCAGCGGCCAGATCGCGCAGCGTCTGCGCCGCATTGCCTTCCAGGTACATGTCGGCCTGATGGCTCTGGTAAACCATCGCCGAGTTGTGCGGCGCCTCGTCCACCATGGCGACCACGGCCTTGGGCGGGCGGTTGCTCGGCGGATACCAGGGTACGCGCGCGCGGACGACGATCACAAGGTCCATGTCGTTCCAGAACGGCTTGATGTCGGTTCCCTGATAGAGCGGATGATCCTTGGGGAAGTTGGCGAACAGAGCACCGGGCTTCTCGACCACCGGCAGAGCGAACTTCTCGCACAGCGCCACCAAGGCCTCGTAGGTTTCGACCTCCTGGCCGGCGCCCTCGGTGAGCACGACCGGGTGCTTCGCCTTAGAGATCTGGGCGGCGAGCTTTTCGATATCCTCCGGTGCGGTCAGCATGCGCGGCGCGGGCGGCACCGTACGCGGATTGGCCGGGGGCGTCCAGGCATCCATCAGTGTTTCCGTCGAAACGGACAGATAAGTGGGTCCCGTCGGTTGCCGCTGCGCCAGCTCGCCGGCACGAATGACGCTTTCATAGAGCGTGTAGGCGCTGCCCGCGACCGAGGCGTACTTGACGATCGTATCGACCAGCCCGGTCGTGCCGCCGACGATGCTCAGGTTGTTGATCCACTGGGCGCCTGGATCAAACTCCGGCTGCTCGCCGTAGGTCATCGACTCGCCGGAGATCACCACCATCGGCACTCCGGTGACAAAGGCGCCGTGGATGCCCATGGCGCCCTGCAGCAGGCCGGCGCCCGCGTGCAGCAACACGCCCTGCATCCGGCCGGTGGCCAGCGTGTACCCCGCGGCGATGTCTACCGCGAGCGTTTCATGCCACACATCCAGGAGCTTGGGCCCTTCCTTTTTCCGGTGCATCTGATCGGCCATGGCTTCCCAGACCGGCGCCCATTCGGTGCCCGGTGAGGACAGGATGTACTCAACTCCGAGCTTTCGGAATGCTTCGACTATGGCGCTACCGCCGTCAAATCGATTTTTCATGTTTGGTCTCCTCGAACGGTTTTCTTGTGGTGTGTATTATCTCACGCCTCAATGCGCAAGGCCCCTGGCGGGCTGTCGATATCAATTCTGGAGCGGCGCGGTTGGGAAGGATTGCTCCCACTGGTCGAAATGACAGAGGGGGCCAGGAGAGGGGAGCAACTTAGGTCACATCTATGATGCTTGATTTTCGGCTCCAGCTCTCTCACCGGGACGACGAAACTAGAAACCCTTCACGGCCACTTTAAACACAAAGAGGATTGCGACTCACTCGGCCGCGATCGTCAAGTTTGCCGGACTGATGAACGGGAAAGGACCAGCAGAGGTGGTCATTCCTCCTCGAAGGTTTGTCGCCGTACCGCTCGTGCTGACCACGCAACGCAGAGCCGAATCATTACGGAGGATAAAACGGTCGTGACGATAAGCGATACCAGCAGGAGAAAACCAATGGCTAAAAGCATCGCATAGGAAAGAAAATCGGGCACGAAGCAAAACCCACCAGTCGATGTCCGGCTTCGGAGTCACTCCGAAGATGACATTGAGCGACTGTTGCAGTTGGCCGACCACGGCGCCAGCGCCTAACAACAAGAGGACAACTCCAAGAGCTGTCGCGAGCACGCCACTGCCGTGCTGGTTGGCATTGTGAACAATGGCCTGGACCGCCCTTGCGCTCTCCTCGCCGGCAATTCCGGCGATCGCTCCGACGATGTAACTTTCCGCAGCGGCAGTTCCGAAGAGTGGGCCGACAATGGCGATCAGGATAATGATCAGCGGCGCCAGTAAAATAACGGTGTAGTATGCAAGCGAAGCCGCCATCTCGAAGGCGTTGTGATTAAACCATTGCCAGAAAGCGGGTTTTGAGCAACCTAACGGTGGCCGTTAATTGATTAAAGGGGGAGTTCGCGCCGGCGAAAAATGTTGCTGCGGCCATAATGGTTACGGCAACGTTTAAAGATTGCGACAACAGCTTGCCGATCGATTTTTAGCTTTGCTCGAGGATGTTCAGTCGGACTCGGCTCTCCTGGTGACTGATGGCTCGGACCCTCTGCTGTGGTCCGCACATGCAGCCGATAGCTCAGCTCGCATCTACTACCGCGCCGTAATGCAGCCCCACCGCTGCTGGAAGTTAGCTCAGGGTTAATCTTGTATACAACAGCACTGATAAAGAGTTGGCGTTGACATCACCCCGGATAGCACGTAATGTAAATCATCTTCTTCAGTCCACGGCCTTCTGAGGAAAGCACAAATTTTGAAGGCCTTTTTCAGTCTCTCTCCTTGCGAAGCTATCTTTAAATGATATTCCGATCAGAGCGTGGTTTTGTTAATTGCTAGTCCATGTTCTTCCCATTTGCAGTCAGATTCCCAGGGTCAAAGACAATTACAGTCTCTTATAGGAGGAGAACATGGGTAGTAAATTATATGTAGGCGGTTTGCCTTATTCCGTAACGGAAGGGCGTTTACAGGAAGTTTTTTCGACGCACGGCACGGTGGAATCAGCGAGCGTAATCTCGGATAAATTCACCGGTCAGTCACGCGGCTTCGGGTTTGTCGAGATGAGCTCGGGCAGCGAGGCTCAAAGTGCCATCTCGGGGCTGAACGGCACACAACTCGACGGCCGCACTCTTACCGTTAACGAGGCCAAGCCGATGGCCAAGCGCGATAACTTCAGTGGCAGCGGAGGACGTGATGACCGCAACGGCGGCGGCCGTAATCGCTGGTAGTCTTGCAGTTACATAGGTAAGACAGAAGAGGGGAGCACAGATCGGGTTTGCTCCCCTCTTTTCTTATCCGGAAACTGTTTTCGGACCGAACTTGTTAAAATCATGGAATAGGTATCCATGGAGTTGCGGTGCTTATAGGTACTGGAGCAGTTACCTTCCACGATGAATTTCAATATCGAGAAAGATTCCGCGCGTTCGGAATGACAACCAAATAAGCAATTTGTCATCTCGAACGAAGTGAGAGATCTTGACCAAACTGAAGCATTACCTGCTTTAGAACCCAAGATAATTCAAGGGAAAGCGCTTAGAGATCGAATCGAAAAAATCGCCGATAACATTATTATTAACTGCCGACCCGCCGGCATAAACTTTCCCGCCGCTCAGGATCGCTGCGCTTGCCGCCGTGCCTGGCAAAAATTCTTTTCAGATTTGTTCACTAGTAGACAGCAACCGCTGGCGAGCCGGCACAGGCTGAGAGGCAAATACTCTGCTAGGCAACTCTGACATAAGGGATCGTCTGGAGAAACGAAGGCATATGGCGTTTTATGCGGTTGATGTCCGAAACCACGTCATCGAACGGGTGACTCAACAATACGACGACGTGGACAACAAAAGGTTTTTTCTGATCGAAGCCGTTTCTGCGAAACAGGCATGGGCAAAGGTCAGCCGCGTTTCGGGGCCGATTGGCAGCGCCGATTGTGGTGCGTGCCGGCATCGCCATTGTAGCGCGTGCGCAGAATGCTCCGTCACAAAACGATGCTCGGACTATTGGATTTGTCAC
>WHTF01000060.1 GCA_009379725.1 Deltaproteobacteria bacterium
AGATATCTTTTGATAATATAGGAACGTGGGGAGCTGTCGAGAACTCAATTATCATGAGAGAGTCAAAACCTGGAAATTGGGGTGATATGGATCAGGTAACGAATGAGAAAGAGATTTCAAAGCCGTACATGAGGCCGCCTGTTGCAGGGTTGATCGAGGAGCGTGAGCGCGTGCGGCGATTTGAGAGCTTTATTTCAGCACGGGAAAAAGAAATTCTTCGTAATCTTCAAAAACAGAAATCGCGCTTTAGAGACAAGCTGTTTTTAGATCGTCGTGGTCGCACGGGTGCTGAGCCAGCTAGTGGACAGTTGGTGAGGAAACTGAATGGACCTTCGTTTCTTGCCGTTCAGCGACTTGTGTCCATGTGTGTCGGTCGCGCATACAGGCGTGACGGGGAAGTTCCTGACATGTCATCGGTTCAGAAGAATTTGCAAGGCACCGGGATTTCCACAAAGCATTCAGACAATCGTTGCGTCATCGTCAATACGAACGGTTTAACTGTCGAGGTTTGGTTTGACGGTCGCATTTGCTCCACTGCACCTGCAGAGCGCTTCGATGACGTTGTTGCCGCTCTCGAGCTTATGACCAGAGTGAGTGACTCGGCCCTTTCTTTTCGAACGGTTTAGCGCGCAACGGAAGGTAAATGCGGGAAAGATGCGGCCGGGTAGTCGGTCAACGAAATCGCTCGAGCGCTGACGACGCACTACGGATTTACGGATGAGGAGTTGGACTTCATCCCTTCGTCGAGGCTCAGGACTGGCATCAATTACGACATCAAGTAACGATGGGCGGGACGCGGAAATCGAAAAGGAATGAGCGCTCCGGCAGGAAGTGTGAGTAAGCGTTGTAAGAAGAGAGATAGATGGACTACGTATTAACCCAGCATGCTCAAGACTTGCTCTTGAGACGGAATATTCCAATCGCTTGGATCGAGCGCACCCTTGACGCTCCCGCTAAAGTTGACTCTGATCGGTTTGACGACACGCTGGAGCACCGCTTGGCGCCCATACCTGAGCATGGTCATCGTGTGCTCCGTGTGATAATTAATAAGTCATCGAATCCCGTGAGGGTCGTGACGTTCTATTTTGATAGGAATATGAGGGACAAGATATGAAACTCAAAATCGACCGCGAAGCTGACGCACTATATTTAACTCTTGATGATTCCAAAATCATTGACTCAGAAGAGGTGTCTCCGGGAATTGTCGTTGATCTCAATGACGAAAACCAGATAGTGGGCATTGAAATCTTGCACCTCTCAAAGCGCTCACCGAGATTAAACGCTCGGGCACTACAATTTGAAACGGTCTAAATTGCAATGGAAGCGAAGCTAACATTTAAATACGATCGCCAAGGAGACATTCTTTACATCAACAAGACCACCTTATCCCGAACAGGAAGCCGAGGAACTCGGGGACGAGGTCATCGCCAGGCTCAACCAAAAACCGGGGAGATCGAAAATCTTGAAGTATTGTTTTTCTCAACTCGGCTCCTGCGCGGCGATTTGTTTGAACTGCCCGTCACGGCGGACCTGCGAATAGCGGAAAAAAACTAACAGAAATAAAAAAGCACCCTGAAGCAAGCGGGCATACACAATCGCTCGACTAAAAACGATTTCACCGCCTTGAGTCGCGCTGGTGAAAATACTCCGCCAGTTGGAGGAACAACGTTATCACTGGCCAGTCTATCTCGCGTAGCACTTCATAGATGAATTCAACGGTACTCAATTCAACCGATGCTGAACATCCCGCCCGCTTGCACGAGCGCTTGGGCGAACATACTCCAAGAACGCTAACCGCCCTTGGTGACCTTGCATTGTTATTGGGAATGGTTCGGCTGTGGCTGGTGGCGCAGGTGTTCACTAACTATGCAGCACGTAGAGAGGAAATCGCGTATGAACAAAGTAAAAGAGGCTCACGTACCCTATAATTCCGGCTGGGCCGGAGACTTGAAAAATGGCCAGGTGATTCGGATCCTAGCGACGACCACGGTCGATTTCGTGTGCATGAGACGGGAAAATCTTAAAGAGCGCTTCGACCAGGCGCGCACCAAAGTCTACAACATGAAGCTCTTCATCACGACCGGCGACAAGCTGATGGGACGAAATAACCAGCACATGATGACGATCGTCGAAAACACCAACCGCGAGGGAACTCACGATTTGCAGAAAGGCATGTGCAGCGGCTACCGGTTTCAACTCGCCAAAAAAGAGGGAAAGCTGAGAGACTATTATCACCGGGATTATAAAGACGAAGAGATTCCGGATCATGGCTGTTACGAAAATCTTTCGCGGGCTTTGGCGCCGTACGGGATCGATCCGGAAGACGTTCCCAATCCTTTCAACCTCAATCAGCATATGAAAATCGACGGCGCGACCGGCCGCATGGATCATACGACGGTGCGACCCAAACCGGGCAGCTACGTGGATCTTAGAGCAGAAATGGATCTGCTCGTTGCCTTCAGCGCCTGTCCCGATATGCCGGTTGGCGGAAAGCCGGTCGACCTTTTGATTTACGAGCCATGAAATAGTTTTGAGCTTTGCGGCTTAAATGACGCCTTGCAGAAGTGATCCGTGCCAACCTCACAATGAGCAAAGCATCGCGTCTGGCAATCGCGCGCGGCCAACAATTTAGGGCGAAGTTAAGCCGGATGTAACCACCAATCGGCTCGCCGGAACTTTTTTTCGCACAGGAGATCAAGATGAACACCGTGAAGCACCGCTACAGCGCGGAGATCCAGCGGACCAGGGGACTGCTGGAGTTGGCCGCAGCCCTCTACGACACCTCGCTCTCCTTTCAAACGGAGCGCGCGGCCGAACAGGCAATTCAGACGGAATCGCGCGTCGGTTATTCGCTCACGCTGGCGCTTACGGCGACGCGTGAAAAAGGGGTTTCTTTTTCTTTTGCGGCGGACGGATTTCGCGAGCTTCAGGCGGTCAGCCGGGGCAAGCTCTCGCTTGGCTGGATCAATCCTTCGGTCGCCGCAACCATGGCCTTCAGGGGCAAAGGGCTGTTCTCCAAGCGGCAGCCGATCAGGACCATCGCGGTATTTCCTTCATACGACGTCATGGCATTTGCCGTGCATGAGTCTACCGGAATCACCTCGTTGGATCAGATCAGGAGGGAGCGTATCCCGCTTCGAGTCTCGACCGGAACCATCTCTAAAGCGTGGGTCAAGTACAGCCCGACGATGTTCACGGTGAGCGCGGTCATGAAAGCCGCGGGATTCACCTTTGCGAACCTAAGACAATGGGGCGGGAAGATTCAGTCGGTTACGCGGCCCAGCCACCCGGACCGACGCGAGGCTCTCGAGAAGGGAACAATCAATGCGGTGTTCGACGAAGGAATCAAGAGCTGGGGGCAGACTGCCATCGATGCCGGATTTCGCTACCTGCCGGTGGAGGGAGCCATGCTAAAAAAATTGACGGCGATAGGTTATCGCGCCTCGGTTTTGCCCACATCCCGGTTTCCCGCGCTGCCCTCGGACGTGCCGACGGTGGATTTCAGCGGCTGGCCCATGGTGGTCAACGCAGCCATGCCGGAGGATGTTGCTTACGCTCTTTGCGAAGCGATCGAGGCGCGTAAAGCGCTCATGCCGACGGACAACTTCAAGCCGCTGGATATGGCGCAGCTTTGCGCCAACGATCAGGAGGCGCCGTACGACGTGCCGCTCCATCGGGGCGCGAAGCGATTCTATCTGGAAAAGGGCTATCTCAAATCGGGCCTGTGAAACACTTCGAATCGGAAACTGGGCTAACCATTATAGAACCATTATAGGGTCAAGGAACCATTATAGGGTCAAGTATGCAGTTAGAGAGTTGTCCCGAACAATGACCCTATGACAGTGAACCGCTGGCCGCAGCACTGGAACGTCGCGCCGGGGTTACTGCGTCGCGCCGATTCGCGCGAGCGGGATGGCACGGACCACGCGAAAGTTGTCCGGTTGAGGAAAGGTTGAGTGACGATGCATCGCGAGAGCGGAGTTTAGTTCGATTGGACACTATAGTCGAGCTGAGCCGCCCGCGATGAATGTTCACTATTTCTTCGGCGGTACGGTATAGACGCTCTTGGTGGGGTTGAACAGATGGTCGAGGGCCAGCCACAGGCTTCTAGAGTGATGAAAGAAGAGTAACGGGAAGATGATGGCAAACGGAACCCAGATCATGAGTTGCTGTTCGATGGTTATGCCGGTGAAGACGTCGAGCAGAAAGAAGCCGGGGACGGCGATCAGCACGGTGGCGGCATAGTTGATATAGATCGCGCCGACGAAATAGCCCTGTTCCCTTTCGTAGGTCAGCCCGCAATGAGCGCAGTTCGGATACATCCGAAAAGGTCCGGCGTAAAGGCGTCCCACACCGCAGCGCGGGCACTTAAGCCGGACGGCATTGCCGAACATCGAAAGAGCCCGGTTAGCCACGTTATGCGCTCACCTCTCCAATGATTTGCGGCGAGATTTTCTCGTTCTTAATCGAGCGGCCGTTCAGGTAATCGCGCAGGAACCGAGCGGTGTAAGACTGCTTACCGTCCTGGCTGACGTCCAACGGAGTGCCGCAGGCAACTAATCGTCCGCCCTGGTCGCCGCCCTCCGGGCCCAAATCGATCAAATAGTCGGCGTCTTTAACGATATCGAGATTGTGCTCGATGGTAATCACTGTATTGCCGCGGTCAACCAGGCGATGAAGAATATGGATCAGCTTATCGACGTCGGCGAAGTGCAGCCCGGTGGTGGGTTCATCCAGGACATAAAGGGTCTTGCCGCGCGAATCCTTGCCTAGCTCATAGGCCAATTTGATGCGTTGGGCTTCTCCGCCCGACAGGGTGTTGCTTGCCTGGCCGAGAGTGATGTAGCCCATGCCGATATCATCGAGTACCTTGAGCGGCCGCGCGATCTTCGGGAAGGCGTGGAAAAACGGCACCGCCTCTTCGACGGTCATATGAAAAATATCCGCAATGCTGCGGTCGTTGAAACGAATGCTCAAGGTCTCTTCGTTGAACCGTTGGCCCCGGCAAGCGTCGCAGTCGACAAACACATCCGGCAGAAAATTCATTTCCTTGCGGATTTTTCCCTGGCCGGCGCACTGTTCGCATCGCCCGCCTTTAACGTTGAAGGAGAAGCGGCTCGGGGTGTAGCCGCGCAGCCGCGCCTCCGGCGAGAGCGCATAGAGTTTGCGGATTTCGTCGAGCAAGCCGACATACGAGGCGGGCACCGAGCGCGGCGTCTTACCGATGGGAGTCTGATCGACCTCGACAATGCGTTCGATGGATTTCCAGCCGGCGATTTCCTTATGCGCTCCCGGTCTGCCGGCAAATTGTCCCAGCAGCAACTTGAGCCCTTTGTAAAGCACTTCGCGTACCAGAGTGCTTTTACCCGACCCGGAGATGCCGGTGATGCAGCTCCACATGCCGAGCGGAATCTTGACATCGATGTTCTTGAGGTTGTGCGCCTTGGCCCCTCGGATGGTCAGCCAGCCGGTCTTTTCAAGATCGCGCTGTGGCCCGATGCGTTTTTTGTCAGACCTGAGATAAGCTCCGGTGGCTGAATCCGGATTATCCCTGATCTCGTCCGGCGAGCCGATGCTGACGACGTTGCCGCCGTGCACGCCCGCGCCCGGTCCCAAATCAACGATCAGATCCGCCGACTGAATCGTCGCTTCGTCGTGCTCGACGACAAGAACACTGTTGCCCAGTTGTTCGAGCCGCCTCAGCGTTCGTAAAAGCATGGCGTTGTCGCGCGGGTGCAGACCGATGGTCGGCTCATCCAAAATGTAGCAGACGCCGCGCAGGTTCGAACCAAGTTGGGCGGCCAGCCGAATCCGTTGGGCCTCGCCGCCGGAGAGAGTGTCGGCGCGGCGATCGAGAGTCAGATAGGGCAAGCCGACTTCTGAAAGAAACGTCAGTCGTTGTTGGATCTCTTTGAGAACTTTGTCCGCAACGGCGCGATCACGCACAGCATTGGCGTCGTCGGTAAACGAAAGATTGAGTTGGGTAAAATAGTCTTTCGCCTCATCCACCGAAAGCGCCGTGACTTGCCAGATGGTTTTGCCTTCCAATCTTACCGCTTGCGCCCTTTGATTGAGCCGCCGGCCGCGGCATGCCGGGCACGGTGTTTCGGTCATCAGTTCATCGAGTGCGCTAGGGGAATCATCTGCGCTTGCCTGCTGCAACTCTTTAAGAAAGGGGACCAACCCCACACATGCGGCCCGGCCGCTGCCGCCGTAAAGGATTTCTTCCTGTGATTTTTTCGGCAGTTTTGCCAAGGGCTGATCGATGTCCACGCGCTGGCTGTCTTTGAGCTCGTGCAAAAATCGCTGCAAGGCTTTCTGCAGATCGGCCGCGCCTGCCGACGAGCCGGCGGAGATGCCGGTGATGGCCTCTTTCAGCGGTATACGCGGATCGGCAAAAATCAACTCGGGATCGAAATCCCAACTGAAGCCCAGGCCGCTGCACTGGGCGCAGGCGCCCTGGCGGCTGTTGAAAGAAAAAACCCGCGGATCCAGCGGCTCATAGCCGACGCCGCAGTCGAGACAGAATAGACGCTGATTGAAGATTTGCTGGCCGCGCTCGGAGACCAGATGGATGACGCCGTTACCGAGACGCAACCCCTGGTCGACCATCGCTTCGACCTCCCGTCCACCGGCTTTAGCCTTGCCGATGACGATGTCGATGTTGTGTTCCTGGTAGCGCTCAAGCCCGTTGCTGAGCTCGGGCGCGCGCAGATCCATCAATTCGCCGTCGATGCGCGCCCTGCGATAACCCAGCCGCCTGGCGCCGGCGATCACTTCTTTGTGAAAACCCTTTCGCCCGCGCACGATGGGACTCAAAATCAGGACCTCTTTGCCCCGATACGAGCGCCCGATGCGGTCGAGAATCTGGCTGCGCGTAAGCGACTGGATGCGCCGTTGGCATTGCACGCAGTGCTGCTTGCCGATCTTCGAATAGAGCAAGCGTAGATAGTGGTAGATCTCGGTGACCGTCGCCACGGTCGATTTGTTGCCGCCCTGGCTGAGTCTTTGTTCGATGGCGACGGTGGGCGGTATGCCGGAAATAAAATCGACGTTGGGCCGTGCCATGACTTCCAGAAATTGCCGCGCATAAGCCGACAGGCTGTCGATGTAGCGCCGCTGGCCCTCGGCATAAACGATATCGAACGCCAGCGAAGATTTTCCCGAGCCGCTCAAACCGGTGAAGACGATGAAACGATCGCGCGGAATGTCGAGACTGATGTTCTTGAGATTATGCTCTTTGGCGCCGACGATGGCGATGGCATTCTGCTCTTGCTTTGAACTATTGAACTGTTGAACAATTGAACGTTTCGCTATCGTCGAACTAAACGGCGAGCCGGCATGTTTCTTCAGATAGGGGCGCAGGTAATGGCCCGTGTAGGAGGCGTCCACCGCGGCGATTTGTTCGGGAGTTCCGATGGCGACGATGCCGCCGCCCTTGTCGCCGCCTTCAGGTCCGAGATCGATGATGTGATCGGCGCACTTGATGATCTCGAGGTTGTGCTCGATGACGAGCAGGGAATGGCCCTGTTCGACCAGTTCGTTGAAAGCCCGCAGGAGCCGCTCGATGTCATGGAAGTGGAGCCCGGTCGTGGGCTCGTCGAAAATAAACAACGTGCCGGCTTTTCTCGCCTTGGCCATGTGCGATGCCAGCTTGAGTCTCTGCGACTCGCCGCCCGACAGAGTCGTTAACGGCTGTCCCAGGCGCACGTATTCGAGTCCGACGGCTTGCAGCGGCACAAGCGCGTTTTTGATTTCGGCGGTGTCTTTAAAAAATTCCAGCGCCTCGCTGACGGTGAGATCGAGAATCTGCCGGATGTTTTTGCCTTGGTAATGGACTTCCAAAATCTCTTCGCGAAAGCGGCTGCCGTGACACTCGGGACAGGAAGTGTAAACATCGGAGAGAAACTGCATTTCGACTTTTTCATAGCCTTCACCCCGGCAAGTCTCGCAGCGGCCGCCTTCGACATTAAACGAGAAGGTCGAAGGCGCGTAGCCGCGCAAACGGGAGAGATCGGTAGTCGCAAAGAGTTTTCGGATGCCATCGAAGGCCTTCATGTAGGTCGCCGGATTCGAACGCGGCGTCGTACCGACCGGCGATTGATCGACGAGCACGACCTCGGAGATTTTATCCGCGCCATCGATGGCCGCACAATGAGTCACCTTGGCGGCGGGAGACTCTTTGAGCTTCTTCAGATTGCGATACAAAACTTCGTCTACCAGACTCGACTTTCCCGAGCCGGAAACGCCGGTGAGGCAGACCAAAAGACCGAGCGGAATCTCGATGTCGATGGCTTTTAAATTATTGGCATTAGCCCCGGTAACCTTGATCGAGCGCCGCAAGAGCGGTTTGCGTTTGCGCACCGGTAAAAGGATTTTTTTGCGCTGGCTCAGGTAGGCGGCCGTGAGCGAATTTTCATCTTGCAGCAGCGACTCGTAGGAGCCGGCGAACATGATGTTGCCGCCTTGCTCGCCCGCCTTCGGGCCCATGTCGACGATGTAGTCGCTTTCTTTGATAATCTCCGGATCGTGCTCGACCACAACGACGGTATTTTGGTTGGCCTTGAGGCGATGCAGGATTTCGACGAGCCGCCGGCTGTCGCGCGGATGCAGGCCGATGGACGGTTCATCGAGCACGTAAAGTGTATTGACCAAAGACGAGCCAATGGCGGTGGTGAGATCGACGCGCTCCAACTCACCGCCGGAAAGCGTGCGCGATTGCCGGTCGAGCGTCAAATACTCGAGGCCGACGCCGTCCAAATAGCCTAAGCGCCGGCGGATTTCGTCCAAAATCAGAGCGGCGACCTGGTCCAAGGAGCCTGCCGGTTTGAGCCGTTCAAAAAAAATCCGCGCCGCGCCGACGCTCATGGCGCTCACCTCGGCGATGCTTTTACCGTCGACGCGATACTGCAGCGCGTCGGGCTTGACCCGGCTGCCCTGGCAATCGGGACAGAGGAGATAGCAGCGGTAACGCGACAACAGGACACGCACGTGCATACGGTAACTTTTTTGTTCGAGCCGGCGAAACCAACCGCGGATGCCTTTGAATGCGCCGTCACCGTCGACGATCAGCGCTTTCTGTTTCTCGGAAAGATCACAGTACGGTTTCTTGGTTGGGATGCGTTTGCGCTCGCAGAAATCGAGCAAACGCCGAACGCGGCGCGGCTTGGTATTCCAGGGTTTGATGGCGCCGTCGCTGAGCGATTTTTCAGGATTGGGAATGACCAGATCGAGATCGATGTCGATGACCCGGCCGAAACCGCGGCAGGTTTCACACGCTCCCAGCGGGCTATTAAAAGAAAAGAAGTTAGCCACCGGCTCAGGGTACGACAGATCGCAATGCGGGCAATGCAAATGGTTGCTGAAAGGCTCGCGCCGCCAGTCTTCAGCGGGCAGGAACAAATTCAGTTTTCCCTTGCCATAATGAAATGCCTGCTCCAAGGAGCCGGCGATGCGGTTTTTGTTTTCCGGCCGGAAGGCGAATCGGTCAACCACGACGTCAAGTGTTTGGCCGGTTGGCGGGTTGTCGATGGCTTCTAAATCCTGCACGCTTTGACCGACCAGCAAGCGATGAAAACCGGCTTGTTGCAGCCCGTTCCGCATCTCGTCCCAAGCCACTGAAGAACGCGACAGCGGAAAGGTTAACACTATCGGAGAACCTGCGGTGAGCCCGGCGAATTTATTTAAGATCGACAGCGCCGAATCGCGCTCGACGACGCGCTGGCACCCCCGGCAATGTAAAACAGCGATCTTGGCGAACAGCAGTTTAAAATGGTCGTGCAGCTCGGTCATCGTCCCGACGGTGGAGCGCGACGTTCTGACCGGGCGGCTCTGATCGATGGCAATGGTCGGTGGAATGCCCTCGATGCTTTCGACATCGGGTTTATCCATGCGATCGAGAAACTGGCGCGCATAGGCGGAAAAGCTCTCGACGTAACGGCGCTGGCCTTCGGCATAGAGAATGTCGAACGCCAGGGTCGACTTTCCCGACCCGCTTACGCCGGTGATCACCGTTAACGCGTTGAGCGGAACGTCGAGATTGAGATTATTGAGATTATTCTGTTTTGCGCCCGTGATCCGTATGGCTTTGTTCATGTTCGTGATTTAGTGCAGCCGGTATTTTTCCGCTAGGACCCGGCGAAAGCGCGGGCCATAGATCAAATCGAAAGTTTGTTCTTTGTCCGGAAACAGCTCCAGCGCGGTTTTTTTGGCGTGTTCGACGACTTCCTGAGCCTCGGTCAAGGTGAGGTCGACTTGCCACAGCAAGGTCACGGCAAGATCCATGGCCCGGCGCAGCCTGCGTATTTTCCGTTCTTCAGCCAATAAAGCTTCGCTATCCATCTTCATTTGGAATTATGAAATCGGGCATGCGCACAGTTGCGGACAATCTTCATGCAACCCAACCTAATACACTTAACACACGACCGAGGTGAGTCAAGGAAACGCGGCTTTAGGGTGGCGGGTGTTGGGTTTTGGGTGTTCGGTGTTGGGTAGAAACGCAAGCAACAGAGATCAGAGGGCGGGAGACGGGCGACCATGGACCGGTGAGAGGGGCTGAAGGCAAATACCCAACACCCAAGAGCAATACCCCGGCACCCAAAGCCAACTTTCGGCAGGCTGCTGCCTTTGCTAAGGTGGCTTTATGCGCATCGCCGAGATTTTCTATTCGATTCAGGGCGAAGGCCGGCTGGTTGGCTTGCCGTCGGCGTTTATTCGGACTTCGGGCTGCAATCTTCGTTGTGTCTGGTGTGATACGCCATACACCTCCTGGGAACCCGAAGGAACCGAGATGAGTCTGCCGGAAATTCGTCAGGCTGTTGAAATTTATCCGATCCGCCATGTCGTGATCACCGGCGGAGAACCGTTTTTGGCGCCTGGGATCGACGAATTGGCGGCGCAGCTAAAGACATCCGGCGCGCATATTACCATTGAAACCGCGGCGACCCTTTTCAAAGCCGTGCCCTGCGATCTCATTTCCATGAGTCCCAAGCTGTCGAATTCGACGCCGTGGCAGAAACACAATGGCAGGTTCGCGGCGATGCACGAAGAACACCGGCTTAATTTCGCCGTTATGCAGCAATTTATCGACAGCTACGAGTACCAGCTGAAATTTGTCGTCGACCGGGAACCGGACTTCATCGAAATTAGTGAAGTCTTGGACAAATTGAAGAGTGTCGATAACACCCGCGTGCTGATCATGCCTCAAGCCAGGACCCGGAAGGAATTGCACGATAAAAGCCGCTGGATCGTTGAGCTTTGCAAGCAGCACGGCTACGGTTACTCGCCGCGACTGCAGATTGAATTGTATGGTAACCGGCGCGGCGTTTAGCCTAATGCTTCACATCTGGACGCGATGGGGGAGTGCTGGGGGTGTCGAACTTGATTTGGCGAGGGTTAGGTTTTTGTTGGTGGTCTTCAATCATAAGCCGCCGCGCTCGAGCTGCATCGTATCGATCCTGGCTATAATCGCCGGCGCCAGGATTTTCATCAGTGTCACCGGCAGCGAGCTGGTAAACCGGTAATCGCCGGCTTCCCGTCCCTGCACATAGGCGGTGATCACGCCGAAATAACGATCGCCGATGTAGAAGGTAAACGTGGCGGTCCGGTTGGTCGCCCGTGATGAAATCACGCCGCCAGAGCGATTAAACGTTTGAAACCGATTGTCGCCCGATCCGGTTTTACCGCCCACGGTAAGCACCGTACCGTCCGCCAGTCGAAAAACTCCGTTGAGACGCCGCGCGGTTCCGTGCTCGACCACCTCGGCCATGGCTTTTCTGACCGTACGGGCCACCTCCGGCACTAGTACCTGCTCGCCCTTTGCCGCTTGCCGCTCCATCAAGGTCTCATACGGCGTGGCACGCGCGAAATGAATTTTGTTCAAACTTACGCTGCGCTTGCGCACGCCGTCGTTGACCAAAACGCCGATTAAATCGGCCAGCGCCACCGGCCGATCCGAAGAGTTGCCAAGCGCGGTCGCATAAGACGGCACCATCGTCTTGAAGGGGAAGCCGAGACGTTGCCAATAGGGGGTCATGCGTGTAAAGGCGTCTTTTTCCTGCCGTATTCTCAGACGGAGATCCTGTGCCCTGCGGTTGCCCGGGTTCAGCAGCCACGCCGAGCCCAAGAGGCGCGCCTTGTGGCTCTTGGCAAAGAGCTCCTCCCAAGACAGCTTGGAATTAACGCGGAATTCGCCGGCGCACCAGAGATCCAGCGGGTGCAAGGACAAGAGATACGCATAATCGACCAGGGTGAGCCGCGGATTGCGATAGGCGCGGAACAGCTTGGCGACGGCTTCCGCTTTCGCCTCGATGTGATTTTGTTTCAGCCATGCCGCCAATGCCTGGTGATCGGCGCCGATCTGCCAGGCAAAGAAGAGAATCGCCAGACGCCCGTCGGCATTGCCTTTGGTTCCCAGCAGCTGCTTAGTAATCTGTTCCGGCGTTTGACTGCGATAAGTCTGATAGGAGCGCCGCAACGCACTGCGCGACTCTTCTTCGGCGATTTGGTTCAGCATGCGCCGGCGTTCCGGATGATTGGCATCAGCGAGCACCGCATCGGCATTGTATGTCAAGCGTGCGCGATGATAACTCACCAGATCGCGCATCAAACGGATAAACACCAGGTTAGTAGAATTCCTAAATGCTTCACGCAAAGCCGGGATCCTTTCATTGTCCTCGGGACTGAAATTTTCGAAATGGTGCAGCCCTCCGCCGGTGAAGAAGGCTTCGTATGGGCTGGCGGAATAACGCCGCTCCATGGCGTGCTCGAGAAACTGCTGTAAGCCGATATTTTTGTTGTTTTTCAAGGTCTCGATGGTCCAACGGGTGAGCGGATCACGAGCCTGGCGCAATTTCTGTGTCAGCCGGCTCTCATCCAGATCGTCCAGTTCATTATGCAGTTCTGCCATCACCTCGAGATAGTGCGCTAGAGTCCGCAGCTTGGCCGTGCTGCCCAATTCGAGTTTGACGCTTTTGTTGAAATCGAACGGTGCAGCCAGGTTGTCTGCCTGCACTCGCACGAGATTTCCCTGAGTGGTCGCTTCAACCAGTAGGAACGAGTAGATGACTTTCTTAGGGTCGTCATTTTCCAATAGCCGTTCGCCGTTCAGGCCATAGGCCTTGATCACCTCCGGATTTGACAGAGTTTGCAGAAAATCGACAACCTTTTTCTGCAGGGGAGCATCGATCGTGCTTTCGACCTCGACGTCGAGACGGTTGAGATCGTAGAAATTCGTTACTCCCAAAAGCTCCATCATCGTCACCCGAATCGCATTGGCCGCCTTGTTCCTGCCCGAGGAGGGCTGGGGCGCTACCGGAGCATGCGATAAAAACTCTATCGGGCTTTTCTCCAGGGCAGCGGCAAACTCCCCATCGATGACTCCTTGGCGCGCCAGTAAGCGGGTGAACTGATTGACCTTCTGCTCCAAGGACGCGCGTTCTTCAACGAGAAATACCGACGGCGCCCGCACCGAGATGAGCAATGTCAAGACGTGTTTGTAGGCGCGTACTTTGGCGGGAGTCATTCCGGGTGATCGTAACGTTCGGGTGATCTCCGCCAACTGCATGCCGAACCAGGCATAAAGCCCTTCGCCTAAACCATGAATCTCGCCATAGCCGGGCGCCGCGGCAAGGGGGACTGTATTAAAATAATCGATGATAATCCGATCTCTCCAGGCACGTGTGTTCGGACCGGCGCGGTAGGCCTTCAGGCTCGCGCCGATCATCTGCCGCAACTTTTCGGCGGGAGATTCCGTGCGGCCATGGGGCGAATGGCGGAATTTCTCCAGTTGAATGGCCAGCGTACTGCCGCCTTGGACAGGGACATCGATAGAGAGCTTCGAGCCCAGGTAGAGCAAGGCGGCCTTGAACAAGCGGTCCCATTCGATAGCGGGGTTTTGCCGCGAAAAATTCGGACTGTCGAGACCGCGGTCTTCGAGGAATAGCAGGGTCTTGATTAATAGAGGTGGAATATGATCGATGTCCTCGAAGAGGAACTCCGATTGCGCGTGGCGAAAAAGAGGCACACCGAAGGCGCCGCGAATGTCGATGCCGGCTGCAGGCGGTTCATCATAAGGCGGCGAAATTCCGCGGTTGATCAGGTTCACCATGGCCTCCGATTGCCGGGCCTGCCGGCTGACCTGGTAACCCTGGGCTTGGAGGCGGGACTGAAAAGCGGCTAGCTTCGAATATCCCCGGCGATCGTCGAATGGCGCGGCCCGCGGAAAGGCGATACTCGATCTCCCTCCGGCAACCAGCTCAAAGGATAGCCGCTCGTTGGTGCGGGTAAATATCCAGGACTGGACAATCGATGTTTGAAACTCGATGTAAACGCAGGCGCTCAGCAACAGCAATGCCAGGCCTGACAATAACCACAGCTTAAAACGTCTTTTGCTGATAAAAGAAAAGAGCCGGGATGTGGACGATGCAACTTCGGTTAACTCGATAAGCTTGCTATTCATTTCAGTGAGCGAATGCAAGGATAGCATAAGCACGAAAGAAAACTAAGCTGACCTTGGAACTGATGGTTTAACCGCAGTATCCGTTGCGGCGAAAACAATGATTGAGATATGCAGGGGTCGATTGGAAAAGTCAAAGCTGCTCTGGGGCTAAAGCAAAAGCCTTCTAGATTCCAGGATTTTAGGCTATAGAAGTCAGTCCGGACGTTTCTTGCGGTCCACAGTACTTTCAAAGGAGTTGCACAATGAGGATTGTGAAAATTCTTAGTTTATTTCTGTTCGCCGCATGGATTGCGGCAAGCCTAGCGTCCGCGGCGCGCGCCGCAACGGCCGAGGAAACACTGGCTGCGATCAACAAGCTGCCGGTCAAGGAAAGACAAAAGAGACTTGAAGACGGTGCCAAGAAAGAAGGCCGGTTGGTTCTTTACTCCAATCAAGGGCTTGAAACGATCCAGGAAGTCGCCAATGGGTTTAGTAAAAGGTATCCGTTTGTGAAGATGGAGTACTCGCGGTTGCAAGGAGCGAAAGGGCTGGATCGGATCCTTCTCGAACATCGCGTCGCTAAGCTCCCGGCCGATGTCGTGGGAGTCGATTTTGATAATATCGGCGAGCTGATGAAAGCCGGCGTGCATGCGCGCTACGACTCTCCCGAAAAGAAGCATTTCGCACCGCAATTCTGGGATAAGGAGGGGCGCTGGTACGTTGCCGATTACACACTGGCGGTGATCGCCTACAACACCAATCTGGTGAAACCCGGTGAAGCCCCGAAAGGGTATGCCGATCTCCTGGACCCTAAGTGGAAAAACGACATTATCATCGATAATGAACCGGAACAGGCGGTATTCGTTTGGCTGATGGAATGGGGCGAAGCCAAGACCGCGGAGTACATGAAATCTCTGATGCGCAACGGCGCGGTACCACGGCGCGGCCACACTCTGCAAGTGCAGCTTCTCTGCAGCGGTGAAACCAAGATTGCCGTGGAAGTCTATCCGCCGCGGGTGATGCAAATGAAGCATGAAAAGAAATGCCCCATCGCCATGGTTTTTCCCAATCCCACGCCGGGATCGTTGGGCAGCCATGTGGGTATCGTCAAAAGCACCAAGAGCCCGCACGCCGCTGCGCTGTTCATGGATTTCCTGCTCAGCGAAGACGGCGTTGTCGCCTTAGTCAAAGGTGGCGGCACCATACCGACTCGCAAAGGCGCCAAAGCGGGATGGCAGGAGATTCTCGATGTGCTTTCGGACAAGCGTACCCGGACCGTCGTCATCGGTCACGAGAAGATGGCCGAGTTGAAAGACAAAGGCTACAAGTTGATGGACGATATTCTGATTCGAAAACAGTTTAAGTAGCTGCCCGTACAAGGTTCAACGTTCAAGGTTGAACTCGAACCTTCTGAATTCGGATTTTGAACATTGAACTTTTGAACCTTGAGTTTGAACCGGCGCCTCACGGGGTCACACTTGCTCGATGGAGTAGCGCGCGCCGATCGCCCGGGCGATTAAGCTGATGGCGACGAGGATCGCGATCAGAACCATGCCAAGAGCGGCCAGTTGCGGGTACTGCCCGCCGTCCCAGAGCTCGAAAAGCACGATGGAGATCACTTCAGTGCCGCTACGATAAAGCATGATGGAGGTCGACAGCTCGCGGAAAGAATGGGTGATGACGTAGATCCAACCGGCGACGAAACCGGGGGCCAGCAAAGGCAGGATGACCCGTCTGAAGGTCGACAACCATTTTGCGCCGCTGGCCTCCGACGCCTCCTCAAGCTCTTTTTTGATCTGCAGCATCGACGATGAACAGGCGCGCATGCCGTAGGGAAGATATCGAGTGACGTAGGCGATCAGAAGTATCCACAGAGTTCCGTACACCGGTACAGGAAGCACGAGGTACAGCCAAAGAATCGCAATGCCCAAAACCAGTCCGGGCATCGCGATCGGGCTGAAAGCCAAAAAGTCGAGTGCGCCCTTGCCGCGCCAGTTGGTTCTCACGATGATCCAGGCGACGATGGCAGTGAGCAGCATGACAATCGTCGAGCTGGAAATCCCCAGAACAAAACTGTTCCACAATGCGCGATGAACCATCGGTAAATTCCACAGGTCGCGGTAGTTCTCCAGAGTTAAACTGCCGAAGGCAGAAATTGAAGGAGCCATATAGAAAGGCAGGAACGACGACCAAAGGACCACGAGAACGGGAAGGATGAACATGATCAAACACACAAACAGACTGACAAGCGCCAACGGCACGCGCCCGCGCCCGAGATTGTACGTGGTAGGACGGAAGCCCTTGCCCGTGATCGTGGCAAACTGCTCGGATGCTGCGGTCCATCGCAAGTAAAGCACCACTCCCACCGTTGTGATCGCGAGGTAAACGACGGCGAACGTGCTGGCCAGGCCGAAATCGGTCGGCACCGATTTGGTAGCCAGGTAGACCTCGGTAGCGAATACGAGAATGCCCGCCGGCATGCCGATGAGCGCTGGGACCTCAAAAGTCTCGATCGCTCTGACAAAGCTGATCATCCAGACGGCGAGAACCGCCGGCAACAAGACCCTCATCGTAATCCGCAGCGTTGTTCGCAGGATGCCGGAGCCGGCGACCATCGCCGCTTCTTCGAGGGAAGGGTCCATGGACCGGAAAGCCGCCGCTAGCAGCAGAAACGCGAGCGGAATATCATCGGTCCCCTGAACCCAGATCATTCCAGGCATATTGTTGAGTTCAAGCGGTTGATCGAGGCCGAGAACTTGCGTGGCAAACAGATTGATGACTCCGGAGCGGCGCCCGAAAAGGATGATCCAACCCACGGTCGTGAGAATGCCCGGCACGATCATCGGCACCAGGATGCAGGTGTAAATCGCTCCGCGCCACGGGATGTTGGTTCGTTCCGTCATCCAGGCGAGATACAGGCCCCCGGCAAACGCCAGAAAGCTCGAACCAGCGCTGAAAATCAGCGAATTAAGTAGCGCGCTGCCCAAGCGCCAATTCTGAAAAAGCGCTATGTAGTTTTTGAGTGTCAGCTCGCCGGCAACCCCGGGCGGGCCGCTTTTAACGCTGCCGTAAAGCAACATGGCCAATGGAACCAGGGTGAGATAGGCGATTACCGCGGCGGTGATACCGACGAGTAGCAGTTGAGGGCGTGCGAGATGCCGAAAACGGTCTAACATAGAATGCCGGTTAACCCGGTGCAAAGGCGGTGGGCTATAAACGAGCCATTATTGGCGGCCGGTGCGGCCGAAACGCCGCGCCGGCCGGTGTGAAAGTCGAATTCAGTACGGCTCTAAAAAGGGCATGACTTCATGACAAAACGGACATCAGTCGAACTGCAATAAGATGTTGGGCTCTAGTCCGCCAGCACGCCCATATCTCTGCCGCCGCCATGCTGGTAAATAATTCTTTTGCCGGTCTTGTCGTCGATTTCGTTGCGTTGCCCGCCGGCCTTGGCGACATCTTCGGGCGTGGCTTTGTGGCTGTTGCCCAAGAGAATCATCGGCTCATCGAAAGGATTCGATCCCTCATAGAACTCATGGGCGGGGATGCTGATAATCTGGCCCGCTGAGAGCTCATGGGTTTCATTCCGGCCTTTCATAACGCCGCGGCCGGTGAGGACATAGTAGGTCCGATCCGACGGGTGGTTGTGCATTATTTGCACGTCTCCCGGAGGAAAAAATAGAATCCAGGTCTCTAAATTCTCGCGCCGGAAAAGATCCATGCGCCGTTGGCCTTTTTTTCTTTCTTTCGCCAATTCCAAAACATTCTTAAGTTCCATGGTGACCTCCCTTTCTAGTCTGCAGACGATTTACTGATTGACCGCTCTGGAAGGACTTTATTCCGGCCCCGGACGGACTGTCAAGACAGAGTGTCTTGCTAGGTGATTTGTCTGTGACGCCTAACCGTAATATAGAGAAAGGACACAGGTATATGAAGTGGAGGAGGGCTCGATGGACCTTGCACGACTCAACGTTATGTACGGACATCTGGAAGGAACCGATGGGAAGTTTGCGCGCGACCCGTCGGGCTATCTATCTATCGAGGCGGGAATCTATAAGAAACATGGACTCGATGTATCCTGGCGCCACGTGCAAGGCACGGAGGCGCGTTATCAGCAGCTCGAAAGCGGGGCTGCGCATATCTCGATGGTGGTCGGCCGGGCGTCGCTGCAACATTTTCTCGATACCAAAACCACGCGATTACTGGGCTGTGTGATGAATAGCTGTTCTTACTATTTGGTCGTCGCGGCGGCGCTCAAAGAGATGAGCGAACTAAAAAACAAATCGGTGAGCTGCCGCGAAGGTCCGGCGCGCGGCGTGCCGTTTGCCCGCCTGTTCCAGGAGCGAGCCGGACTCAAGCTGGGAGAGAATGTGACCCTCCAATTGCCGGACAGTGACCAGGAGGCGTTTAGGCTTTTGATGCGCGGCCAGGTGCACGCGGCGTGGTTGCCGCGGCCTTACGCCTTCATCGCCGAGAAAGACGGTTTCAACAGAATTGAAGGAGGGTCCGATATCGTCGATGACCCTTTGCCGATAACAATTGAAACGACGACGTCGCTATTACAGGAGCGCGCAAAGGACTTCGCCAGCTTTATCGAAGCGCATCGCGAAGGCGTTGGTTATTTACTGAGTCATCGTGACGAGACCATGAGCCTATTAAAAATCAGGTTCGGTCATTCGCCGGAACTCGCAGGTAAAACCTTTGACGATTATCTGATTTGCATGGGTGACCGGCTGGCCGTCGACTTCAAGCACCTGGAAAAACTCGTCGCCCAGGTTGCGCCGGCCACGCCGGGGGGCGCCAGGCAGATCGCTGCCGATTGGATTGTGCCGGGAGCGTTGCGGGAGTAACTTGGCGTGACAAACAGCAACAGCCGTTCAACAGTTCAACCGGCGCCCCATACGCGCCTATTCAACGGTTCAACGACAGAAAAAATTGGCGCCTCTGACCTTGAACTATTGAACTTTTGAATAGCGCCGCAGGCGCGGTTGAACAAGAACCTTTAGCAGCTACATATTAAAATTAAACAAGGAGGAACCTATGGCAGGTATAATCGATGCGGATACCCATATTTCCGAGTCGGAGGCGATGTGGGGCATGATGGACAAAGAGATGTATCACCGGCGGCCGGTGCTGCTGAAAGCCCCGGAAGATACCTTGTACGGGCTGCGTAATGCTTTCTGGCTGATCGACGGCAATATCTTTCCCAAACCGAACGGGAAGGGCAGTTTCCGCCTGATCACGCCGTCCGCGTCGAAGCACGAGCTGTCCAGAGGCGATATTCATCTGCCGTATCGGGAGATGACCGATATTCCGGGTCGGCTGAAGGACATGGACAAGCTCGGTGTCGATAAGCAGGTAATATTCCCGACCTTGTTTCTCATCTACATCACCGACGACGTAGTCTTGGATGTGGCGATGGCGCGCGCTTACAACCGATTCCTCGCCCAGGCATGCGCGAAGTCTGGCGGCCGCATCAGTTGGGTCGTCGTGCCGCCGCTACACTCGGTCGAAGAGTCGGTGAAAGAGATCAAATGGGGCAAAGATAACGGCGCTGTGGGAGTTTTCTTTCGCGGTATCGAAGGACAGAGGACGCTCGATAGTCCTTACTTCAATCAGATCTATCAGGCGGCGAGCGATACCGATCTGCCGATTTTGATCCACACCGGCGCGGGCTGCCCGCTGTTTTTGAACCTCTTCGATGTCGAGCGCAATCACACCTTTGGTCACAGCCGTGTGCAGCCGCTGTTCGCGTTCCGCGACCTGATTGCCAACAAGATTCCGGAGCAGTTTCCGCGCCTGAAATTCGGCTTCATCGAAGCGTCCGCCGGTTGGGTGCCGTTCATGATGCATATCATAAAAAGATTGTTCCGCGAGAAATGGAAATTTTCTTCGGACCAAGACATGTTTCGCGAGTACCGAATCTTTGTCGCCTGCGAAGCGGATGAGGATGTGAGCTATATCGCTCAATATACCGGCGAAGATCATCTCCTGATCGGCTCGGACTACGGACATCAGGATCCTTCCGAGGAGCGCCAGCTCGTGGCCGCGATGCGCGCCCGGGAAGATATTCCACGTGCGCTCACCGACAAGATCTTTTTCGATAATCCAAAGCTTCTCTATCCTCTAAATTGAATCTAGTCTTAGAAATATTCGTCATCCTTTCTGGAACCCTCTCCCTCATCGTGAGGGAGAGGGAAGGGTGAGGGTGCCGTGACCGCTCAGGAGACACACATGGAAAACTCACAAACAGTAGTCGCGCTTCCAAGATGGAACAGCCGGTTATTCATTGCCGCGGTAGCGTTATACGCGCTGCTTTTCACGCCTAACTTCAGCTCCGCTCAATCGCTGCAGACCGTCAACATGGCGATCCCGGCCAAGAGCTTCCAGATGGTGATCTACCCGGTTGCCAAGGAGAAGGGCTACATGAAAGAGGAAGGGATCGACTTGCGGGTGATCTACATTGCCCCGACAACCAGCATTCAGGCCATGATGGGGGAAGATGTTCAGTTTACCGGCGCGGGAACGAGCGCCCTGGTGAGCATCGCCAGGGCGAATGCGCCGTTGAAGGTAGTGGTCGCGACCAACGACCGTGTGCTTCAATGGCTTCTGACCCGTCCCAACATCACCAGTCCTCAAGAGCTCAAGGGTAAAAAAATTGCCACCACGGGAGTGGCGGCCATCGCGACTTTCATGCTCAAGCAGATCCTTACTAAACATGGCCTCGATGGCAACAAGGACGTGGTCTATCTCGATGCCGGGCAAGGCAATCAACTGCCGGCTCTGCTTGCCGGCGCCATGGATGCCGCGGTGCTGAGTGTGGAACAGAGGTACATCGGACTCGATAAAGGAATGCGCGAGATGTTCTTTTTCGGCAACGAAGTGAAGAATTCCTGGGGCACTTTGGCGACCACCGACAAGCTCATTAAGGAAAACCCCAAACTGGTCGGCGCATTCGTCCGGGGGACGCTGAAGGCGTTACGCTATATCCGCCAGGATAAAGAGGGGACAGTTGGAGCGCTGGTAAAATTTTCCGGCGTCTCGCGCCAGCAGGCCACGCGCGTCTACGACGACCTGATCGGCACTTTCACGCAAAACGGCACCGTGGATGAAGAAGCGCAGAAAAACGATCTCGACATCATCCGCCAAGTGGTCAATGCCAAAGAAGCGGTGCCGATCGCCAAAGCGTACGATTTCAGTTTCGCCCGCGACGCCGCTCAGCAGTTAAACAAGGTGGGCTGGAAGCCGTAGTAAGGTGTAAGTGAGTTAGTGGACAAGTGAATTAGTGAGTTGGTTGGGCCAGTGGAGAGGACAGACAGGGTCTGGGCTTGCATGCGTGAATACAAATATTCTTCGGGCTCCTTCATTCATCTATGCGAGCCTGTCACTCTTGATTCCTCCCAAGATCGATAAGAATGTTAGGCCAGGCCCCAAAGGCGCATTGATGAGCGCCAAAGGAGGAATCATGCCTCGCATAGACGTCGACGCGCATGTAGACGAATCGGAAGCGACCTGGGAATACCTCGATGACAGTGAACGGCGATTCAAGCCGCTCACGCTCGATCCGGGAGGCGCGACGGCGCCGGGCGACGCCCGGCCGCACCGCCTGTGGGTCATCGATGGCAACATCCGACTCCGGCGCTGGCGCGATGACAAGAGAACTGGAACGGTGAAAGCGACGCGCGAGCTTCTCGACGTCGATGCACGCGTACGCCATATGGACGAGCTGCGGGTCGACGTGCAGGTGCTCTATCCCACGCTTTTTCTTCACGCTCTTACCGATCGGCCGGAGACCGACGTGGCGCTCTGCAG
>WHTF01000061.1 GCA_009379725.1 Deltaproteobacteria bacterium
TGGCGGTGCATTTCAAGTTGGATTACGTGAACGCGGATGGCGATATTTCCAACTACTATCCCGATTTTCTGATCAAGCTATCCGACAGGCGAATTGTCATTGCCGAAACTAAAGGGCAGGAAGACCTGGACGTGCCACTCAAGATGGAACGGCTGCGGCAATGGTGCGAGGACATCAACCGGGTGCAGTCGAATGTGAGCTATGACTTTGTTTACGTGGACGAAGAGAGCTTTGAGAAATACAAACCCACCTCATTCCGGCAATTGCTTGATGGCTTCAGGGAGTACAAAGAGAACACCTAACACCTACGGTGTGGGTCGGGCTTGCGTTAAGGCGTGTTGGGCCTAACCGCTGTGCTTCAGACCAATCGCTAAAATGACGCCTGAGGTCAAACGTTCAGACAGAATTTTCAAAACGTCTTTGCCGTTTCCGGGCGCCAGCTCGCGAGGCGGGATTCCAGTTGTTTGACGGCGAGGGTGAGGATCACGGAAAGCGCCATGAAGATGGCGACGCCGACGAAGACGACGTCCACCTTATAGTTCGTGGCGGCGGACGCGATCATGTAGCCCAAGCCTTGGCTCGAGCCGAAGAACTCTCCGACGACCACTCCAAGTATCGCTCTGCCGATGGCGAGCCTTAGTCCAGCGATGATGTACGGCACCGAATTGGGCAGAACCACGATTTTCATCAGCTGCCATTCGCTGGCGCCGAAAGATCTTACCACGTTGACCAGAACTTGGTTGACGTTTTTGACGCCCACATAGGTGTTGATCAGCAATGGGAACACGGCTCCGACAAAGACGATGGCGATTTTCGACCAGATGCCGATACCGAACCAGAGAATTAAAAGCGGCAAGAACACGATACGCGGAGTCGCATTGGACGCCGTCACATAAGGATCCAGCAAGGCATCCAGGGTTGCGGACCTTCCCATGACGAGTCCCAGAGGCAGACCGACGACGATCGACAGTCCTAGGCCCGCTAGAAATGCGATCGCACTGACGTAAAAATGTTTTTCGAGCTCGCCGTTGAGGAGCAGCCGATGGAATGCGGCGGCAATGTCCGACGGCGTTGTAAAAAAAAGCGCCATCCCTTTCGGCAGGGTGTACCAGAGAGGGATACTTTCCCACAGGATGAGCAAGAAGACGATAAAACCCGTTCCCAGGATGAAGGACTCGTGCTCGGTGTAAAAATTCTTAAGCTTCATCAGCGCGCCTCGTCGCTCGCGCGCCACGGCGCGACCATAAGCTCGAGCTTGCGCATGAGTTCGGTCAACCCGACGGCGATCAGAGACAGGATAATAATGCCGACGAACATATCCGGCAGACGATAGGTGTCGCCGGCTTGCAAGATGGCAAAGCCGATTCCTTCAGATGCAGCGTAGAACTCACCGACGATGATTCCCACCAGGCCGCGGCCAATGGCGAGTCGTGCTCCCGCGATGATGTAGGGCATAGTGCTCGGCAGGATCACCTTCAAGTAAAGGTCCTTCTCCCTGCCGCCGAAGGATCGGATGACGTTGATCAACAGTGAGTCGGTCGACTTGACTCCGGCAAAAGCGTTGAAGACGAAAGGGAAAACCGCAAGCAAAAAGACCAGAGCGGCTTTTCCGAGCACGCCGACGCCAAAGACAATGATGAACAACGGCGCCAGCGCGACCAGAGGGCTGGCGTAGAGTGCGGTCAGGAAAGGATCGAGAGAGTATTCGACTCTCCTTCTCCAACCCATGACCAGGCCCACTGGGATGCCGACGATGACGGCAAAACTGAAGCCCCATAGGAATGCCTGGCTGCTGACCGCCAGATCGTGCCACAATTTGGCGCTTTGGATTTGTTCCTTAAAGGCATCGGCGATGAGCGATGGTTTGGTGAAAAAGAAAGGGTTCACGGGAACGATATACGTCAGCACCAGCTCCCAGGCGGCGACAAGGAAAAAAAAGGAGCAGAGGCCGAGCCAAAGCCGGCGATGTTCCGTGAAGTATTCTCTTGCCGCCATGTCTAGCCCCGGGAGGTCAGCTCTTCTTTCAGCACTTCCCAGATGTGCAACTTCAGATCGTTGAATTCGGGCGTAAGCCGCATCTCGTAATCTCTTGGCCGCGGTAGATCGATCTTGAGGATGTCTTTGGTACGGCCGGGTCTTGCGGTCATGACGATGACTCGGTCCGAAAGGTAGGCCGCCTCCTCGATGCTGTGAGTCACGAACAGCACTGTCTTTTTGGTGCGTTCCCAGATTTGCAGCAATTCCATCTGCATCAGGTCGCGCGTTTGCGCATCCAGGGCGGCAAAGGGCTCGTCCATAAGCAATACTTCGGGTTCGGTCGCCAGCGCGCGAGCTAAGCCGACGCGCTGTTTCATGCCGCCGGAAAGCTCATGGGGATAGTGGCTTTCGAAGCCTGTCAATCCAACCAACTTGATCAGTTCGGTTGCCCGTTCCGCTCTTTGCGCTGGCGCAATGCCTTTTAATTCAAGTCCGAGTTCCACGTTGGCGGTCACGGTTCGCCAAGGGAGCAGCCCAAACTCTTGAAAGACCATCGCGCGTTCTTGGCCGGGACCCGTAATGCGGGTGCCGTTCAAATGGATTTCACCGTTGCCTGGTCTGATGAGCCCTAAGAGGATATTGAGGAACGAACTTTTACCGCAACCCGACGGCCCGACAATGCTGACGAACTCGCCGTGGGCAATGTCGAGGCTGAAGTTGCTCAGGGCCGTAACCGGCTGTCGATCTTTGGATTTGAAGACCAGAGAGACGTCACGAGCTTTAATAAAGGAAGCCATAATTGATTCCCAGGTCAAGCGAGACCGGAACGTTGCAAATTCGCCTAAGGCATGGCTGAAGGGATACGGCCTTGCGCCAGCGTTAGAATTTCTTGTACGATCCTGCTCCTGTAGGCAAAGATTTAACTTCGGTCCCTGGGCTTGCTAACAAACCGCCAATCATTTGGCGGCAGATTTCCCCCTTGGGCATCTTTAGACTTCTCAGTGTGGCTCTGTCAAGCTAAGTCGCACTTCGAAGTTAACCACGTTTGCGTGCCGCCATGCCCTATTGAAAACCCAGCGCCGGTTGCAGTATAGCAAATATGACATGAAGGAGGTGATTTCATGAAAATCAAGCAGATCTACCATATCGGGTTGCCGTGCAACGACCTCGAGCGGGCAACCAAGTTTTACACCGATGTATTGGGAATGAAATGTACGAAAGTTGGATTCGATACCGAAAGCGGCGGTCCCTATAAGAATGTTTACGGCATGTTCCCGGAAATTTCCCGACTCTTTATGGAAGACGGCATGTGTTTAGTTCTGTTCCAGCGGCCAAAGCCTATCGATCGGGGCGATTTCGATGACGGAACGTCGCACATCGCGCTCGAAGTCAGCTCGGAAGATTTCGATAAGGCGGCCGATGAGCTCAAGAAGGCGGGCGTGAAGGTGCTCATCGACGAGCCGGTCGTGCGGCCGACGGGCAAAGCGATTTACTTTTTCGACCCGGAGATGAACTATATTCAGCTTTGGGCCAAGCCTTAACCGACGTTATTCAAGAATTTACGATAAGGGAACGGTTGCAGAGAACTTTTCCCCGAGTTTCCGGTCCAATTGGATCAGGGGGCTCGGGGAATATCTTTTTCACCCTCGGCCAGGCGTCTGGCCGCGGTGAGAAAGCCGGTGTGAGCGATCATGCGGTGTTGGGGGCGCGCGCTCATGCCCTTGATATGCCAAAAGCGCATTAGCGTTTCCATCGTCTCGATACAGGCAAAACGTTTATCTTCGCGTAGCGCGTCGACCAAGCTTTTTACCTGTATCACCGTCGGCAAATAGCTCAGTAAGATCCCGCCGGGTTTAAGCGCTTTCCATGCGCTTTCAATAACCACCCAAGGTTCCGGTAAATCCAGGACGATACGGTCGATATCGGTTTCTACGAGATCAGTTCCAACATCGCCAATCTTCAACGTCCAGTTCGGCGCCGGTCCGAAGTATTTGCTGATATTTTTCCGCGCCATGTCGGCGAAATCTTCGCGGATTTCGTAGCTAACGAGCTCTCCCGTGCCGCCAATGGCGCGCAGCAGGGTCATGCTAAGAGCGCCGGCGCCGACGCCGGCTTCGATCACGCGCGCCCCTGGGAAGATGTCCGCCCAAATGAGAATCGGCCCAAGATCTTTGGGGTAAATGACCTGTGCATTGCGCGGTAAGTTGGGAATCAATTGCGGCAGGCTCGGCCGAAAAACCAAAAACGGTTCATTAACCGAAGAACGAACGACGCAACCTTCTTGGCGACCGATGAGTTGCTCTACGGCGATCTTGCCACCGCGAATCGCAATCGGCCGGTTTCGGTCGAGCCGAGCGAGATACTCTCGATCTTTACGGTCGAGAAGAACAACCGATTCGTCTTGGCACAGCGGGCCTTTGGGATAATTTGAGTTCACAAGGACGGGATCGTTATCGCAATGGAGCTCATTTGACTGTGTAAGAGCCGTAGCCTTGCTTATTTAGTTCATCGACTAACTCGCGCACTTCTTGCGACCTTTTGAGATCGCCGACGAGCAACGCGTCCGGGGTATCGACGACGATGGCATCTTGCATCCCCAAGAGCACCACTAACCGATCCGGGGCATGGATAAAGCAATTTTTCGCGCCGAGTCCCAACCATTTGCCATTGCCGGCGTTGCCGGCCGCATCCCGCGACGACATCCGGTGCACCGCTGCCCAACTACCTACATCACTCCAACCAAAATTGGCTTCCAGTGTCACAACTTTGCCTTCCGAACCGGCTTTTTCCAAGACCGCGTGATCGATAGAAATGCTGGGCATTTTTTTATATTCTCGGCTTATGACCGTGCGAAGTTTTCGGCTCGGATTGGCCAGTGATTTGCCGTTGCCGGCCTTCCCGATAACAGCCAAACCATGGTGAATGGCCGGCTGGTACCGCTGCATGAGCGCCAACAAAGTAGAAGCTTTCCACGCGAAAATTCCGGCGTTCCAGAGAGAACCCTGGCGAATCAATTGCCGGGCAATCTTCGGAATCGGTTTTTCTTTAAATCTTTTTACTTCATAGGCCCCGGATTGGGTGCCGCCATCCAGTGCTTTACCTTTCACAATGTAGCCATAGCCGGTTTCAGGATAGCCGGGTTGTATACCGATGGTAACCAGGTGATCGTAACGAACCGCCAGTTTGGCTGCGGCCCTAAGCGTGCGGCGAAAACCGGCTACGTCGGCAACCCAGTGATCGGCGGGCAAAATAATCATCACGGCATTCGGGTCTCTGTTCATGACTTCCAGCGCCGCCAGGCCGATGCACGGCGCAGTATTTTTTGCCTCCGGCTCGGCGAGAAAATTTCCGCGTGGAAGCGCGCGCAACTCTTTGCGCAGAGCATCAAGCTGTTCCGCTACCGTGACAATGAGAGTTTGATCGCTGCCACTCATGGAAAGCACCCGATCCGCGGTCTCGTCAACGAGACTCTTTGGCCCAAAGAGCTTGAGCAGTTGCTTGGGACGCAGGGAACGGCTAAGCGGCCAAAAGCGTGTTCCTTTGCCGCCGGCGATGATGACACTGTAAAATTTTTGTTCCATGTTTAGCTGTCGGTCTGCGAGTTCGCCTATAGTACGGGAGGGATGATGTCGGTTCAAGGCTCTAAGGAGAGAGCAAGATGGAAAGCTACTGAGGACCAAGCCGGAGTCCGGCTGGAGACGTTTGTGCGCCAGTGCCTGCCGCATCTTTCACGGCGAGAATCGGCCCAAGCGATTGCCGAGAACGCTTTTTCGGTAAATGGCCGGTCGGCGAAAAAGGGTGATCGATTGAATGAGGGTGACATTGTCACCTTCGATGGCGCAGAGCATTGGCTGGCTGAGCAGCCGGTTGCGGCGCAAAATTCTTATTTAACGATTGTCTATGAGGATACCGAGATTTTAGTGGTGGATAAGCCGGCCGGCATGGCGACGCATGGGTTCTCCGGACAAGATCGCGATACGTTGGCAAATGTTCTCATCGCCTGGCGTCCTGAGCTATCTTGCATCGGCAACAGTCGATGGGAGCCGGGTTTAGTGAACCGGCTGGACCGAGAAACTTCGGGGCTGCTGCTGGTGGCAAAGAACCAACAAGCGTTTGGGTACCTGCGCGAGCAATTTCGTCGCCGCCAAATCAAGAAAGAATATTGGGCGTTGGTCTGGGGTGACGCTGCGCCGTCCGGATCCATCAGCATTCCCCTTGCTCATGACTCGAGCGACAAAGCCCGGATGCAAGTCCGCAAGGATTCCAAAACTGATCAAAAACCGTTAAAAAGCTGGCGAGCTCTGACGCGCTTTCGCAAACTGGCGACCAATGGGGAAATGAGCCTTTTAGAAGTCGCAATGGAAACCGGCGTTACCCATCAGATCCGCGTCCATCTCGCCGCCGTCGGTCATCCCATCGTTGGCGATGCGCTCTACGGTACGGACCGCGAGAGTTTGACTCTCAAACGCCATTTTTTACATGCCTGTCGCTTGGAATTCGCTCATCCCGCGAGCGGCGAAATCCTCGGAGTTGACTCGCCGCTGCCCGCGGAGCTGCGCAGCTTTATGCGCCGTGTGAAAATGGATTGTCTAGGCGGCTGAAGTACGAATGCCTTTAACCTTCGCGCAGGTAGCGCAAAAGTTGTGCTGGGTGGTCACCTCTTCTACCCAACCTTCATCGAGATTGTGGCAGATTTTTTTGCATTCGAAGCAGATGAAATAGAGCCCATCAATGCTTTTGTTGATCTTTTCCCGATTAAGAACTCTCCCCTTAAGCTTTTCGATGCGAATTCCCAACAGCTCTTCGTAATTTCGCTTTATCTTGCGTCGTCCTGCCTCATCACTGGGAAGATCCTCGTCATCGATTTCATCGTGACTGCCGTCGTCGATGTAATCGTGAGTTCGGTCTTTGGCCGGTCGTCCCGGGGTTTTCTTTTTAGTCCTTGGCATCTTTTCGAAGTTCTCCTCTGAGGTTTTCAAGTGATTAAGGAGGGCTTATTTTTTTAATCAACCAGTCGTGTATTGTCAATAGTGCGGCCCTCCTGGCGGATAACTTTGCCGCAGCATTGGATGATCCCGTTCGGCTTCCTCCCCCTGCCGGATCCTGTGGCGGTTCCGAAACATTCGACGTTACTTTCAAATACCGGCAAATCATGCGTCCGGGTGCGATGACGCTTCAATTCCGCAGGAGAGATGGCGACGAGGCGGGTGATGGCGAGGGTTTGAAGCTCTGCAAGGCCGGCTTCAATCCCCCCAGCGTTACTGTCGGATTGCCGCGGCCCGTCTCTGCAGATAGGCGTTACGCACTGCGCCGTAAAGATCGACCGTGGATTCCGCGACTTGCTCGAACCGATCAAGGTTGAGCGACCTTTCATTGACCGTGCTCGTGGCCGTGGCGCCGGTGTTAGCGTACCACGGAATAAAATAAATATAAGGAGTCATCGCCGTATCAAAAGCGTATCCGATAGTATCGCGAATTGTCAGTGGCGGCAGAAAAGGTAGAACCAAATACGGACCGGGACCAATTCCCCAAACACCGAAAGTCTGGCCGGTATCTTCATCTTTCTGCTGGATACCGAAAGCGTCTCGGGCAACATCGAAGAATCCGACAAGTCCGACTGTGCTGTTGATGGTAAAGCGAGCGACTTCCGTAGCGGCTCCGGTGAGTTTTAGCTGTAGCGTATTATTGACCACCCGTCGCACCACCGCAAGGTTATCGAAAATATTGTAGATCCCTCGCTGAACAGGGTTCGGGAGCACAAAATCCCACGCGGTAGCAACCGGTTTTAGCAGGAAACGATCAAGCACCTCCCGATTAAACCAGAACATCTTTTCGTTGAAGCCTTCAAAGGGATCATATTCGAAATCATCGCCCGGTACCGAACTTTCCGCCACTTCCGTTCCCTGGCGCGGCTCGGCGTCCACGACCGATGATGCAGCAAGCGCTTCTAATCCAACCGAACGAGTTACGACCGGGCTGCTTTCCTCGATCTCAAAGGCATCGACGTAGCTCGCTTCGAGCCCCAATAGAGCCATCGCGGCTATCAATGTGGCCACGTTATTCTGTAGAGCACGTGCCCAGCTTCTTTTCTTCATCCTCGCTCCTTCTGCCTAATTTCAATTACAGGAACTCATTATTTTGGTCAAGCTTTTGTCCGGAATCGACCTATGAGCATAGTGACGGGCGCATTTAAAGCCAAAAACATGCCATCGACGCTGTGCCAAGTTAACGAAGTACCCGGAACCTAAAGGGTTCTCTAATTCTACTCGGCTTTTGAGTTTTGCACTACGAATTTTTTTGAAGACAACAAGCCGCACACGTTGCGTATGATTGGCAATGTAGTTCCCCGGCGGCCATGGCGAGCCAGTCAAAGTTTGCAAACCCTTGATAATTAATTTATTTTTAATGCGTGGCCGATAACGAGCGAACAAACGTAGTTCTTGGTGTCAGTGGCGGAATCGCCTGTTATAAGGCTGTCGAGCTAGTGCGCTTGTTAGTAAAGGAAGGCTATCCAGTCCAGGTGATCATGACGCGTGGAGCGATGGAGTTTGTGGCTCCGTTGACGTTCCAAACGCTTTCTGGCCGACCGGTTGCTACGGAAACCTTTAATCTAACCCAAGAATCGGAGATCGGGCACATCAATTTAGCCGATTCCGCGGCGGTTTTTGTTATTGCGCCAGCGACTGCGAATGTTATCGGCAAGATTACTGCCGGCATCGCCGATGATTTATTGACGACCGTGCTTATGGCGACGCAGGCGCCTGTGCTCATCGCGCCGGCGATGAATATTCACATGTATGAAAATCCCGTTCTCCAGGAGAACCTGCGTAAGCTACGTCGCCTGGGTTATCACCTCATCGAGCCGGCTGAAGGCTATCTTGCATGCGGTTATGAAGGCAAAGGAAGACTGCCTGATCCTGAGGCGATTCTCGAACAGATTCGAGGCCTAATCAAAAAAAAAGACTTACTCGGTGAAAAGCTGCTCATCACCGCCGGTCCCAGCCGTGAGCCGTTGGACCCGGTTCGTTATATTTCCAATCGATCTTCAGGAAAAATGGGTTATGCCCTAGCGCGTGCCGGATCGCGCCGAGGCGCCGAAGTGCTGTTGATCAGCGGTCCGACAGCGCTTGAGCCGCCGGCTGGAGTCAAGCTGATGCCAGTGACGACAGCAGCTGAGATGCGCCATGCGGTTCTCGATGAATTTGCCACGTGTACCGCCGTGATTATGGCCGCGGCGGTAGCCGACTATCATCCGGTTGGGTTTTCACAGCAGAAGATCAAGCGTGACAAAAAGCCGTTCGATCTGCGCCTGGAACCGAACCCCGACATTCTCAAAGAGCTCGGGGAAAAGAAAAACGGGCAGTTATTAATCGGATTCGCGGCAGAAACCGAAAATCTGACCGCCAATGCTCAGAAAAAGCTACACGCAAAAAATCTCGACATGATTATCGCAAACGATGTAACGAAAGAGGGGAGCAGTTTTGACGGCGATACGAACATTGTAACGATCATTGATCGTGGTGGCGCTATCCGCTCGCTGCCGTTAATGAGTAAAGATGAAGTGGCGGACCTTATATTCGATTATCTTCTTACCCTAAGGCATTAGAGGCAGGATCTCTCTCCAAAAAGCCAACCTTTTCTCTTATTGATACCTGCAAGTGTCCGGTGTTAAGATCTTTTGCGTGAAGGAATTCAGTCCACATGTCCCCGGTGACTGTGAAGAACTCGCAACGCTGGTGATTTCCTTGCGTCGTCATTTGCAACGGCGGCAACGGATGGGAGTTCAGTTCTTGCCTCAAGGTAATCTCCCGGAGATGACATCAAAATCTACTCAAACTAAGCCAGCGACTACAGGCAGCGGCGACGAACGGCTCTCACGTCGGGCTAGCCTAGATTCGGCGCAGGATCTCGACGAACTCCGCGAGGTCATCGGCGATTGCCGGCTCTGCAAATTGTGTTCAGGCCGCACGCACTTGGTGTTCGGCGTGGGCAATCCAAGAGCCGAGCTGATGTTTGTCGGCGAAGGTCCGGGACGGGATGAGGATCTCAAGGGAGAGCCTTTTGTCGGTCGGGCCGGGCAGCTTCTTACCGATATCATTACTAAAGGTATGGGCCTGCGGCGAGAAGATGTTTATATCGCTAACGTGGTGAAGTGCCGACCGCCGGAAAACCGCAATCCGGAACCCGACGAAGTGGCTTCGTGCGAGCCTTTTTTGAAGAAGCAAATCGATCTTATTCGTCCCAAGGTTATCGTTGGGTTGGGCAAATTTGCCGTGCAAACTTTACTCCAGAGCAAAGTTCCGATCACGCGACTGCGCGGCAACTGGCATACTTACCTTGGAATTAAACTAATGCCAACCTTCCATCCCGCCTATCTGTTGCGCAATCCGGCGGACAAGAAGCTGGTATGGGAGGATATCAAAAAGGTGATGAAAGAGATGCAAGGTGAAAACGCTTAGGATCTTTTTCTTTTTATCGTTGATGGCCGCCGGATTGTCCGTGATGGCGCAGACAAAGGACTCCTCAGCGCCGCACGTCGATTTGATTGTGATCGATGGTTCCATCAATCCGGCTGTCGATGATTTTATCCGCGAGAGCATCGGACGGGCGAAATCCAGCGGAGCACGCGCGCTGCTGATTCAGCTCGACACTCCCGGCGGCCTGCTCAGTTCCACCCGAACCATCGTGAAGGACATGCTCAGCGCGCAGGTGCCGATCATGGTCTATGTGGCTCCGAGCGGCAGCGGCGCCGGATCGGCGGGTGTCTTCATAACTATGGCGGCGCATGTCGCAGCTATGGCGCCGGCAACCAATATCGGTGCGGCTCATCCGGTGGCCGGCGGAGGGCAGGAAGTTAAAGGAGTGATGGGTGAAAAGATCGAAAACTTCACCGCCTCCTTTAGCGAGACCATCGCGCAAAAGCGCGGCCGCAATACCGAATGGGCCATTCAGGCGGTTCGTCGTAGCGTTGCCATCACTGAAACCGACGCGCTTAAGAAAAATGTCATCGACATCGTCGCCAAGGATATCGATGATTTACTGAGACAAGCCGACGGCCGCAAAGTAGACCTGGACGGCCGTATGACGACGCTTTCGGTAAAGGGGGCTAGCGTTGTGCGCCATGAGATGAGCCTCAAACAGCGGATCATCAACGCCATTGCTGATCCGAACATCGCGTACATGCTGCTCATGGCGGGTATTCTAGGGCTTTACATGGAGTTTTCGAACCCGGGGGTTCTGCTCCCGGGAGTGGCCGGCGCTCTCTGTATGATCATGGCATTAATTTCGTTGCAACTTCTATCGTTTAACTACGCGGGGTTGATTCTGATTGTTCTTGGCATCGGACTTTTGATCGGTGAAGCGTTTATGCCAAGTTTCGGAATTCTCGGTATCGGTGGAGTGATTTCCCTGGCCTTGGGATCTTTTCTGCTTTTCGATACACCCAATTCGGACTTGAGCATCGATCGTTCGATCATTATTACCGCCGTAGCGACAATGGCCTCGCTTATTTTTGCGATCAGTTATCTGGTCTTTCGCTCGCAGAAAATTCGACCGACGATGGGTATGGAAGGCTTACTGGGCGAGATCGGCGAAGTGCGACGAAAGTTAAGTCCCTCAGGCAAAGTATTTGTCCATGGCGAATACTGGAATGCCCAAGCAGATGGAGAAATCGATGTGGGCGAAAGAATCCAAGTCGTCGGTTACGACGGCATGAATCTGAAGGTGAAGCGGCTTCCCGAACGCGCGTCGTGATTTAGCGGAGGATATAAATATGTTTGGCTTGGGCGTTCCGATCACATTTCTTATTATCGTCATTGCCGCAATTATCAGCGGCATTAAGATTTTGAAGGAGTACGAGCGAGGTGTCGTCTTCCGTCTCGGCCGCATGGTAGGGTCGCGTGGACCGGGGTTGATCTACATCATCCCGGGCATAGAAAAGATGGTCAAGATGGATCTGCGCACAGTAACGATGGACATTCCCCCGCAGGACGTGATCACCCGAGACAACGTTTCGGTGAAGGTGAATGCCGTGCTCTATTTCAGAGTGCTGGAGCCGAATAAAGCCGTGCGGGAGGTGGAGAACTACCTTTTTGCCACTTCCCAGCTTGCCCAGGTGACGCTGCGGAGCGTTTGCGGCCAAGCGGAGCTGGATGAATTGCTCGCCGAACGCGAGAGGATCAATAACCGGATTCAGGAAATCCTCGATGCACAGACCGATCCCTGGGGCATCAAGGTGGTTTTAGTCGAACTCAAACATATCGACCTGCCGCAGGAGATGCAGCGAGCCATGGCTAAGCAGGCGGAGGCGGAGCGGGAAAGGCGCGCTAAAGTGATTCATGCGGACGGTGAATTCCAAGCGTCGCAGAAACTAGCGGACGCCGCCGAAGTAATCGGAAAACAACCCATGGCCTTACAGCTCCGGTTTCTACAGAGCCTCGTCGAGGTCGCCTCAGAGAAGAATTCTACAACGATCTTCCCCGTGCCGATCGATCTATTGACGCCGTTCCTTAAGAGAAACGACCAGACCTAATGGTGCAAGTCAGCCGGCGTCATCGTGTGACGTTTTTAGCCCGTTAACAAGCGCCGGTGAATCTGAGACTGAGAGATCTGCCTTGGCATGAGGTTGCCAAGGCGTATCAACTAAAATCATATCGTTATGGATCTCCGGGAGTTTTTCTATGAGTTGCCCGAATCTCTTATTGCCGCCTTTCCCAGCCGCAATCGGGAAGATTCTCGCTTGCTCGTGGTCCGGAGGGCGACCGGTGAGCTGATCCATACGGTCTTTTCCGAGTTGGGTAATTTTCTCGATGCCGGCGATTTGATCGTCCTCAACGATACCAAAGTTTTTCCGGCTCGGCTCCGCGGCGCCAAGGAGAGCGGCGGCAAGGTCGAAGTGCTGTTGCTGGAGCGTTTTCCGGATCAACGAAGTCTCTGGATCGCGTTAATCGACGCGGCCAAAAAACCTCAGGTCGGAAGCCGAATCATTTTCGGCGACATGATCGCGCAGGTGATCGGCGACATGGGGCGTGGCCGCTTCGGATTGGAGTTTGGTCACAGCGGTGACATCAAGGCGCGATTAGACGCGCTTGGAGAGCCGCCTTTGCCGCCCTATGTGCGGCGCCAGCGCAAAGCGATGGCTTTGGATTGGCAACGCTATCAAACCGTATACGCGGCCAATCCGGGAGCCATTGCGGCTCCGACCGCTGGGTTTCACTTTACTCCGGAGTTGTTCGACAGGTTAAATGTGAGAGGAATCGACCGGGCTCTGTTGACGCTGCACGTTGGGCCAGGTACTTTCCAACCGGTGCGGAGCGCGCAGGTCGAAGATCACCTGATGGAAGGAGAGCGTTATATTCTTCCGGCTGAGGCAGCGGCTAGGATTCACCGCGCCAAGCAGAGCGGTCGCCGGGTGGTGGCGGTGGGCTCGACCAGCACGCGCACCCTCGAATGGATTGCATTGCAAAAAGGCAGGGTGGAGGCGGATGAAGGAATCGCGCGACTTTTCATACGTCCAGGTGACCCTTTTCGGGTTATCGACGCCTTAATTACGAATTTTCACTTGCCGGGTTCCACTCCCCTGATACTTGTGACTGCATTTGCCGGGCTGGAGTTGGTGCGAAAAGCATACGCTGAGGCGATCAGGATGCAGTACCGGTTCTACAGTTATGGCGATGCGATGTTGGTTTTATAAAGAAAGCGATAGGCGTCAGGCGGATGTGTAGAGATTGTCTAAATTGATTTCGGTATAATCTTTTTTACTCTTTACTTTAATAGACCTGCCTTCTCGACTGGATGTATGGCTGATCATTTTACGGTTATTAAAAAGGACTCGACAACCGAAGCCCGTTTGGGCAGCTTGGTAACCGCTCACGGGGTGGTCGAGACTCCTTGCTTTATGCCGGTCGGTACGCAGGGGACGGTGAAAGCGGTGTTGCCCAGAGATTTAAAGGAAATGGGCTGTCAGATCTTGCTTGGCAATACCTACCACCTCTACTTACGTCCGGGCGCGGGCTTAATTCGGGAGTTAGGCGGTCTGCACAAGTTCATGGGTTGGGATGGCCCGATCCTGACTGATAGCGGCGGTTATCAAGTATTCAGCCTCGCGGCTACGCGCAAGATTTCCGAGGAGGGTGTGCGCTTCCAATCGCATATGGACGGTTCGTCTCACATGCTGACACCCGAAAAAGTGATGGAAATCCAAGCAGCCTTAGGTAGCGACATCGCGATGATGTTTGATGAATGCATTGCCCACGATGCCAGCCGTGATTACGTGCGGACTTCGACCGAGCGGACGCTTCGATGGGCTGAGCGGTGCTTGAGAGCACGCGGTAGAGAAGATCAGTTGCTGTTCGGCATTATACAGGGTGGGATGCATGAAGATCTGCGTCGCTGGTGTGCCGGCGAGATGAGCCTCATGCCGTTTGAAGGTTTCGCGGTGGGAGGTCTGGGAGTCGGCGAAAGTGAGGCGATGCTTCATGCCATCGGCGCCTACACGGTTGGTTTGTTGCCTGAGGATCGGCCGCGTTATCTGATGGGCGTGGGCAGACCCGAAGATATCGTTAACGCCGTGCGCGCCGGCTTCGATATGTTTGACTGTGTCCTTCCAACACGCAACGCGCGCAACGGTACGCTCTTTACGTCTCAGGGAAGGGTGAATATCAAGCGCGCCGATTTCGCCCGTGATCCGCGTCCATTGGATGAAGCCTGTGAATGCTACACGTGCCGAAATTTTTCGCGCGCCTATCTGCGGCATCTCTACATGGCGGGAGAGATCCTTTCGTCGCAGTTAAATAGCCAGCACAATCTTTACTTTTACCACCGGCTTATGAAAAGGTGTCGTGAAGCAATTCGCGATGGCCGGTTCGACTTTTGGATCGCCAGCCCGATGTCGGTGCCGGTTCAGTGAGTTGCTAGAGGAGGAGTCATGCTAGATATCGCATTTGCACAAATCGCCCCGGGCGGGGGAGGGCCGAGCCAGTTCCTTAGCTTCTTGCCCCTCGTATTGGTTTTCGTCATTTTTTATTTCTTACTCATTAGACCCCAGCAAAAAAAAACCAAAGAGCATCAACAGATGCTCGGCCGGCTTAAAAAGAACGACGAGGTAATGACCTCGGGAGGAATTTACGGTAAAGTGACGGCCCTGGCGGACAACGTGGTAACTGTGGAAGTGGCGCCCAATGTGAGGATCCGCGTACACCGGCCGCAAATTTCCACCGTGCTGACCGGCGAGAAAACTTCAGCGAAAGACGCAAAGGAGTAAATGAATGAGACGCGGTGTGCCTCGAATCGTAATGGTCGTTATTGCGGCTTTCGTTGCGCTTGTCTATCTGACTCCCACCTTTATCGATAAGTTGCCAGATTGGTGGAGTCGCTTTCTGCCATCGGACAAAATTCATCTCGGGTTGGATTTGCAAGGCGGTAGTCATCTGGTCTTGGAAGTGCAGGTCGACAAAGCCGTTGAACACTCGCTTGAGCGGGTCAGGAGTGATCTCACCGGCTTATTGCGTGAACGAGGCCTGTCCGGCGTTACGGTAGAGCGGGTCCAGGAGACGCAGCTGCAGGTCAAGGCGCCGGCGGACAGCGTCGAGCGAGTGCGCGGCTTGTTGAAAGGGGATTTTCCTAATCTTGCCGTCGTCAATACTCAGACCACTGGAGGAACAACCGAATTTCTCGTCACGTTCAGTAAGGAAGAACTGCGCGCCCTGCGCGACTTTGCCGTGGATCAATCTCTCGAAACCATTCGCAACCGAATCGACCAATTCGGCGTCAGTGAACCGATTATCCAACGGCAGGGACAACAAGATATTCTCATCCAACTGCCGGGAATCCAAGACCCGGATCGGGCCAAACAAATCATCGGCAAAACGGCATTGCTCGAGTTCAAGCTGGTCGACGACAACGCCGATGTCGAAAGCGCTGTGCGCAGCGGCCCTCCGCCGGGACGCCAGGTTCTTTATGGTTATGAGAATACAGCGGAAGGCGGTATCGCAGCCGGCAAAACGGCGTATGTAGTGGAATCCCGTACGCTGATGACCGGTGAATATATTGCCGATGCTCGGGTTCGTCCGAGCACCCAGTTGCAGGGACCGTACGTCGAATTGATTCTGAACACCAGCGGCGCTCGCTTGTTCGAACAAATTACCGCCGCGAATGTGCGGCGGCGACTGGCGATCGTTCTTGATAACCGGGTTTATTCAGCGCCGGTAATTCAGGAAAGGATCGGCGGCGGCCGAGCATCGATTACCGGCAGTTTCGATATCAAGGAAGCGCGGGATCTTGCCATTATTCTGCGTGCCGGAGCGCTTCCCGCGCCCGTCGAGATCGTCGAAGAGCGAACCGTTGGGCCGTCACTCGGCCAGGACTCGATTAGACAAGGGATAAACTCTTTCATCGTCGGTGGCGCCTTGGTGATCATTTTCATGATCGTCTACTATAAGGGCGCGGGTTTGGTTACGATTGGCGCATTGCTTTTCAATGTGTTGTTTCTGTTCGCGATTTTGGCGGGCTTTCAAGCGGTCTTAACGCTGCCCGGTATTGCCGGTATCGTGCTCACCATCGGTATGGCCGTCGACGCCAACGTCTTGATCAACGAACGCATCCGGGAGGAACTGCGGGCTGGGCGCGCGCCTCGTTCGGCTATCGAAGCGGGCTATCACAATGCGCTGCCGGCGATCTTGGATTCCAACATCACGACTTTTCTGTCCGGAGTGATTTTATTTCAATTCGGCACGGGTCCGATCAAAGGTTTCGCGGTGACCTTGTGTGTCGGCATTCTTACAACCGTGCTGACGGCGGTTTATTTAACTCGCATTTATTACGATTATCGCGTGAACTCTCGCAAACTCACGCGCGTCAGTATTTAGAGGAGAGTATGGAGATCATCAAACCTGGGTTAAACATTCCGTTTACCCGCTACCGCAAGGCTGCGCTCATTATTTCGACGATCGTTAATCTTGCTGTTCTGATCATGTTGTTCACAAAGGGCCCTATTTTAGGCGTCGATTTTGCCGGTGGCACGATGATGCATCTCAAATTTCAGCAAACGGTAACGATACCGGAGATTCGTCAGGCCTTTGAAAAAATTGATTTAGGCGGAAGCGTGATACAGGATTTTGGCCAGCCCGGCGCGAACGAGTATCTTGTTCGATTGGATCAGACTCCCGTGGAAATCGGCGTGCTTGGAGAGCAGGTACGAAAAGCGTTGTCTGATACGTTCGGAGCTGAAAAGTTCGAGCTGCGCCGCATCGAATCGGTGGGGCCGAAGATCGGTGAAGATCTGCGCCGCCGGGGCGCCTTGTCTGTCGTTGTCGCTACGATCATGATGGGCGTCTACATTTGGTTTCGCTTTGAGTTGCGATTCGGTCTCGGTGCCGTCATTGCCTTGGCTCACGACATCCTGATTGCTGTCGGCGCTCTCTTGTTAGCCAATTACGAATTCGATTTAACGATTATCGCGGCGCTTTTAACCATCATCGGATTTTCCGTCAATGACACCGTCGTGATCTGTGACCGCATTCGCGAAAATATGCGCAAAATCAAACGACAAACGCTGGAAGGCATTATTAATACCAGTATCAATGAAACCCTCAGCCGGACCATTCTTACCACCGGCACGACTCTCTTGGTGCTTCTCGCCCTGTACTTGTTGGGTGGCGCGGTGATCCGGCCATTCGCTTTTACACTTCTGGTAGGCTTTATTTCAGGTGTTTACTCGACGATCTTTATCGCGAGTCCGGTTATCTTGATGTGGGAAAAGAAACCTGTGAAAAGGTAATCGGGCAGCCGGTGGCGGAGACTGGCGACGGCAGGTTCTGTCACTTCCTCGCCTCATGACGTACATGCAACAGGAACTCCGCAAGAGATGGATTCTTAAGCAGGCCGACGAAGGCTTTGTCACCCGCTGTTCAAATGAATTCAAGGTCTCGGCACTTATAGCGCGCATCATTGCTCTGCGTGGCCTTACCGAAATCGACACCGCCCGGTGTTATCTTTCTTCAAGCTTGCGCTCCGATCTGCCCTCTCCCTTTTTGATGGCGGATATGGATGCTGCCGTGGACCGGATCGTTCGTGCCATTCAGAGAACAGAATGTATTAGTATATGGGGCGATTACGACGTCGATGGCACGACCGGCGCGGCGGTCCTGGTCTCTTTTTTGCGGGAAATCGGCGTCCGAACTTTCTTTTACGTTCCTCATCGGATCGAGGAGGGCTACGGCCTGAACGTCGCAGGACTCCGGCGGCTCAAAGAACGCGGCGTTCAGTTGGTCGTTACAGTGGATTCAGGAATTTCGAACTTTAATGAAATCGACGCGGCGCGCACGATAGGACTCGATATCGTCGTGGTCGATCATCACCAGCCCCCCGAACAACTTCCCCCGGCGGTCGCCATCGTCAATCCTCATAGGAAGGATTGCCCTTTCCCCGACAAAGGGTTGTGTGCGGCAGGGTTGGCTTTCTATCTGATTATCGCTTTGCGCGCCCGGCTACGCGACACGGGCTGGTTCGGCGTTTCAGGAGATCCCGACATTCGTCGTCACCTCGATATCGTTACGCTGGGCACGATCGCGGACATGGTGCCGTTGAAGGGTGTCAATCGAACTTTGGTCAAACGCGGATTGACCGAGCTCGGCGCTTCGAAACGTCCGGGGATCGTGGCGCTCAAGCAAGTCGCCGGTTTCGCTGCCGGTGACGTAAGTGCGGGGCAAGTAGGTTTTCAGTTGGGGCCGCGCATTAATGCTGCTGGCCGAATGGATGACGCCCTCAAAGTCGTCGAGTTGCTTACGACCGACTCGCCCGAGGTCGCGCTCCGCATCGCCCAGGAGCTTGACGATCACAACCGTGAACGTCGCGCGATGGAGGCGCAGGTGTTGGAGCATGCGCTGGAACTGGCCAGTGGAGTCATCGAGTCGACCCGGCACTCTTTGGTGCTCGGAGGAGAAGGTTGGCATCCAGGCGTGCTCGGCATTGTCGCCTCGCGACTTGTGGAGAGGTTTCATCGTCCAACCGTGGTGCTCGGCTTTCATGCCGGTCAAGGCAAAGGCTCGGCTCGCAGTATCCGCGGGTTTCATATGGTAGAGGGGTTTCGTCGTTGCGGGCACCTTCTGGAAAAATATGGCGGTCATGAATACGCCGGCGGGCTGACGATCAAAGAAGAAAATTTCCCCGGCTTTATCGAGACCTTCGATGAAGTCGCCAAGGCGACTTTGTCGGCTGAAGCTCTTGTGCCGTTTCTGGAAATCGATGCTCGACTGAGTTTTCTGGAAATCGGCTTTTCGCTCATGCGTGAGATCGACGTTTTAAAACCCTTCGGCGTGGGCAATCCCGAGCCGCTGTTCATGAGCCAAGCGATCGAGGTTTGTGAGAGGAAAGATTTTTCCATGGGGGCGCGCTTCCGCTTCAAACAGGCAGGCCGTTTTGTCAGCGGGGTCGCGTTCGGTGTTCGACCAGATTTTCCGGCGACTCCCGGTGCGTCCGTCGATTTAGTCTATCGCTTGAGTGAAAATGAATGGAACGGAAATTCAACCGTCGAACTTAAAGTTGTCGATGCCAGAACGGCCGCGGATTAAGAGTTCGCGCTTCTGAAACGTTCGTGGCGAGATTAAGGTGTCGGTAAAGACGTCCGACCGACAAATGGCAAAGAGAGGCTCGATATGATGAGACAAGCGATACGAACCAGCGGGAAGTGGAAGGTTCGCATGTGAATGGAAAACGACTTTGCGGCGGTGTCAGAACTTGATTGGAGGATGGCGTGAGGGGAGCCAGTATGGATGTTGGGGGCAGACGCGATGTCGTTTATCTTGCTTTGGCGGGATTTTTTGTCACCAACGCTATTCTCGGAGAGGTGACTGGAGGTAAACTCTTCACCCTGGGCCCGTTCACCATGAGCATCGGCGTTATTCCGTGGCCGGTGGTGTTCCTCACCACGGACTTGATCAACGAGTATTTCGGCCGCGATGGCGTTCGAAGGCTCACGTTTATGACGATCGGCCTGATTGCCTATGCGTTCGTCGTCCTCTTTTTGTCGATTCAGGTTCCGGCAGCTTCTTTTTCACCGGTGACCGATGCGCAGTTTCAAGCGGTCTTCGGTCAGTCTCTCTGGATTATCGCAGGCAGCATCATTGCTTTTGCGCTCAGCCAACTGGTCGATGTCGGGGTATTCTGGTTGATTCGCCACAGGACCGGCGGCAAGTTTCTTTGGCTGCGCGCCACCGGTTCAACGGTCGTTTCGCAGCTCATCGATAGCGTCGTGATCATCGGCGTTGCCTTTTGGCTGCCGGGTAAGGTGCAGACCTCCGAGTTCCTGATCGTGGCGGGCGCCAATTATTCATACAAGCTGATCATTGCGCTAGCGGTCACACCTTTGCTTTATCTCGGGCATTCTATGATCGATCGCTATCTCGGCCTAGAGGAGGCGCAGCGTTTGATTGAGAGCTCGGCGCAAGCGAATGAAGAGTTGGCGGTGAACGGGACCTAGTGTAGTGTCTCTGAATTAATGGAACTTATCCTTCGTCTAAGTGTCAGGGGGCAAGTTCCATGCGAATCGCACAACCGATTGAGTTGAGTGAAAAAGAAATCAAGACGTTGACGAGCTGGTCTCGCGGGCGCCGCACGCCGACGCGCTTGATGAAGCGAGCCAAGATCGTGCTGATGGCGGCACGAGGACAACAAGACAAAACGATTGCCGAGCTTTTGGGAATCGACCCACGGCAAGCGTCGCGCTGGCGCCGACGGTTTATTGAGCAACGGTTGGTGGGAATTGAAAGGGATGCTGCGCGGGGTGGCCGAAACGCTAAGAAGCGAGAACGAATGGCTCCTTTGATCATTGAGAGAACCACTCAAAGTAAGCCCGGTAACGCTACTCACTGGAGCGTGCGGACGTTGGCCGAGAGTCTCGGCATCGACAAATCGATGGTCCATCGGGTGTGGCACGCCAGCGGACTTAAGCCGCATTTGTCCAAGACGTTCAAAGTCAGTCGGGACAAAAGGTTTGTTGAAAAAGTCATCGATGTGGTGGGCTTGTATCTCAACCCTCCCGAACACGCGCTGGTGCTGTGCGCCGATGAGAAAACATCGGTACAAGCATTGGACAGAACCCAACCAGGTTTGCCATTGGTCAAGGGACGACTGGGAACCATGACCCACGACTACAAACGCAACGGCACCACGACCCTGTTCGCTGCTCTGGAGATGACCCAAGGGAGCGTTATTGGCACGTGTATGAGCCGCCATCGGCATCAGGAGTGGATCAAGTTTTTGACCTTGATTGATCAGAAAACCCCTGCAGACTTGGACTTGCATCTGATTATGGATAATTACGCCACTCATAAGCATCCTAAGGTCAAAGCGTGGCTCAAACGCCATAAAAGATTCCACCCGCATTTTGTGCCGACTTCGAGCTCCTGGCTCAACATGGTCGAGCGTTGGTTCCGCGATCTGACCGATAAGCGTATTCGGCGCGGGGTTTTCAAATCGGTCGCTGATTTAATAGCCGCCATCAAATCCTATATTGAGCACCACAATAGCAACCCGATACCCTTTGTTTGGACCGCCAAAGCCGAAGATATCATCGCCAAGTATCGCCGTGCTCAGGCCGTCCTGGATAAACTACAAACAGCGTGAGACACTACACTAGATCTCGGTCATGATTCTTAACTGCTATATCTTTCGGTATCGGTCTCGGACACTGCGAACTTGGCGCTTTCTAAAGGTCGCCTGTTTCCATAATGACTTTGCTCTTGGATTTCCCTTCCTATCCTTGCTTGCTGCGCCTCGGCGAGCGAACGGCTTACCTCTTTGGCGAGCAGCCGCACCCGGGGCTCCAACACGATGTGGGCGTGATATCCTGGGATCAGGTGAGTCTCCAACCCTCCGCCGGCCAAACGCCCCCAGCCCATCTGCGGATCACGCTCGATTCCCCCACCCAACTCGGTGGCACGAAAGAGCATGATCTTTCCCGGATAGACTTGCGGTTTGTAGATTCTGGAGGCCCGGCTCCCGGCCTTTAGAATGTTTTGCCGGTTGCGTGCCGCAGGAAGCCATCTGGATCCCAGACCCATGTATAGTTTGTAAAGAGCTTTGTTGATCTTCCCCTTCACATAAAGCAGACGCTCGCTGGATTTGAGGACTGAAAGATTGCCGAGATGAAGACTGATCGTTCTTTCGTAAAGCCGAATGGCTTGAATACGGTA
>WHTF01000062.1:0-3773 GCA_009379725.1 Deltaproteobacteria bacterium
ACACCCCTCGGCCCTTGATTCTGATCGATCCATTCCTCGGCTTTTTGCAGCGCGAAATGATTGGCTTCCGTTTCAGTCCGGAAAATGTGACTGAATTGATATTGCTGCGATGGGAAATCGGATCCGTTACTTTCCTGACGCGTCACGGTGTATTGCGGTATCCAGGCGCCATTATTTTCGCGCTGAAACGATTCGCCTTGAATAAAATAGTTCTTGTAAGGAATGCTGTTTGTCATCTAGTGATCGTCCCCCGAGTCCATTACGCCCTGTTTAGCGCTCGATGATTTTCGATTTGTGTCCTGCGAGCCACTCCAACAGCGCGCGCACGCTGCCGGTAGCCAGGCCAATGCTCGTGTCGGCGGCGCCATAGTAGATGCGGATGGTGTCGCCGTCCGGCGCAAGGGTATAGCCGCAAGGAAAGACGACGTTGTCGACATCGCCGCGCTGCTCGTAGGGCTCTTGCGGGTGAAAGATCCATTCGTCGCCGCGCATCAAACAGTGCTCCGGTTTCTGCAAATCAAACAGCGCGAGCCCAAGTCGATAGATTGCGCCGGCCGCGGTATGGCGTACGCCATGGTAGATCACCAGCCAGCCTTGAGGGGTTTCTATGGGCGGGGGTGAGAGACCGATCTTATTGGCATCCCACCACGCTCCGCGACGCGCTTCCAGCATCAGCTTGTGATTGCCCCAGTTGCGCAGGTCGGGAGAATAAGACAGCCATATGTGCGCACGTGGAGCGCTGACCGGACGGTGGATCAAAGCCCATCGGCCGTCGATGCGACGAGGAAGTAAGGCCGCATCTTTATCTTCCGGCGGCATAATGACACCGTAGCGCTCAAAACGATGGAAATCTTCGGTGAGCGCCAGAGACACGCCCGGGCCATCGCGTGTGAAGGCGGTATAAACGACCGCGTATTTGCTCAATTCGGGCATGTAGGTGATGCGCGGATCTTCGATTCCCCACAGTTCTTCTGGGAAGCGTTCGGGGTCGGCCAGGAGAGTAGGGCGGGATTCGATGCGCCAGTTGTCCACGCCGTTGACGGAACGAGCGACAGTCAGATGGGAATGGCCGCGCCGGTCCTCGACGCGGCACAATAGCAGGGTCGTGCCATCGGGGAGCAAGGTAGCACCGGGATTAAATACGCTATTGACCGGGTAAGGCCAGTCGGCGGCGCTCAAGATTGGATTGTCATTATCACGGCGAAAAAGTTCCGGATGTTGGTTGGTCATCGAGCTCCTGTTTCCACGGTTAATAGCGTCGTTTCAGCCAAGCGCAGTTCCAGCACCGCCTGAAGATAAGCTAGGGACGACTCTGCGCCTTGATTTTCATTGGGCCGGTCGGGATGCAACCCGTCCCGGCATCCGCCCGTTGTCGGATCGTAAATCGGCAGGTTCAGATCGTTGCGTCCAAGGAACCAATCAAAGGCGCGGCGCGCTTCCTTGTGCCAGTTCTTATCTCCCGTGACGCGATGCGCGGCGAGACAGGCCGATACCATGGCTTGTGCCTCCACCGGCTGCTGATCGAAGCGCGCGCGCTCGCCCCCGTGTCGATAAAATCCGTTCGAGCCGATAGGCACGAAATGACCTCCACTGGTGTCGGCGCGCTGCAAATCGGCCAGCCACTTGAGCGATTCCAGAGCGGCGTCGGTCATGGAGTTGTGCGGCATTGCGTGACCGCACATGAGTAATGCGTGCGGCAATACCGCGTTGCAGTAGGTCAGCGACTCCTCGTACCAGCGCCAGTCATCCGCGCGATGTTTTTGATATAACCTGAGCAGCCGCCCGGCCAATTCCTCACGCGTTTGGCTGACTCTGCGGTCACCGGCAAAGCGTTGCAGATATTCATGGATGCCGATCAGCGCGAAGCCCCATGCGCGCGGGCTGGTTGTCTTCAGAATGGCGGGTAACGCTTTTTCAAATACCCAGCCAGCCATATTCTGGAGGGCCGGCGTATTGGAGCGGCCCAGCACGGTACCTAGCGCCCACAAGGTGCGGCCGTGGCTGTCATCGGAACCGTTTTTTTCCAACCAGTTGCGCTGATAGCTCATGAAGTTGCGAAAGCGCCGGGTCTCGGTATTAAAGGCATACCAGACAAATGCGAAGTAGCGTGAGGTTAAATCCGCCGTCTCTTCACTGCCAAGTTCCTCTAACAGCGTGCTCACCGTCAGGGCGCGAGCGTTATCGTCGATAGTGTAGCCTTCGCAATAGTTGGGCACGGTAAATATGGCATGCTGAAACATGCCGGTATCGTCGGTCATGCGGCGTAAGTGATCCAGTTTAAGAGGCGGGAACTCGCCCGGCCGCTTATCGAGCGGTTTGACAGCGAAATCGCTCGGCGCAAAGTGCCGCCGTTCGGCTCGGGCGCGCCGGAAACTCTCCATGTAGCGCCGCGCGACTTGCGGCCAGATCATCTCCCGGCCATAGAGATAGGCGCGCTTGCGCATGCCGTGGCGCCTGGAATCGTTGTCCAATAGATCGATGACCTGCTCGGCCAAGGCCGCCGGATCGCGGAATGGTACCAGCGCGCCGCGCTCTTCGGCGAGCATTTCTTCGGCATGCCAGTAGGGTGTCGAAATCACCGCCTTGCCGGCCCCGACAGTGTAAGCGAGCGTACCCGAGACGATCTGCGCCGGGTTAAGATAGGGCGTGACGTAAATGTCGGTGGCGCCGATGAACTCGACGAGCTCATCCACGCTGACAAAGCGGTTATAGAAAATCACTTGACCGGCGACGCCCTTGTCCTGTGCCAGCCGTTGCAGCGATAACCGATAAGTCTCGCCCTCGTGCCGTATCACATGCGGATGAGTCGCGCCGACGACAAAATACACCACGTTGGGATGTTTGACCAAGATGGCCGGCAGGGCGGCAATGACATTCTCGATTCCCTTGTTCGCCGACAGCAAGCCGAAACTGAGCAAAACGGTTTTGCCTTCGACGCCGAAAATGTCTTTGTGAAAACTCGGATCGACAAACGGGACGTCGGGGATCCCGTGCGGGATCAGATCGATCTTATCCGGCAACACGTGATAGATCTGCTCGAGGAATTCCGCGCCGCGCTTGCTCATGACGACCAGCCGATCCGACAGCGCGGCGACTTCCTCCAAAACCCGGCGTTGCTGCGGGTCCGGTTCGCGCAAAATCGTATGCAAAGTCGTGACAATCGGAACGCGCAGTTCCCGCAGGAGAGCCAGGATGTGGCTTCCCGCGCGCCCGCCAAAGATGCCGTATTCAAACTGCAGGCATACCAGATCGACGCTGTTGATATTTAAAAAGTCGGCGGCGCGGCGGTAAGAGTCGATGTCCTTTTCCGCCAGCTCAAAGCGCACGCGCGATGGATAAGCGTAGCCGCCTTCGATATCGTTAACCGGCACGGCGATGCAGGTGGTGTCAGGGTGTTCGGCGGCGATGGCCTCACACAGATCGGTGGTGAACGTGGCAATGCCGCACTGGCGCGGCATATAGTTGCCAATGAACGCAATGCGATCGATAAGCGAATGATTCGAGTTCTGTTCCATGAAGAAAGCCCCCTCCCGGCAGCCGCAATTCTCTTTATGATTTTCCTGAGTCAGAAACGCAAAGAGGCGGTTACCCTAGGGACCGCCCCTTTGAAACTCAGCCGAGATTGGACCGAGCGTGTTCTATTTGGACTTTGGCTTGCCAGTAGTTACATCGATGTTCACTATATCAGAGCCTGACGATAAAGATACCCCGCTGAAACAAAGTTTCGCGCCATGACACGAGCGCATAAAGTATCGATGTCGTAACTGGTCACG
>WHTF01000062.1:3869-22108 GCA_009379725.1 Deltaproteobacteria bacterium
GCTTTGTCTTCATTGACGTTTTCCAAACGCTTCGACAAACGCCTGTCTCCCGCGGGTACCGCCCATCATGAAAAGCTCGCTGCCTTCGGTAAGTCGGGTTGACCCCGGCGGGTCGGTCAAAACGCGGCCGTTGTGTTGCATACCTATCACGCTCAGCTCGGTCCGGCGCGCAATGTTGCTTTCGGCAACGGTCTTATCGGCGAGCGAAGGCGGGACGAGCACGGAGAACAGTTCGAATCCCTCGCCCAGGATCAGAAGCTCGCGGCTGTGAAGTTGCGCAAACACCTCTTCAATCCCAAGCGAGGCGTAGCTGATGGCAAAATCGGCGCCGGCCCGATAGATCGCCTCGATATTTTTCTGGTGAGTGATGCGGCTGATAATGCGCAGCTCCGGATTCAGGCGCCGGCAGTAGACCGCCAGATAGATATTCATGGCGTCGTCGTTGGTCGTCAAAATGACTGACGGCGCTTCGCGCAGGCCGGCTTTCATCAGCACTTCGCGATCGGCCGCATCGCCGATGAAGATCTCGTCCGCGATATTGCCGAGCTTGCCGCGGAGGCTCTCGTCGCGTTCAACCAGATGCACCGCGATTTCTTTTTGTTTGAGCGCGCGGGCCGTCGCCTGTCCTACTTTGCCGCCGCCGATGACCAATGCCGGATGGTAGTTGGTGGCGTAAATGACCAGCAGCAGATCGAGCTCCAGCATCTGCTCGGCTGTCCCGGCAACGACGGCAACGCTATCGTTTGCCAAGGGGATCTCCGGGCGCGCCGGTAGGAGGCGGCCGCGCTGCCAGACGGCGATCACATTAACCCCGGTGCTCTCTTGCAGCTTTAGCTCACCGAGGGTGCGGCCGACCAGCGGCGTGTTGTGTACGGCAAAATCGGCGATCTGCAAGTTTCGTATATTGCCGATCCGGTGCGTTTGGGCGTGCCCGGCGTTTACTCGAGCGGCAAGGCGCTGCCCCAACCGCTGGTGCAGCGGCACAACGTGCGTGCAACCGCTCAACTCGAGAATATCGATGGAATCTTCCTCCGCGACAGTGCCGACGATCGCCACCTCGGGCGCGACTTCGCGGACGGTCAAGATGATGTTTGTATTCACCGTGTCGGTGCTGTTGGCAAAGACCAGGCGCGCCCGTGGAACCCGCAGTTTTTCGTATGTCAGGCTGCTGTCGACGTCGCCGGTGATCACCGAGATGCCGTCGCCGTGCATCTGTGCCGCCTTCGTCGGATCCGGCTCGATGACGAAGTAAGGAACGTCATGGAGCCGTAGCCGCTCGATCAACCCCGGCGCGATGGTGTCGTATGCGCAAATGATGACGTGTCCGCTGGCATCTGCCGGAGCCTCGCGCGGCGCCCTGATCCGCACCTGCGCTTCGAGCCAAGGCGCATAGAAAAGACGAATGAACATGAAGGGGAGCACAATCAGCAGCAAGACGATTCCGGAAAGGAGAACGACGATGCTAAAAAGCCGGCCGATATCGCTGGTGAAGGTAATGTCGCCGAAGCCCAGCGTGGTCATGACCGTCAGCGTCCAATAAACCCCCGTAACCCAGGAGTGGTACCGGCCTTCCGCATACAACATGATCACATGAAAGAGGACGGAGTAGAGAGCGATGACCAGAAGCAAAAAAATGAGGTACTTTAAAAGAGCGCCGATATTTTCGCGCGTATCCCGTTCACTGAGAAAGTACGTAATTTGACTGCTGAGGAATTTCATCTCAACGCCGGCGGGTTCGAAAGGCTTGAATGGGGCTCAAGAAGCTCAAAGGATTCGGTTACACGTTGCTATGGCGCTCGCAGTATTGGGATACACGTCCAACACTCCAATATCCCATCACTCCGATTGTCTTTATGTTTCATTTCTCAGGACAGCGAATCGGCGGCGGGTCTGTCGGCGGCTATGAAATCACCGGTGCCGTCCGACTCCAAGGCAAACAGCAAGGCATCGTCGACGGTTTTTAGAAATTCGAAGCGCAGTCCCGTGCGCGCCGAAGCTGGAATCTCCTCGATATCTCTCCGGTTCAGTTCCGGCAACAAGGCACAGGAAATACCGGCGCGTTTGGCGGCCAGCATTTTTTCCCTGATTCCGCCGACCGGCAGGACCAGGCCGCGCAGGCTGATCTCGCCGGTCATGGCGATATCTTTGCTGACGCGCCGGCCGGTAAGAAGTGAAACGAGAGCGACAAAAAGAGTGGTACCGGCGCTGGGCCCATCCTTTGGGATCGCGCCCGCAGGGAGATGGATATGCAGGTCGTTCTTTTTGAAAAACTCGGTATCGATGCCTAGTCCTTCGGCGCGTGATTTTACCAGACTTAACGCAGCCTGGGCGCTTTCTTTCATGACATCGCCGAGCTGGCCGGTGAGTATCAGCCGGCCTTCTCCCGGCATTTTGGTGGCTTCGACAAACAAGATGTCGCCGCCCACCGGTGTCCAGGCCAAGCCGGTGGCCACTCCGGGCAAGCTCGTACGCAGCGCGATCTCGTTGAAGAACTTCTTTTGGCCCAAATAATCCGGTATCGATTCCGCGGTGACTTTGATCGGCTCGCTAGAGCCGTCGGCGATGTGCGTCGCCACGCTCCGGCACACGGCGCCCAGCTCGCGCTCGAGTTGCCGGACGCCGGCTTCGCGGGTGTACGACTGGATGATTTCTCGAATCGCATCGTCGGTAAAAGTGATTTGTTCCGGCGATAGTCCGTTCTCGGAAATCTGCCTCGGTACGAGGTAGCCCTTGGCGATCGCTAATTTATCTTCCTCAATGTAGCCCGGCACTTCTAAAAGCTCCATGCGATCACGCAACGGGCCGGGAATCGTATCGAGCATGTTAGCCGTCGCGATGAACAGCACCTGGCTGAGGTCGAAGGGCACGCCGAGGTAGTGATCCTGAAATGTGCTGTTTTGCGCCGGATCCAAAACCTCCAACAACGCAGCCGATGGGTTGCCCTGGAAACTGGCGCTGAGTTTATCGATCTCGTCCAACATAAACACGGGATTTCGAGTGCCTGCTTTTCTAATGCCCTGGATGATATTCCCAGGCAGGGAACCGATGTAGGTACGCCGATGGCCGCGAATATCCGCCTCGTCATGGACGCCGCCAAGACTCTGGCGGACAAATTGTCGCTTCATCGCGCGGGCGATACTTTGTCCCAGAGACGTTTTTCCGACCCCCGGAGGGCCGACTAAACACAGGATCGGACTCTTTCCTTCCGGCATGAGCTTACGCACCGCGAGAAATTCGATGATGCGCTTCTTCACTTTTTCGAGACCATGGTGATCGGCGTCGAGGATCTGGCGCGCCTTGGGCAGGTCGATCTCCTCCTTGGTAAGAACGCTCCAGGGGAGTTCAACCAACCAGTCAAAGTACGTGCGGATCGACGAGTATTCCGCCGCGCCCTCCGGCATGCGCTCCAATCGACTGAGCTCGCGCAGCGCTTCTTTCTCCACATCCGGAGGCATTCTCGCGTCGTAGATCTTTTTGCGCAGCTCTTCGGTTTCTACGCCTTTGCCGTCCTCCTCGCCCAATTCCTTTTGGATGGCCTTGAGTTGTTCGCGCAAAAAATACTGGCGCTGTGCTTTGGTCATCGAGTCTTTGGTTTCTTCGCCGATTTTCTTGCTCAGCTCCAGCACTTCGATCTGGCGCGCCAGCTTTTCTGCAACTTTTTGGGCGCGCGCGACCGGATCGAGAGTCGCAAGGATTTCTTGCTTCTCGGCGGACGGTAAATCGAGGGTTGAGGCAATCATGTCGATCAATGTCAGGGGATCGTCGATCCGCTCGATCGTCGACTTCAATTCGTTCATGGGCTCGGGCAGCAACGACAACGCTTTCGATGCTTCCTGACGCAGGTTGACGATTCTCGCCTCGAACTCTTTGGTCTGCGGAGTAGTCTCCTCCACCATGGTGACCCGCGCAATGAGGAGGGGCTCGGTCTCGAGAAATTCAGCGATCTCGAAGCGACGCCGGCCCTGGGCGATGATCTGACGCTGTCCGTCCGGCAGACTAAACATCCGTATCACGTCCGCCGCGGTGCCTATTTTATAAAGATCTTCGGGCTTGGGGTTTTCTATCTTGGGATCGAGTTGGGCGACAAAGCCGATCGGTAGCTGTTGGCGAACCGTCTCTTCGATGGCCTGTAGACTCGCCGGGCGGCCGACTACAAGCGGTATGATTGTCGATGGAAAGAGCACTGTGTTGCGTAACGGTAAAATGACTACTGCTCCCGCCGGGATGTGGAGGCGAGGTCTGGATTTAGAAACTTCGGTCGGTTCAGGCTTCATGAATGTTTCCTTAGCTGGATGATGAGTAATCCTTCCTGTAACGACACCTTGCTCAGTAATAACGGACCTTCTCGTCGCACTACCCTGAGTCGCCGCTCGAAGCGACCCAACGGGATCTCCCAGATCTTGAGCTCCCCGTCTTTGCAGCATTCCGGCAGCGGGCGGTGACCGGCGATCACCAGTTCATTGCCGTCGATTTTTACTTCGACCTGGTCGGCCGATACTCCGGGTAGGGCAGAGACCACCCATAGGGTTTCATCGGTCTCGATGACATTAATGGGAGGCTCCCAACTCGGTGTTCTGCCCTGCGATGCGTGATAATTTGCGCCGGCGGCGATTTGTAAGAAATTCCTATGGATCCGCTCTGCTTTTTGGAGCAAATCGTTCGCTCGATGCCAAATCAAGATATCCCAATCGCGTTGCGCCATTTTATGTGAACCTCCACAGAACCCACAGCCTGATATGATTTAATGTCTTTAACCTAGGAGCGGCCGCGGCCAATGTCAAGAAAGGGGAACTTGGGCCGCGCCGCAGTAGCGCTGCGGAGCAATGCTTATGCGCAAGTCAGTGGTGAGGTCGATTTCGCGGATTACTGATCTGCGACACCAGGAGGGTCGTCGCTAGTTCATTCTTTGTAAGGAACGCGTCGCTGATGCCCTCTTTGACTTGCAGGGTCTGACGCAGAGTTTCCGCTTCTTCTCGATCGTTGAAAGGACCCACACGGACTCGATACCAGGTTCGGCCTTCAAGATCGGCTTCAACCAGAAATGCTTTGTAGCCTTTGGAAGTCAACCGATTCACCCACTGATTAGCGTGCTCTTTCTCCACCGATGACTTCACCTGTACCGTCCAAACCGTCACGGTTTCTTCCGGGCTCACTGCCCGAGGAGTTTGCCGCTCCTCTCCAGCCGGCGAAAGCGTGGCGGTCCCGTTATCGTGTTCTTGCGAATCGGTTGGTGCCGTGGCCATAGCAGTCTCCGGAACCTCCGGATTGGCTACCGTAACTTCAGATCCTCCAGTCTCTTCGCGCCGTGTGGACTCCTGTGAGGGCTCGTCTCCCATGGAGGGCTTTTGACGTTCTCCGGCATCCATAGAATCACCTGCTTCAGTTCGTGTTGTCCGCCGCGAGCCCTGCTCTTCCAACGGCCGAGCGATGGTCATTGTTGTCGCAGTTTTTTGATTTTCGATGAGTTTTCTTTGTTTGATGTTTTTCCCGGTATAAATCCCGAGCGAGCCTATGATGGCCGCAGTTATCGTGAACGCCAGTGCAATGGTGAGCATCTGATCGCGAGAAAAAAAGAATAACCTGTTCCCAGGCTTATGCTTATTTGTCCGGCTTGTGGATACCGCGTGGTAGGAATGAAATGCCGTGGCACCGGAATTCTTCCATGATTTCCAAAAATCGCCGAAGGCAGAAATTCCACGCGTCTGCAGAATGGGCCGATACTCCGCGATCAGCTCATGCGCTCGTTGTGCCCGCAAGTTTGCCGGCCAAGCCTCGAAAGTAAATCCTGTCGGCCGGCAACTGCCCAGGCGGAACCCGGGCTTTTCTACGTGTTGAAGCAGTGTCTCGCGAATGTTCGCCGATTCGCCGATCAAAACCTGTCGCTTGATATTATATAACCCATACACACCGGAAACGGGCGGAGCCTTGGTCTTAATCGAATGTTCGTCGAACATGTAATAGTCGCCGTTTGGTTGCCAGGGCATCACTTCACCTCATGTCGTGAAAACTTATCGGATGCAGACTCGATACGAGCACGCACCTGAAAAAATTTTTTGTAACTTATGAACGGTCTCCGCTGATTGGCGCCGGCCGTAGTCTCGTTGGCGTTGGGTCACTATATAAACAAGATTGGCCATCGCATTCAAGCAATTTCAAGTTACAAACAGGTTTTATCTGCTGGCATTAAGACATCCGGATAAGAGTCTGTATGAGACGTTTTCACAAATAACCGCTAGGTAATGCAGCTAAACCTCTTACCCGGCGCACGTAGACATCTACATACCCTTTTGAATCCCTCTTTAAGGTACATTTTTTGTAGCCTGGATCTCCGGACAGGCTTAAAATAACTTACTTGTTGGCGGGAAAGGAAATTGGTAGCTTTAATGAAGATGATCAAAATCGTTTTGATTACTTTGCTGTTTCTCGGCTGTGCGGGCGTTACTTCGATCACACATATCGACGGCGTATTGGTCGGTGAACCCTCGTTCTTTCCGACCATCGCGGCGCATACCGACGCGCCGATCCTGAGCGGTAATAAGGTCGAGGTGCTGCTCAACGGCGAGCAAACCTTTCCGGCGATGTTAAAGGCCATCCGCGGCGCGCGCAAATCGATCACGTATGCCCAATACCTCTACCAAGACGGCGCCATCGCTTACGAGCTTGCCGAAGCGTTTGCCGAGCGTTGCCGCGCCGGCGTGACGGTTAAACTGCTGATTGATTCGCACGGCGGCAGCAAGATTCCCAAAGATATTCCCGATCTTCTGGTCAAGTCCGGCTGCCAGCTCGAATGGTTTCGGCGCATCAGGTTGTTTCAGTTCATTACGCCATGGGAGCTGTTACGTTACAATTATCGCAATCACCGGCGTATTCTTGTCGTCGACGGCTTGGTTGGCTTCACCGGCGGGCACGGCGTCAGCGAAGCATGGACCGGTGACGGCCGTACCGACGATCATTGGCGTGACACCGACGTCAGGATCGAAGGGCCGATTGTGCAACAATTGCAAGCCGCGTTTGTAGAAAGCTGGCGGGAAACAACCGGCCGCGTGCTCGGCGGCGATGTCTATTTCCCCGTGCTCAAGCCGCGGGGAAAAGTCTATGCGCAAATAGTCAAAAGCTCTCCCTATGGCGGCACCTTCGAGTCCTACATGCTCTTGCTGCTCTCGATCGCATCGGCGCGCAAAAGTATTCATATCTCAAATCCCTATTTTTTGCCGGACGAACGGATACAAGAGGCGCTTCTCACGGCGGTTAAAAGGGGAGTGTCGGTGGTGGTGATTACGCCGGGAAAGATCGATCACAAACTGGTTTATTGGGCCAGTCGCCAGGGATTCGCGCCTTTATTGCTCGGGGGCATCCAAATCTATGAATATCAAGTGGCGCTGATGCACGCCAAAACCATGGTGGTGGACAGCGTCTGGGCCAACGTGGGAACCACTAACCTCGATAACCGCTCGTTTGCTTTGAACGAAGAGATCAATCTGATTGTCTACGACCGCGGTGTCGCCGCCGAGCTCGAAAAAGCGTTTGCGCAAGATTTGCGGCACTCCAAGAAATTGACTTACGAAGCCTGGAAGTCACGCCCGTGGCGGGAGAAGTTCCTGGAACTGTTCACGATCCCGTTCAAAGAGCAACTTTAGTTCTCATTCCGAGTTCCGCTCGTGTTCATTTGGCCAGCAGCGCATCGAGAAGAAAATGCGTTGGCAGGTAAATCCCGATCGGCACTCCAACGAGCAGCAGTGCTACGTAGAGCCAGGGCGGGAGTGTCTTTTGCGGCTGTTCGCCGAAGCCAAAAACCCAATTGATGTTCTCCGCCGGTTCGGTGAAGAAAAAGCACACCGGCACGATCACCCAAAGCAAAATCGTTTGCGCGATCAAGGCGCGCCCGTCGTAGCCAAAACAGTACACCAGCCAAACCAGAAGGGGCGGCAAGGCAAGGTGGAACAGCGATAACCCGCGCAGCCATAGCGATAGGTTGGATTTGAACATGTACTCGACGAGTCCGAAGATCGGCTTGCCAATCATCAACCGAATGAGGAACTCCGCGCTCCATAACAGTTCCAATAACAGCACTGAAATGGCCTGCATGCTTGATAGCAGAGGGCTTTCGAGCCAGAGAGCCGCCAGCCCGATCAGCAGCGCGATATCCGAGAACCAGAGAAAATTTGCCGGGCCGTAATGACGCCAGTACATCGGTACCAACACGCAGACGAACAGTGTGTAGAAAACGTTCACCGAGGAGGGAATCGGGCAGATGAAAATCTCGGTCAGCATCGCTTGCGGCCTTGTGATCCGATCAGGAATGCGCCAGATGAGATAATGATGCTGAAGCGCGGCAATACCACAAGACTGAAAACCTGCCGGCCGAGTCCTTCGCGACTTTAGGCTGTAACGATATCTCCAGCACTGATTGAAGCAACTTCCACCCAATCGTTGGGGCCAAGATCCGGATTGCGTATTCTCACACTCCCTTTTCCGGTGTCGTCCGGGGTGATGTCAATTGACCTCGATTCGCCGCCCTTTAACGTAAAGGTTCCTAAGGATTCGTTACGGACGTTGTCAAACACTTCAAACTCGTTGGTGGCGAGAGTCGAATTATTGTTACGCAGAATCACGCTTATTTTTTCCGCCGCTTCCATCCTTGAATGCTATCAACGTTTTTGCGTAGGCGCAAAAACGGTCGTGTAGTAGAAGTTAATCTGCGAGGGGCAACGGGCGTTTAGAACTGTAAATCCAATGCTCCACCGGTGCTGCTTCATGGTATATTGCTCGCATCATGAAAAACGAACTGATACCGGGTCTGGCTCGCACAGAAACCTACGTGACGACGCAGGAGATGCGGGCAAGACAGCTCAGCGCCGATGTTTTCTCAACGCCGGCAATGATCGGACTGATGGAAAGGACCTGCGTTGAATTGACCGAGCCGCATTTGGCTGAAAACGAGCAGACTGTCGGAATTCACGTCGACGTGAGGCATTTGGCCGCGACCAGAATTGGTCAGAAGGTTACAGTCACGGCCGAGCTGTTGGAGGTGAAGGGGAACAAGCTCCGCTATGCCGTTTCGGCGACCAACGATCAGGGCGTCAAGATCGGTGATGGAACGCATCGCCGCGCGGTGATCAACACTACGCGTTTTGCCAAAGGAACGGAGAGTTAGCATCTCTCTTGGTTGTTGCGCTCGTATCTCATTCTGAGGAACACAGTGACGAAGAATCTAAAACGCGATATCTCGGAAAGTGCAAAAGCAGATCCTTCGCGAAGCTCAGGATGACAGATAAAGACCACGATAGGACCGCGACTATTAGACATTAACCACCGGTCTGCTCTCTTCGCAGTGTGCTGAAAAACTCTGTTTGCAGGCTGCTCAAAAAGACCTCAGAGGCAAGGTGCGTGAAGAATCGATGAGCTGAGGCGTACGTCGGCAGTACGTCGAAGCGAGACGAACGAGCGCAACGAAGCATATGAGTCTTTTTCAGCAGCCTGCTACGGTAAAAAGTCTTCCAGACGGACACTTTCCCATCCCATCGGTTTTAACCGCTGAAAAGGTTTGCCGGCTTGCTCGCCGGCGCAAAGCGGCGGTTTGGTGGCATCGATGATCACTTTGCCGCCGATCCTATGCCAATAGGGGCCTCCCGGCGGTACCGGCTCAAAGCCGGTGGGATCCATCGGATGGATGCGCGTGCCGGGAATGACGACGATGTCATCTTGCGGATTGCAGCGCGTGTTGATCGCCCAGAGCACTTCCCAGTAGTTAAAGATGTTAACGTCTTCATCGACGGCGATTGCCACCTTGGGGTGCAGAATCGGGCTCGACAGAACGCCCATGAGGACCTGCTTGGCCTCGCCGTAGAAGCGCGGCGTCATTTGCACGACGATACCGAATAGGCCGGGCAGCACCAGTACATTATGCAGATTGACATAGCCGCCGATATTTTTGATGTGGTTATAGACGGCAACGCCGAAAGGGACTTTGTGAAAAACGCAGCCTTCGACTTCAGAGCCGTTCTGGATGGCTTTGAAGATGGCATCATGGCGCATGGTGATGCAATCGATCTCGATCACGGGATTTTTTCCCATGCCGGCGACGTAATAATCGTGAAATTCAGAGAAAGGTCCTTCGTCCTCGCGCACGTTCGGCAAAACGCGGCCTTCGAGAACGATCTCCGCGTCGAAGGGCACCTCTAGATCGTTGGTCTCGGACTTGACGACCTTTGCGGATTCGCCGATCAGCCCACCCGCTAGCTCCAGCTCGTCCATCTCAAATGCCCCGGTGCTGGCTGCGGCCATATAGTAAAGCGGGTGGTGGCCGATGAATATCGACACCGGCATGGGTCGATTGCGCGCCTCGTACTTGTTGAGAATTTGCCGGGTGTGACGCGGCACGATCAACGCTCCGGTTTTTCGCGGTCCTTTAATTTGCAGCCGGTGGAAAGCGACGTTGCGAATGCCGCTGTCGGGATCGCGCGCTACCATCAATCCGGATGCGATGTAGGGCGTCTCTTCGCTACCGGCCACATGAGCCGGCAGTTTGGTGAGATCGACCTGATCGCCGGTTAGAATCACGTCTTTAACCGGTCCCGTAGAGACCAGCTCGACCGGCCGGCGCTTGAGAGTTCGTTCCGCTGCGGTGGGAATCAGCTTTTCGATGGTCGTATCGAAAGCCAGCGCCGCATGGCGCAGATTGGCCGGAGCCATGCCCAAACTGCGCCATCCGGGAAAACCATAAAGGTTCTCGAAGAGCAGGCCTTTTTCTCGCGATTGATATAACAGGGCACCCATCTGCGTGTGTGGATGGACGGGCTTGACGATGCGGATGAGTTCGCCCGCCGCTTCCAATTGCCCAATCCAACTGCGCATATCTTTCGGCATAGGTTTTTGTCCTCGACGAACTGCCCGGCGCCCATAGAATTAGCGAGCCGAGCGGATCTCCATTTCCAGCCCGTTGGGATCCTGCACGAAAATAGTTGTGAGTTTGCCGGAGGAATCGCGATTCTCGCGCAGGATCTGCGCGCCTTTTTCTTTGAACTCTTTGGCCGTTTGTTCGACGTCATCGCTGATGAAACCATAGTGGTGCACGCCGGCCTTGTCGGCTGATTCCATCAGTTGGATGGCCGGCGAGCCGTCGATGGTGACAAAGCAGAATCCGTAACCTGCCGAGCCTTTTCTAATGGCGGTGGGATGACCGCCGAAATGTCGTTCATAAAATTTAATCGATTCGTTGATGTCTTTGCAGTAAATCGCCACGTGTTCCAAACGATAGCTCATAGTTTTCTCCTTAAAATCCTAATGACTGCGCGTTCTGATAGTAGATCTTTTCTTTGTCCGCCTGAGGGATGTCGAGCTCTGTCATTGCCGCCAGGGTCATCGGATAAAACTGATCGTCTTGTCCGCCTCTGCCGTGCGGGTAATCGGCGCCAAACAGGATCTGATCCGGTCCGACAATGTCATAGACGAGCTTGATGAATTCGGCGCGAATCGGCCCCGCGGTGTCGTAGTAAATCTTTTTGAAGTATTTTTCCGGCTCCTGCCGGCATTCTACGTTGCCTTCGCGCCAATTGAGCCGATCGAGATAGAGCAGAATCATGCCGCCTAAGTGCGAGGCGATGAGTTTTAGCTTGGGATAACGGTCGAAGATGCCGCTGTATACGATGCGCGAGATGGCCAGAGTGCTATCGGTGGGCCAAAGGATTTTCTGGTGTAGCGAATACTTGTTCCAGTTGGATTGACAGGGAGCGTTGGCCGGATGAAGAAAGAGCGGTTTGCCACCTGCCGCCAGCGCATCCCAGAAAAGCTTGAACTCCGGCTCATCGAGGTATTTTCCCGCGAGATTGGTCGGCAGCATGACGCCGTGCATGCCGAGATCGTTGTAACATCGCTCGAGCTCCCGCACGCAATCGTCGAGATCGATCATGGGCAGGCGGGCAAACGCTTTGAAGCGGCGCGGGTGCTTGATGTGGGCCTCGGCAAAGGCGTCATTGAGTATCTTACACAGCTCCAGCGCCTTGGCCCGATCGCCGCCTTGTTCGATCCGCCCGCCGGTATTGGAAAGCACTCCGACGTCGACGCCGTGCTTGTCCATCGTGTCGAGATACTCCTGGTGCTCGAAGCCATGGAAGCCCACTCCGCGGACGTCGTTGCGCGATTGTTCCGGCACAAGCTCAAGAATTTTTTTCGGAAACGCATGAAAATGAGTGTCGATAATCATGGTGCCTCCTGGCTACGCTTGGCGTGCCACAGCCTCGTGCGGAATAGCGCCGGCGCGCAATCATTGTTCGACATCAACGAATCTCAATATAACGCCGCTTATCGCATAGCCTGTCATCGTGTCAACATCTTGCATGAACAAGAAAACCCAAAACCGATGGTTCAAACGTTCAAGCTTCAACGGTTCAAGATCCATTGTTGCTGTAAGCGCTGGCAGGTGGTAGAAGGCGTGTAAACAGGAGGTGACGATGATGAAGCTCTACTCCTACGGCCCCTGACCCTATGCTCATAGGACAAGGCTTGTCCTAGCGGAAAAAAAGATTTCTTATGATCTGATAGAATGCGATCTCAGCAACAAGCCCAAAGATCTTCTCGAACTCAACCCATACGGCAAAGTTCCGGTGCTGGTGGAAGGCGACGCGGTCGTTTACGAGTCGGCTATCATCAATGAATATTTGGAAGAAAAATATCCCGACGTGCCGCTGATGCCGACGGACCCGCTGGCTCGTTCTCGGGTGCGAATCTGGATTGACTATTGCAATACCCGCCTGCAGCGCGCCGCCGGCTATATCGCACATGGCTACAAAGTCGAAGAGTCGTCGGCAGAGCTCAACAAATATCTTCAAACTTTGAACCAGGAAATGCGGGGCCGAGAGTACCTAGCCGATAAATACTCGCTGGCCGATATCACCTATATTCCATTCTTCGTTAGACGAGAGCGCTATCAGGCGACGATCGGTGACGATTTGCCGCACGTGAAAGCCTGGATGGAACGTCTTCTCGACCGCCCCGCCGTGCGGGTTACGGCGTAACCATCGGCAGTCTTTCCGGTTCAGCCGGAGATCGGCTGGCTAGTGTTGCCACGGTTGTTTTTATATCACCGTGTATGCGCCGACCAGCTCCTTTAATCGATTGTTGAAGGCCGGCTCTCGCCTCTGTTTCGGATTTGCGACAAAGACCGTGAATGCCCCAATCCTGGCGTCGCGCAATCGGGACAATGACCATCAAGGCACGAAAGCCCCGGGGCGATCAATAGTTTAGTCCGATCTGTCGATGGATTTGCCAGCATAAAATTCAACATGAAGGCAGTTTTTTGTTGCTTTCGATGTGGGCTTTGACTACTTTGGCGGGGAATGTCGTGTAATTTGCTCCTCGTTGAAGACAACCCTCTGTCTCGCCGTAACATCGCAATGTTTCTTCAACAGGCCGAATTTAGTGTTCATCAGGTCGACAACGGTGAGGCGGCACTTGAGCTGATCTCACGCATCAAGTTTAACGTTGTGATCTCTGATCTTCGTCTGCCGGGAAGGGTCAACGGTCTTGAGGTCTTAAAGTATCAAAGCCAGATGGATCCGGGAAAACGTCTCATCCTGATTACGGCGTGCGGTTCCGAGCACGCCCAAGCGGAAGCCCAAGCCATGGGCGCTCTCTATCTGGAAAAACCGATCTCCCTGTGCGGCCTGCTTGAGAGTATTCAAACTACGGACTAAAGCCCGCCAACGGCGTGCTAGCGGCTTTATGACGGCTTGGTTCGAATGGTTAACCTCGTTCGAGGCCCTCGAAAGTTCAAAGCCTGAATCCCAAAGATTTTATTTCTTTGCTTTGGGTCCGAACGGCTCGGGCTGGAAGGGAGCGTCTCTTTCCTGCAAGAACGCCGCTAGTCCGCCCTTCTTCTTTGCATCTTCGAGCCGCTTGTTGAATTCTTCGCGCTTGGTTAACCGAGCCATGGCGGCCAATTCGGCGTTGAGCGTCCAGGCCTTGCGCAGCCCCATCATTTCCATGCCCAAGGTTGAAATGTGCAGATTGATCTTCACGGTCTCAGGCGGAACGTGGGCGATACGCTCGACCAGCGCAAAGCACTCATCCAACAGTTTATCATTGCCGACGACTTGATTGACCAAGCCGATGCGCAGCGCTTCTTTGGCGTCGATATGATCGCCGGTCAGCGCGTAACGCAGGGCGTTCTTGAATCCTGCCAGAGCGACCCAGATGAAGTCGCTGTTGGCGCCGTGCCGCACTTGCGGCTGGCCGAAGACCGCGTCCTGTGCGGCAATGGTGATATGGCAGGTGAGAGCCAGCCATGAGGCCGCGCCGAAACACCAGCCGCTCACCGCGCCGATGATTGGTTTGGGATACTGCCAGCGGTAGAGTTGCCGCCCGAGAATATCTTTGCGGTCCGAGTCGCGAAATTTATTATACGTCGCATTGAGCGAAGAGCCGGCCGGTATGCCGTAAGGCCAGGCGGTCTCCGCATCATCGCCGCTGATGTCTTCGCCAACGGAAAAGGCGCCGCCCGCGCCGGTAATGACGACGGCTCTGATCTCCGGATCGTTTTCGGCTTGGGCCAACACCTGATCGAGCTCGGTCATTAAATCCTGATTCATGGCGTTCAACGCATTAGGCCGGTTGAGCGTGATCAGGACGCCGTTTCTTTGCTTCTGGTAAAGAATGGTTTGATATTCAGCCATTTTCTCCTCGATTTTTATTCGATGCCGGTTGCCCCGCGCCAGAACAATAAAGTTGTAAGTAAACTTCAGATCTTCAGGATTGCCTTATCCTTTATCCTTCTGCCTTTTTCTTCGCTCTCGGTCCGAACGGCTCCGGCTGAAACGGGCCGTCGCGCATCTGCAGATACTCCCGTATGCCTTTGTTCGCGCGCGCGTCATCGAGCGGCTTGCGCAGTTCCTCGCGCAGCATGACGTGGGCTGGCGCAGAGAGTTGATTGTCGAGCGTTAAAGCATCGCGCAGTCCCATCATGTCCAGACCCATGGTGGCGATCTGCAGATTGATCTTTACGGTCTCCGGCGGCACATGGGCGATACGCTCGACGATGTTAAAACATTCGTCGATGAGTTGATCGTGCGGCACGACCATGACGACGAGACCGATACGCAGCGCTTCCTGCGCATCGATGTGATCGCCCGTGAGACCGTAACGCAGCGCGTTCTTATAACCGCCGAGCAAGGTCCACATGAAACTCGTGTTCGAACCGTGCCGTACCTCGGGTTGAGCGAATACGGCGTTCTCTGAAGCGAGGGTGATATGGGTAAATAGCGACAGCCACGAGCCTGCGCCCATGGCCCAGCCGTTGATGGCGCCGATGATCGGCTTGCCGAACTCCCACATGCGGCGGAAGTTGCGCGGATCGACGCGCCATGAATCAATGACTTCAGCGGCGGTCTGGCCGGTGAGAATGCCGTAGGGCCAGTGAAGGTCGCGGCGCCGCCCCGCTCGATTTCCCTGGTCCATGCCGGCGGAAAAGGCGCGGCCCGCGCCGGTGAGCACTACGGCGCGGACGTCTTTGTCTTCTTCCACATGGTCGAGTGCCTGGTGGATCTCCTTAATCATGCTGCGGCTAATCGCGTTCATCGCCTCTGGGCGATTAAGCGTGATTAGGGCGCCGCCGCGTTGTTTCTCGTAGAGAATTTCCTTGAAATCAGCCATCAAAACTCCTTTCAATTATTTGTTCCAGTGGTTCCATTCGTTCCAATCGTTCAAGAACGGTGCTCCTGTTGCAAAACCTTTGGAACCATTGGAACTGCTGGAACGATTGGAACCTTTTGTTTCTCTTATTCAATCTGCACCAGCGCGTCGACGGCAACCACGCCATTGCCCTTCGGTAATACGATGAGCGGGTTGATGTCTAAACCGGCGAGCTGGTCGCCGAGGCTCGATGCTAGGCGGGATAGACCGACAAGCGCATCACACAGTGCGTCCACGTCCACGGGCGGCTTGCCGCGCACGCCGCCAAGAATCGCAAAGCCGCGCAGGCGTTGCACCATGCCGCGCGCCTGTTCACGCGAGAGCGGCGGAATGCCAATGGCTACGTCTTTGAGCAGCTCGACCATGATTCCGCCGAAGCCGCACAGCACCACCGGCCCGAAAAGCGCATCGCGCTTGATGCCGAGAATCATTTCGATACCGTCTCCAGCCATGCGTTGCACCACCACGCCGTCGATTTTGGCGGCCGGCAGCCGCTGGGCGATCTGGTTCGTGATACGTGTGAACGCCTCGCGCACTGAGCCGGCATCGGTGAGATGAAGGGCAACGCCGCCGACATCGCTTTTGTGGGTGACTTGCGCCGACTCCACTTTGAGCGCCACTGGAAAACCGATACGCGCGGCAGCGGCCGCCGCTTCCTCGGCGCTGCGCGCAGCCAACACAGATACGACGGGAATCCCGAAAAATTCCAACAAGCCAAAGGCGTCCTGAGCCGGCAGAATTCCAAAAGGCAACCTGGGATACGGCCTGGGAGAGGCGCTTTTCTCTTCAGCAGTTGCTTGCGAGGATTTTCGGAACTCATGGTAGTCGGCCAGGTTGCGCAGCGCCCTCATGGCGCATTCGGCGCCCTCCATCAATGGAACGCCGGCTTTCCTGAGTGGCTCAAGAATCTCGGGATCGACCGGTCCACCGACCACGGAGCTGAAAGTCGCGATGGGTTTTTTGCTCGTGGCGGCGGCCTTTTCGATAGCCTGCGAGAAGCGATTGCCACTCTTGAGCTCTTTGGGTCGCGGGTCATTGGCTTCCAGGTTTACTGTGACGATGTCGATGTGACCGTCATCGACAAGCGCTTGCAGAAGACGGGGAAAGATATTCTCGTCGTCGTACATGGCGCCGGTGCCGTCAAGCGGATTGTTCATATTGGCGAAGTCGGCCACGGCCTCCTGCAGCAGCGATTTCGTCGTCTCCGTCAGCTCGGGCACTTCGAGCCCGATGTTCGCTGCCGCGTCCGATACGAGCGTGCACTCGCCGCCCGAACCGCTCAAGACACCGATACGCCGCCCGCCGTTGTAATTTTCGACGAACCTCTCGCTGGAAAATATGCTCGTGGTGTCGATCAACTCATTCAAGCTCCGCACTGAAACGATACCGCCTTGGCGAAAGGCCGCGTCGATTACCTCGGCCGCGCCGGCAAGCGAACCTGAGTGAGTCGCCGCCGCGCGCTGCGATACTTCCGATCTGCCGCCTTTGAGAATGATCAACGGCTTATTGCGTGCCGCGGCTTTGCGCGCAACCGCGAGCAGCTTCCGCGGCTGCTTAAAACCTTCGACGAAGGCGGCGATAACGCGCGTGTTTTCGTCCTCGATTAAGTAATTAAAATATTCCTCCACCGTCGCGCCCGCCTGATTGCCGCAAGAGACAATATGGCTCAGACCGACATGACGGTTGAGCATTAAGGCGTTGGCGAGCGTCGTGCTCAATCCGCCGCTTTGAGAAACCAGCGCGACGGGCCCGGGGATAAACCCCTGGGGAATCGTCGATGCAAAAAGCGGCGCTTTACCGAAGACATTAAAGACGCCGTAACAATTCGGACCGCAGATCAGCAAGCCGCGTTCCTGAGAGAGCGTCTCGAGTCTTGCCTGGCGTTGTTTTCCTTCCTCGCCGATTTCACCGAAGCCGGCGGAGAAGACAACGGCGGCGCGCACGCCGGCATCGGCGGCAGAATCCAACAAGTCGGGAACATGTCGATTAGGCACCGCCAAAACGACGCAATCGACCGCCTGCGGTATGGCGGCGATGTCCGGGTAACAGCGGCAATCCATGACTTCAATGTACTTAGGATTTACCGCAACGATTCTGCCTGGATAGCCGAAGTTCTTCAAGTTGCGGATGACGCGGTTGCCGCGTGGCTCGCGAGCCAGACCGCCTGCTGCGGCGCGCTGCGATGCACCGATCACCGCAACGGACTTGGGCGCCATCAGAGGAGAAAGGTCGCGCCAGAGGGACTCATCTTCATCAGCTCGGATTGATTCCAAAACGAACTCCATAGGCAGCTATTTCTTACGTGCTTCGTAGGCGACCGGGCCGGGCGCCCTATCTTTTCTTCGCCCTGGCCCGAACGGCTCCGGCTGAAACGGACCGTCGCGCATCTGCAAATAGGCCTTGGTCCCTTGATTTGTGCGGGCTTCATCCAGCGGCCGGCGAAACTCTTCGTTGAGCATCATGTGGGCGGGAATGGACAGAGTTTCGTCCATGCGCAGCGCGTCGCGCAGCCCCATCATCTGCAGTCCCATGGTGGAGATCTGCAGATTGATCTT
>WHTF01000063.1 GCA_009379725.1 Deltaproteobacteria bacterium
GGCCAAAAGTAAGATGTCGTCCCCTAACTCAACTCGAAGATATGCGTGCCAATCGCGCTCAAATTGGCGGCACGCGAGGGCGTACTGTGCTTTGGAAAGATTGCCTTCTCGGAGTTTGCGAGTAAGGCCCGCAAAGATTTCGGCATAAGCAATTTTCGCGGTCGCGACAGATCCTTTCCCTTGCACGAGGGATTCCGCGAGAGCTGACCCCTTTCGTTGACGAAACGCTTAATCAGCGCGCTCGTATCCAGGTAGATCACCGGCGATCTTCCACAATGGCCTTCGAGATCGGTTTACCCGAGACCCCTACTAAACGGACTCGCTTCAGGGGTTTTTGGGTCGGCAACGCGACAAGACCCTGCGCTGCAAGTCTAGCAAGCCTCGCCTCCAAGCTGACAGCTTTATCCGCGCTCTTGATCGGCTGAATCAGCGCAATCGGATGGCCTCGTTCTGTAACAATCACCTCTTCTCCTTGCTTGGTTCGTCGAAGGTATTGGGTGAGACAATTCTTGAGTTCCTTGACGCCCACAGTGCTCATAGGACAATCCTCCATTGTAGCTATGTAGCTACTTTAGTTGTGAAGTCAAATGCCAGTGTAGTTTTGGCGGACAATGGTTTCACAATGCCTTTAATTTGGCTCCCATAATCCGACCATCGGTGGCTTCGCGCTCGACGGTTATGGATTGCCGGCAACCCCGGGCACCCGGCTTGACGGCGATTGACAGCTGTTACCGCGACAGGTAACATCAATTGCGAATGGGCAAACTGCGCCGTGGCGGGTATACCTTTGTTTGGTGGAAAAGCGATCATTCGCCAAAACACGTGCATGTGTACCGAGACGGCAAGCTGGTGGTGAAGTGGGATCTCGACAATGCAAAAGCCATGAAGGGTCATGCGTCCAGGAGAGTCCTCGATCTAATCAAGGAGCTCGTCGCAGAGGAACTGCTATGAAAATTCAGTCGGTGAAACCGAACAACAAAAAGAAGGTCTTCGAGGTCAAGGTGTCGGCCAGGAAGTATTCTTTTCCGTATGTCAAAGCGAAGCCGGCGCCTACTCCGGAAGATCCAATTGCACGGGTGTTCGTGGACAAAGAGCTCGACCGCGAGGGATTGTCCTACGAACTGGTATCGGGAAAAACCGGTACCCTCCATGTAGATCAAGTTCTGGAATACAACCAGGACCCAAATTACTTAAGAGATCTTTTGCTTTATAAATTGACGCTCGAAGTTCAAAAACGCGTTGCGGCCAGCCCATTGGCGAAACGCGAGATTATTCGCAGACTCGGTACCTCCGCCACCCAACTTTATCGCCTCTTAGATCAAACCAACTACGAAAAATCGGTCGATCAGCTTGTATCTTTGCTGCAAATCCTCGACTGCGACGTGGACCTGGTCATCCGCGCAAAGAGGGCGTGATGTCGTTCTGCAGAAGCACTCTCAGCCATCCTCGCATCTCGACTCCTCCTACAGCGATGCGCTTACGCTTGGTTAGACCCGCCATGAGCTTTAGTTGGCGACGCCGGTGCGAAGAAACGGCTCGGCAAACATGTTTTCATGCCGTGAATGATTCCGCGATGCTCTTGACCCGCTCTTTCAATGCATCCAAAGTCGGCGCAATTGGCGCAAGTTCTAGCTTTGAGAGTTGAATCGCCTCAGGCTGCTTCAAACCATGACCGGTGAGATTGCAAACGACCACTTCGTCACGACCGATCATCTCTGACTTTCGCAGCTTGATAGCCGCGGCAACGGAAGTTGCCGCCGCAGGCTCGGCGAAGATTCCAGCCCGCGAGCCGATTAAAAACTGCGCTTCGAGAATCTCTTCGTCGCTTACGGCAACCGCACTCCCCTGGGACTCGCGCAACGCCGCCAGCGCCCGCCAACCTAGCGAAGCCGGATTGCCGACCTGAATGCTTTCGGCCACCGTTTCTCGGGCAATGACTGGAACGATATCGGCCAGTCCTTTCTTGAACGCGGCGACGATCGGCGCCGCTGCCGCGCTTTGCGATGCCACAAGCTTCGGGGCGCCATCGATCCAGCCCAGCGAAAGTAATTCTTTGAATCCTTTCCAAGCGGCGTAGATCCCCGTACCGCCGGCCGTCGGATGAATCAGCCAGTCGGGAATCTGCTGGTCGAGCTGATCGACAAGCTCATAGGCGTACGACTTTTTGCCTTCGTCGCGATATGGATTCGACGACAGGCAATCGTACCAACCGAACTCTTTCACGGCCGCCTTATAGAGTTGCGCTACCTCTTTGTCGAAGTTACCGTCGATGACCACCACCGATGCGCCGTATGCGCGGGCTTGAATAATTTTCGATGGCGCGGTGCCGGCGGGCACCATGACAACGCTCTCAATACCAGCGGCAGCAGAATAGGCGGCGACGGAAGCAGCCGCGTTACCGGTCGACATGACTGTCGCCGTGGTAAAACCCAGTTCCTTCGCTTTTGAAAGTCCGACGCTGTTACTGCGGTCTTTCAGCGATCCGGACGGAAGAACGGTATCGTTTTTCAAATAGAGCTTGGCAATGCCGATGCTGTCGCCGAGACGGCGCGCATGAATCAGCGGCGTGCAACCTTCGCCCAACGAGACGATGCAAGAACGTTCTTCAACCGGAAAAAAATCGAACCAGCGCCAGATCGTATGGTCGCGGCTTTGACGCATCGCCTGAAAATCAGCGCGAGACAAATGAGCGATTGCGACATTAGCTTCGAGAATGGACCGGCACCGCGGGCATTGGAACTCGGTCTTAGAGGCCGGCTCATGCCCGCATTTCGGACAACGCAAATTGCTAATTTTCCCCATAGAATTTTAAACCCAATGAACTCAGCCGGTTAATTCAATCCAGTCATTTCGCAGTCCATGCATTTTTTCTGGCTTGTCATAACGATACTTGTTAGGGGTATCCATTTCTCGGAACGCGCCCGAGGGCAGGCTCGCACCACGGACTCGATCCGCGCATCCACGAAATTAATTTATACTGGATGGCGGGATCCGACTCACCCCGTCCGTCTTTCGATTTCGCCGAGGGATTTCTCCAGCTCCCCTTCCAGATCGCCAACGTCAAATCCTACGGCGCGGGCGCCGTCCAGGATCGCAATGCAAACCATCACCAGATCAAGACATTCCTTCGGCGGCGGTTCATTGGCGTGTTCATAGAGGTAATGATCGATGCGCGGCTTGAGCGTGTGATAATCTCTAAGGCAAGTGACCAGCGGCAGACCCCGCAACAGGCCGGTGTTCTCCACCGACGGCGCGAACGCGACTCCTCCGGGGTCCACCAGGGCGATTTGTCTGCCGTCTTCGAAAAGCAGCACGAGATAACCTTCATTGGTCTCGGGGTGAACCTTTTCTTCGAACGCCGTCAGCGAGCGCCAGGGGATAGAGGTCTTCCGTCCGGACGCCACGTCCAATAACGTCGAGCTTTCCTCGTCGAAGAGTGCCACGTGCTTGTGCTGCTCGATCCAGGCACTCACTTTACGTTTTGCCTCGTCGATATTGGGCTCCATTGAATGACTGTAGCATAAAAAAGTTCCCCTCTCGCCTCGCTTGGTTCCAAACGTTCCAAATGTTCCAGCGCTTCGCTCCGTTCCAAACGATTGGAACACTGGAACGGCTGTTTACTCTGTCTGTGAAGAACTATTGTTTGCCGCGGGATAACCTGAAGTGTCGTTGAGGGTAGTTGACAGCCTGGGACCTTCGGTGGGATAAGCAAACTAAGTTCAGAAAGGAGGCTACACGTTTATGGCTCATGATTTACTGATCAAAAACGGCACGGTTGTCGACGGGAGTGGAAGTCCCGGCTATCAAGCAGACGTTGCCATCGATGGTGACAAGATCGCCGCCATCGGCAAGAATTTAGGATCTGGAAAAAAGGAGATCGATGCCAAGGGACAGGTGGTGGCGCCGGGCTTTATCGATTCTCATACCCATATGGACGCCTTTATCGTCCAGTATCCCCATGGTAATCCGGTAGTCAATTATGGCGTCACCAGCATTGTCATCGGCGATTGTGGCGCCTCGTGCGCGCCCGTGCCACCGAAACCGGAACCCCGCCAGGTCTTGGTTCAATACTTACGTCGTGTGTTGGATAAATACGTCGACGATAAGGATTGGAAGTGGAATACCTTCGCGGAGTATTTGAACTACCTCGAAGGCAAGATCGCAGTCAACGTACTGCCGCTCATGCCCCACTCTCCCGTTCGCTTGACGGTTATGGGAGAAGCGGCGTACGCGCGCGAGTCCACTCCCGAAGAATTGGACGCGATGAAGAAAATGGTGCGCGAAGGCATGGAACTGGGCGCCATCGGCTTTTCCACCAGCCCGCGCGGCGGACCCGCGATTCACGCCGGCACGCCGAGCACTTTCGCGACCCACCAGGAAATCATCGAATTGGCCGGCGTCGCCGCCGAATACAACGGCTGCTTCCAGTTCAACGGCTTTCAAATGGTCCTGCAACCGGAATCCGGCGTTCCGGAAATGCTCACGAAAATAAAAACATTGCAGATCGGCAACGAATTCCGCGTGCGCCCCGGCGCAAAAGACGCGGGCATGCAGTCGATCAAATACATGGAAGAAGCCCAAAAGCGCGGCCAGGATATCTACGGCGTGGTTATCCCCTATCAACACATTCGCCGCTTCAACGTGGACGATTGTTTCCTCTTCAACGGTCTGCCGGCTTGGGAAGCGATCAAAAATTCACCGGATTTGAAAACCAAGCTCGCCGACAAAGAGACCAGACGGAAAATTGAAAAAGAGCGCATCGCCTGCGAAGGCAAACTCGAATTTCCTGAATGGCATGGTTGGGATCGGGTCGTTTTCGAGCATGTTAAAAAGCCTGAGCTGAAGAAGCTTGAACTCAAGAACGTCGAAGAGATCGCCCGGCTCACCGAAAAGGCCCCGGTAGACGCTTTCTTCGATACCTGGCTCGAAGACAATCTCGATTCGCAGATCCTTTATTATGGTCTTGCCAATGCTCATCCCGAGCTGCTGGCCGAAATGATCAAGTCCGACACCAGCCTCATCGGCACCGACGTCGGCGCGCATCTCGATCGATTCTTCTGGCACGGCGCGCCAACCAAAGTGCTCGGCTTCTGGCGCCGCGAAAAGAATCTCTTTAGTCTCGAGCAGGCAGTACATAAACTGACCGGCTTCCCGGCCAAGAAACTCCGCCTCAACCGCGGCTTGCTGAAAGAAGGTATGCCCGCCGACGTGACGGTCTTCGATCCGGACAAGATCGACGATCTAGTCAGCAAGCAGTTGCCGGATGTCATCGATGCCCAGGAAGTTCAAAGGCATCCGCCGGGAATGAAAGCCGTGGTCGTTAACGGCGCGACAGTCGTGGAAGATGCGCAGTGCCAGGACGTTTTCCCGGGCAAAGTCCGGCGCCAGCAGCTTTGCATCAACTAAACTCACCTGCGTACCGCAAATTGTGTGGCGTTGGCTTAGCAGCTAACGCCACACGCAATTAGATCTTAAATTTTGCAGAAAAGGATTCAATCAGAATGAAAACCTGCGCTATCGACATTCATCATCATTACGTGCCCAACAGTCTGTTGGAGGAAGCCAAAAAGAGCGGCAAGCACCTCGGCGTGGAATTGATCGAGAAAGACGGACAGAAATCCCTGTCTTTTGCAGGGAGCCCGCCTTTCGTGCTCCATCCTGAGCTGCCGGCCGTCGATGAACGGCTCAAGATGATGCAGGACTCGAAACTCGCAATGGCCGCGTTGGAAGCCCACACGGCCACTTTGGGTTACCGTCTCACCGGCGAGCAGGGTGAAAACTGGTGCAACGTATATAACGAGGGGATCAAAGGTCTGATCGATCGCCATCCCGACCGCTTCGTCGGCATGGCCTCGGTGCCGCTGCAAGATCCGGCCCGAGCCGCCAAAGTGTTGGAGCATGCGGTGCACGATCTTAACTTCAAGGGCGGCTACATCGGCACCAACGTCAACGGCACTTACTACGGCACCACGGATTTCGATCCGTTCTGGGCCAAAGCGCAAGAACTTGACGTGATGATCGTGATGCATCCGGAGGATGTTGCGGGCGCCGAGAAGATGAATCCGTACGGTTTGAAATTGATTTGCGGCAATCCCGCCGACAGCGCCCTCTGCTTCGGTTACCTGACCTATAGCGGAGTATTCGACCGCTTTCCCAATTTAAAGCTTTGCATTCTCCACGGCGGGGGATTTTTTCCCTATCACCTCGGACGCTACGATCAGGGTTGGAAAGTCCGCTCGGGCGCGCGCGCGCCACAAGCAAAGATGCCGCCCAGCGGTTATCTAAAGAATATTTATTATGACGATATGATCTACCGCCTCGACACGATCAACTATTTGATCGGCCTGGCCGGAGTGGACCACATCATGGTCGGCACCGACTATCCCTACGATCTGGGCGACTGGGATTCTGCAAAGAAGGTCGAGGAGCTCGACATTTCCGAAGCCGACAAGCTGCTGATGCTCGAAGGTAACGCAAAACGCTTGTTGAAGTTATAAATCTGCATTCTGGGAGCAATCAGTGGCGGCGAATTTACCCTGCGTCATTGCTCCAACTAAACACACCGCATATCCCGGCTACGCTAGGCGAGTGTCGTAGCAGATTTGCCGGCGGATACTCGCCTTTCCAGTGCGTAGAAATTTAAACAGCAGCTACTTATCCGGTTGCGAAACCACACGCAGATAGGGTTTGAGCGTCTTAAAGCCCTGTGGGTATTTCTTCTTGGCATCATCATCGGACACCGAGGTGGGAATGATGACATCGTCGCCGGGCTTCCAGTTCACTGGTGTCGCCACGCCGTGCTTGGCGCTGAGCTGCAGCGAATCGAGCAGACGCAGCACCTCGTCGAAGTTGCGGCCGCTGGCCATCGGATAGATGAGCATCGCCTTGATCTTCTTGTCGGGGCCGATGAGAAATACCGTGCGCACAGTCTGGTTGTCCGCCGCAGTGCGCTTGCCGGGGGTCTCGCTGGCCTGGAGCATGTCGTAAAGCTTGGCGACATTTAGATCCGGGTCGGCGATGATCGGATAGTTCGGTGCGTGCCCTTGGGTCTCCTGAATGTCCTTGGCCCAACCCTGGTGATCGCCTACCGGATCGGCGCTCAGTCCGATGATCTTGCAGTTGCGCTTGTCGAAATCGGGCTTGAGGCTGGCCATATAGCCAAGCTCGGTGGTGCAGACCGGTGTAAAATCCTTTGGATGCGAAAACAGGATCGCCCAGCCATTGCCAATCCATTCATGGAAATTGATTTTGCCTTCCGTTGTCTCAGCCGAAAAATCCGGCGCGACATCGTTGATTCGAACAGCCATAGGTATTCTCCTTTCAATGTCATAATGGTTTATAATCTCGCCAACAGCTATCGCGAATACGAATCTCAGTCAATAACTCTCGACAGCTTTAACACGATTGTTACTTCGCAATAGCGGCAAAGACAATCTTCTGCCGATAAACAACCGCCGCTTTACTTGCCGGCGCGGGTGGCTTTGAAACTGCCGCCGGATTTAAGATTTCCCTCGATCGTGTTGCCGCTGACCCGGCCCTGATACTCCGTGCCGCCGGCAGTGAAAGTAATCCGCTCGCCGCTGAGCCTGCCTTTGACCGGCGTGGCGTTCTTTCCAGACTTCAGAGTACCGGAAATCATTTGAAACGTCTGCTTCAGCGCCAGCTCGCCTTGAGGAAGCTGCCATGTGCCATCTACTTTTGCCGGGACGATCCAGAGATAGGCCCTGCAATAGGAGGCGCAACCATTTTTGACGTTGGTCGTTTCATCCGCCTCCCACTCGCCCATGGTAAAGGAATTCGAGACGATTCGAGTGCCGGGTTTTAGATTAAGGATCTTCGGGCGTAACTTAATGTTGATGTCCGGCAGTAAAAACATAGTGATCACTTGGGCCTGCGAGAAATCGCTTGCAAACAAATCGGCCTTCACGAAACTCGCTTTGTCACTGACGCCTTCCTTCGCGGCATTGCGTTTGGACAGCTCGACCATATCAGGATTGTATTCAATGCCGAGCGCCTTGGAGCCGCGCTTGGCCGCGGTGATGACTGTGCGCCCATCGCCCGAGCCGAGATCGATCACGTAATCCTTCGGCGTCACCTTGGCCATGTCGAGCATATTATCCACCAATTCCTGCGGCGTCGGCACCCAAATGACATCTTTACCTTCCTGGCCGACCTGCGGCTGAAACTCTTGCTTGGCCGGCTGCGCCTGGGCGCAAGCACCGGCGCTAGCCGCGGTAATAAATAGAGCCAATATCAATCGATAGAGAGCCCGGGATGCGTTCATGCTTTTTCTCCTGTGAATTGAATTAAAACTTCCAAATCCTTTGAAGCGTCGCACGCGAAAAAGAAAATGTCCAGTAGGACTTATGGTGTAGTTGAACATTCCCCGCGGCGACATTTACTATTGAGCGCAAAAATAATCTCGTCTTTCCCGAGGAAGAAATTTATACTTATCGCCGGATAGTCACTCCATCTGGAAGAAAGAACAAAATGAAAATACTGGTGGTCGGCGGCGCCGGTTATATCGGCTCGCATATGGTGCTCATGCTCAGCGATCAAGGAAATTCGGTTGTCGTGCTCGATGATCTCTCGTCGGGGCAAGCGGAAGCGGTGCTGGGCGCAAATTTCGTCCACGGCGGCATCGAAAACACCGCGCTGCTCGATCGGTTATTTGCCGAGAAAAAGTTCGACGGAGTCATGCACTTCGCATCGTTTATTCAAGTCGGCGAGTCGGTTCAGCAGCCGGCCAAATATTATCGCAACAACGTCGTCAACACGATCAATCTGCTCGATGCCATGGTCCGGCACGGCGTGCGAAACTTCATTTTTTCTTCCACCGCTGCGATCTTCGGCCAGCCTGACTACACGCCCATCGACGAAGCGCATCCGAAGCAGCCGATCAATCCTTACGGCCATTCCAAGTCGATGGTCGAGCAAGTGCTGCACGATTACGACCTCGCCTATGGACTGAAGTCGGTTTGCCTGCGCTACTTCAACGCCGCCGGCGCCGATCCTGAAGGAAGGATCGGCGAACGCCACAACCCCGAGACCCACTTGATCCCGTTGCTGTTGCAAACGGCTGCCGGCCGGCGCGAGTACGCCCAAGTGTTCGGCCGGGATTATGACACCCCGGACGGCACCTGCATTCGCGACTACATTCATATCGTCGACCTCTGCGCGGCGCATTCCTTGGCATTGGCGGATCTTGCCCGCGGCAGCGAAAGCGCCGCTTACAATCTTGGCAACGGCAACGGCTTTTCCGTGCGCCAGGTGATCGACGCCGTACGCGAGGTCACCAACAAGCCTATTCCCGTCGTCGATGCGCCACGACGAGCGGGCGATCCGGCGCGCCTGGTCGCCGATTCCACATTGGCGCGCAGCAAGCTTGGCTGGTCGCCCGTCTATGCCGATCTGCATAAGATCGTAGCTCACGCCTGGCATTGGGAGAAAAAACACACCGGCCTTTGACTTTCCCTCAAGCGACAAGCAGGGACACACGTTGATGTCGATCGAATTTGCCGATTGAACTACACCGCAGCAACCTGACGAAACAGAGATTCTCCGCGTTTGATTCGCCAACTCTTTCGGTGATACAAAATTCATAGATCGTTCAAGGTTCAATGGCTCAACCGCTCCGCTATTCAACGACGGATCGGACCTCTAGACTTGAACGATTGAACGTTTGAATAGCTCGCAATGCGAGCGGTTGAACCAATGGCATTCACAATCCGCACCGACAATGCCGAGCTGACAAAGAAACTCCGCAAAGTTTACTGTTCGACCGGTTTGCGCCGGCGCATCGAAGCCAAATACGATTAATCAGGAGGAGCTCCAAATGCGGCAACGATCAGACTATCCGACATTTTCCGATGAGGAAATCGCGCGACGGCATCAGACTATTTACAATCTGATGGATCAGGAGAAAGTGGACGCGCTTCTGGTCTACGGCAGCGGACGATACGCGTCGGACGTCTACTGGCTGAGCGACTGGCCGAGCAGCCGCGAAGCGTATGTGCTGTTCGAGAACGGCAAAGAACCGGTCATTCTCATGCAGCTCTTTAATCATTTTCCCACGGCCCGGGTGATGTCCGCGATCAAGGACGTGCGCTGGGCGGGAGCCAATACCACCCACAGCGTCCTCGATCTCATCCGGGAGCGTGGCTTGGAGTCGAAAAGGATCGGCTTGGCCGGTTCACTCGCTTACCAGGTCTACGTCAAGATGGTTGAGAAGTTTCCCGGCGCCGCTTTTACCGACCTCGGCGGCAAACTGCGGATGATGCGCACAGTGAAGAGCGCGGAAGAAATCGATCGTATCCGCATTGCTTCCAGACTCACGGATCAATCCATCGAAGCGATGGCCAATGACCTGAAAGCAGGCATGCGCGAGGATGAGATTGCCGCGATCATCGAGCCGGTCTATCTCAAGCAAGGCGGTTACGCGGGAATTCACTTCATGAGCAGCATGCCCATGCGCGACCCGGATTTTCCCGTGCCGTCGCAGTTCCAGTCGAATCGCAAGCTGCAGAGAGGCGACTGCTTGATCACCGAAATCAGCGGCGCTTATTCCGGCTACAGCGGGCAAATTCATCGGACATTTTCCATCGGCGAAGGACCCACCGCCGAATGGCAAAAGATGCATGCCGCTGCCGTCGAGGCTTTTGAAGTCTTAGCCGCCGTGATCAAAGACGGCGCGACCACCACCGAAGCCGAAGAAGCTGCGGAGATTATCCATCGGCGCGGTTACAGCACTTATGACGACCTGGTCCACGGCGTCAACCAGTACCCGCCGATTTTTCAGACCAAGACCCGAAAACGCCACGACTCCAAGGAAATGGTCTTCCGCGAAAACATGGTCATCGTCATTCAACCCAATCTCATCACCGAAGACGAGAAGATGGGACTGCAATTCGGCGAGACCCTGGTGGTCACCAAGAACGGCTGCGAAACTTTGAATGCGTATCCGCGGGAATGGGTGACGTGCAAAGGGTAATGCAATTATTGTCGGGGTCCGATTAATCGCGCCCCTGACGCCGGCTAACGCACCACGGTAATCGCAATCGTGCCGGCGACGACGCAGAGCGCGCCGAGAATTGTGCGCAAGGTCAACCGCTCGATGCCGCGCAGGAACAGCCATGTGCCGAGGAGAATCCATAATGGGCTGGTGGCGACGATCGGCGACACGATCACCACCTGCCCGACACTCAGCGCGAAAATCACCAACACGATTCCCAACGTTTCAAACACACCCGCAAACAGGAACGGTCCGATCGACTGCCGATTCCAAACCGGCTGCTCGCCCTTGGTCGGCAAAACGATATAGCTGCCCAACCAGGGCAGCGCGACGATACCGATAACCGCGGCGAGATAGAGAGGCTCGTTCGCCAGACCCAATGCATAACGCCGTAACGGGTGGCTGATGCCTGCTAAAAAAGCAGCGCCTAAGGGATAGCCAATATGCCACCAGCGAAACAGCGCGCGCTGCGCTTCCGTCTGCCATGAAATGAGCGTGATACCGGCGACGATCAAAACGGTGCCGGCGATAATCGGCAGGCTCGCCTGTTCGCCCAAAAAAATAATCGCCAGGGTCGTGCTGAAAAGTGGATGAGCCCCGCGCAAGGTCGTTCCGCGCGAGGCGCCGACATAGTGGATGCCGGCATAAGTAAAGAGCCTGATAATCGGCTGGAGGGTACCGGTCAGAGCAAATAGGAACAACACCCACCACGATACGGCCGGAATACCGCCGCTGAGCAACAATGCAGTCCACAAAGTTACCGCGTGAATGGTGACTGAGACCAGGGTCACCGTGATCGGCGTCGAGTAGCGCAAACCGCGCTTGGCGGCGATCCCCGAAGTGGCGTAAGAAAGCGCCGCCGCCAGCGCGATGAGTTGAGCCGGAAGGTCGAATAACATTGAGGTGCGGTAACCGTGTCGTGCGAAGAGAAACTATTTCTCGATTTCTCGTCGAATCGCGTCCGCGAATTGGGTGGTGCTGGCCGAACCGCCTAAATCAGGCGTCAGTCGATCGCCTCTGCCAAGCACGGTGAGAAGCGCCGCGGAGATGCGCGTTGCCGCCTTCTTCTCCGAGATGTGTTCCAGCATCATGACCGCCGCCAAAATAACGGCAGTCGGGTTGGCGATATTCTTGCCTTTAATGTCCGGGGCGCTGCCGTGAACGCTTTCGAACAAAGCGTGGGTATCGCCCAAATTAGCGCCGGGAACCACTCCGAGCCCACCGACCAAGCCGGCGGCCAGATCCGAGACGATATCGCCGTAGAGATTCTCCAGCAACAACACATCGAAGCGGGTCGGATCCAATACTAACTGAAGACAGGCATTGTCGACGATGAGATCGCTAAAGCCGATCGTCCGATACTTTTGTGCGACGTTTCGCGCGCACTGCAGGAACAGGCCATCGGTGAGTTTCATGATATTGGCCTTATGGATGAACGCAACTTTTTTACGGCGGTTGGCTCGCGCATAGTTAAATGCAAACTTGGCAATTCTGGTCGATGCCTTGTCGGTGATGATTTTCAGGCTTTCCATGACTCCCGGCACGACTTCATGCTCGATGCCGGAGTAAAGCCCCTCGGTATTTTCCCGCACGACGATTAGATCGACGTTTTCATAACGCGCTTTCACCCCCGGCAGGTTCTTGACCGGTCGGAGATTCGCGTAGAGATCAAAACTCTGGCGTAGCTCGACATTCACGCTGGCAAAGCCCTCGCCCACCGGTGTCGTCACCGGTCCTTTAAGGGCAACTTTATTTTTGGCAAATGAATCCATCAGCTGCTTCGGCAGCGTTGTGCCATGTTTTTTCAAAGCTTCCGCGCCGGCCAAATGACTGTCCCATTCGACGTTCACACCCGCGGCCTTGATGAGTTTCACGGTCGGTTTCATCACCTCAGGGCCAATGCCGTCGCCCGGTATCAATGTAATCCTGTGTTTTTTCACTCGCACGTCCCTTCCGTCTCATGAATGCTGCAAAACGCAGCTAATTTGTTTTTTATACACGATCGACCGGCAAATAGCAGCGAAGCCGGTTGTGATACGGCTTCGGACGTTGACATTCTTGCTCGCGCTCGGCTACTTTGGGCAACACAAAAAGCGATCTTAAGAGAAACCATACAAATTTTGGAACCCGTCTATCGGCCCGCTGCTGTTTGTCTCGCGCGTTTTCGACTAAACACGCTGCCAAGCTAATTTTTTCCGGCGCGACCCGATCACACGAACATGTTGTTTGACAAGATCACGGCTCGATCCAGGGGATTCTTCTACGGCTGGTGGATGGTCGCCGTCGGCTGCGGCATGCGCATGTTGGGCGGCGGATTTCATCTCTACGGATTTACAATTTTCTTTTTACCCATCACCCAAGAACTTGGATTGACCCGCGCCGCTACTTCTCTAGTCTTCGCGTTAGCACGAGCCGAAGGCGCCATCGAAGGCCCCCTGGCAGGCTACTTGATCGATCGTTTCGGCCCGCGTCCCATGATGCTTGCCGGCGTGGTCTTATCGGGTCTCGGCTATATGCTTCTTGCGGGAGTCGAAACCTATTATGGCTTGGTCGTGGTTTATCTGGGCCTTATCTCGCTGTCGTTCTCGGCCGGCTTCATGCACTCGCCGATGGTTCTCGCCAACAGCTGGTTCATTCGGCGCAGGGCGCTCGCCATGACGTTGATCAGCAGTTCGATCGGTATCGGCGGAACACTGATCACGCCGTTACTCGCCTTCAGCGTTCAAACATGGGGCTGGCGCCATGGCGCCTTCTTAGCCGGTCTCACAATGATCCTGATCGGAGTGCCTGTGGCACTGCTGGTGAAACGTTCACCCGAAAGCATGGGACTTTTTCCCGACGGCGTGCCGCCGCAAACGGATGCGTCATCCGCCGCCAACACGACGACCAAAAACGCCGCGCCGGCTAAACAGGGCGAAGCAGAATTCACCCTTTGGGAAGCGATGAGGACCTCCGCCTTCTGGATGATGATCCTGGCGACCACCACGCGTGTCGGGGTGTTCAACGCAATCACGGTTCACTTTGTCCCGATCATGGTCTGGAAAGGCGCCACCGAGCAGCGCGCCGCGGCCATGCTGGCGACCATGGCGCTGATGAGTTTGCCGTCTCATTTACTGGTAGGCTGGATCGCCGATCGCGTGAGTAAACCCCGGCTGATGGCAGCTTGCATGGGTCTGGGCGCGGTCTCGCTGTTTTTTCTGGCGTACGGCGAGGGAGAATGGTCGCTCTGGACTTTCACGTTGCTTTTTACGTTCATGGAGGCGATTTTCCCGGTCGGCTGGGCAACCGTCGGCGATTTTTTCGGCCGCAAATCTTTCGCCACCATCCGCGGTACGATGAGCTTCTTTTACCTGTGGGGACCAGCGCTGGGGCCGGTTGTCACCGGCTTAGTCTACGATCGTTATCAAAGTTATGCACCGATGATGTCCGCGTATATCGCTCTTTCGGTCGTCGCCGGCTGTCTATACGCATTAATGGTGCGGCCAAAGCCGCGATCATAGATAATGCGCCCTGTCTCCAGTCCTCTATCTTGTTTGCGCCGTTGACATGACAATGCTGCGTCAGCTACTTTTATCAATGTCACAAAGCCCGATTCATACACGCCCTGAAATTTCGTCCCGGCTTGTAACATCTGCCTTAATCGACCAATGATTCGACCACTTCGCGACCGGCTCGCCGGACTGTTTTACGGCTGGCGCATGGTCGGCGTCAGTTGCGCCATCCGCCTGCTGGGCGGCGGGCTTCACGCTTACGGATTTACCATTTTCTTTTTACCGGTCACACAAGAGCTCGGACTCACACGTGCCGCGACATCCTTGGTTTTCTCACTCGCTCGCGCCCAGGGCGCCATCGAAGGCCCCTTAGCCGGCTATTGTATCGACCGTTTCGGACCCCGGCCGGTTATTTTTATCGCAACTCTCCTGGCCGGCATCGGTTACATGCTGCTGGCCGGCGTCAATAGTTACACGGCGCTGCTGATCGTTTACATGTTTATTATCTCGCTTTCCTACCAGGCGGGGTTCATGGATGCCACCATGGCGGTCGCCAACAACTGGTTCATTCGCAAAAGGGCCTTGGCGATGTCAGTAACCAGCGGCTCGATCGCGCTCGGCGGCACTCTCATCACGCCGTTTCTCGCTTACGCTGTGCATACGTGGGGCTGGCGCCGCGCTGCCATCGGCGCCGGAGTGGCGTTTCTCATCGGCGGCCTGCCGCTATCGCTACTGCTGCGACGGTCGCCGGAAAGCATGGGTTTGTTGCCTGACGGCGAGCCGCTGCCCAAGCGGGCCGGAGCAAGCCAAACTGCAAACGCTGCCGGCGCGGTCGAGAAAGAATCCGACTTTTCACTCCGTGTAACGCTGCGCATGCATCAGTTCTGGCTGCTTTCGCTGGCAACGGCGCTGCGCGTCGTCTGCGCGAGCAGTGTCTTGGTGCACTTCGTGCCGATTCTGGTATGGCGCGGGTTAACTGAGCAGCGGGCCGCGTTCTTCCTCGCCTTTGTCGCTTTACTCGGCATGCCGGCCCATCTACTGATCGGCTGGCTCGGCGACCGCGTTTATAAACCGCGGCTGATGGCGGCATGCATGATGATCGCCAGCTTGTCCGTGTACTTGCTGTTTTCCGGCACCGCGGAATGGCAACTTTGGATCGCGCTGGTGCTCTTTACTGTCGTCGAAGGACTTTTTCCCGTCACCTGGGCGACAGTGGGCGACTTTTTCGGCCGCAATAATTTCGCCAAGATTCGTGGCAGCATGAGTTTTTTTTACATGTGGGGCAGCGTCATTGGACCCGTGGTGGCCGGCGCCGTTTACGATCGAACGCAAAGTTATAGTCCGTTGATGTGGGGGCTTATCTTCCTGTGCTGGCTGACGGCGCTTCTTTACCTCGTACTCGTCAGACCCAGCCAGGCGGCCGCTTGATCGCTGTGAATAGTTATAAAAATGGGTTGAACAGGGTGAAATACTGGGCGCCGGTCTTGGTGTGGGCCGGCGTGATTTTTTCCTTTTCCACCGATCATTTTTCAGCACCGCAGACGTCGCGAATCTTGGGGCCGCTGTTGCACTGGCTATTCCCGGACATTGCTCCGGAACAGGTCTCACTCGTCCAACTTGCGATCCGCAAGCTCGGTCACTTGACTGAGTACTTCATACTCTCGGCTTTGCTGCTCCGAGCCTTTCACGGTGAAAGCAAATACAAGGCGTCGTTTCGCTCGATGGCGTGGACGCTGGCGATCATGTTCATCTACGCTGTTGGCGACGAGTTGCACCAGTCTTTCGTGCCCAATCGAACTGCCAGTATCTACGATGTCATGATCGACAACTTCGGAGGGGCATGCGGAACTCTGTGGATGTATCGTCGCCTGCGACGGCGCTGAGGAGCATCGCATACTCCGGACAGCGCGTATGCGAAATGCTCATGGAAGCGAAAAAACTTGACAAGTGACGGCTAAATGTCCACGATATCCCGAATAACTTATTAGCCGGTCACCCATATACAGCATACAGCGATCACCCATCACCTTGCCCATCCTATGACAAGCATTAAGAATTTTCTTGGGCTTCTATGTCTGGTTAGCTTCATGTCGTCCTGTTCGACCTCAGATGATAAATCCACAGGCGCCGTCGGGGCCAATAATCTCATGTCCGCCTCGATGCAGCAGGCTCTCGGGCAGGGCTTCGCCCATTCCCCGTCCGCCATGGAGGCATTGAGCCGCGGCGTTGCCGCCATCACCCCTCCGGGAGCCGCGCTGCAAGATGTATACTATGAATTCGACAGCACCAACCTCGCAGCCGAAGCCGAGGATATTCTTAAGAAAAATGCGGAATGGATGAAAGCCAATCCGTCGGCCCGAGTTGAAGTTGAAGGACACTGCGACGACGTTGGGTCGGCCGAGTATAACTTAGCTCTCGGCGCCAAGCGGGCTCAAATCGCCCGGGATTTTCTTGTCAAGGAAGGCATCTCCTCCGATCGACTGGTGACGATCAGCTACGGTAAAGAGGCGCCGGCCTGCTTCGAACCCAATGAAGAATGCCGCGTGAAGAACCGCCGGGCCCGCTTCATAATGTTTACCGAACTGCCGACCTCCTAGCTAAGAAAACCCATTACTCCAGCGCTCCATTGCCCCGGACGTGTCGCAGCTGACCTCACTCGTAACCGATGGCAGAAACGATCGGCGTGGATGCGGCTTGCTTGGCCGGGCCATAGCCCGCAAGCAGACAGAGAATCACCGACACGAACACCGACAGAACCGCAACATCGTACGGGTAGTAAAATTCGAAAGTCCAGCCGGTCAGCACCTTGGTATTATAAACGACATGGTGGTAGGACATGATCGTTCCTGCGATCAAGCCTAGAAAGCCTCCTACGAGCCCCATCCACGCCGCCTCGACGATAATCATTTTTCGAACCTGAGCTTGCGTCGCGCCGATGGCGCGCAAAACGCCGATCTCTCGTGTCCGATCCAAGATTGACGCCAACAGCGTATTGATGACGCTAAAAATGGCCACGACCACGGCGACGATCTCAACGGCATAGTTCACCACGAAGGACTGTTCCATGATGCGCACCACTGCCTCTTTCAGCTCGCGATGCGTGCTGATAAAAAGCTGGTATTTCTCGCCGTAACTCTCCTTTATATTTTGAATGACGGCGCCTTGATCTGCCCCCGGCTCCAACCATAGATCGAAGGCATCCACCAACTCGTCCTGCCAGAATTTTTTATATAAGGCGCGATCGATCAAAACGCTGCCGATGTCGGAAGAATAATCGATGTAGACCCCTAATACTTTGAAGGCAATAAGACCGGCCGGGGTCGGCAGCTCGACAATATCATCGGTGCCTTTGCCGAACTTACTCTGAAAACTTTCGCTCACGATCACACCCTTGCCCGCTGCCATCTCGTTTAACGCTCTCCTGCCGTCCCCCGCGGCCATCGGCAGTGTCCGCACGGCGGCCGATTCCACCGCGGAAAACGATTCGATCAGAATCGGCATTCCCTGATAGTTGGAGCGAATTAAACGATAGAGATCGACGATCTTTACACCCGGGACGGATTTCAGCCCTGGCAACGGGTCTTCTCTAAGCGGAACGTTTTTTGGACCGGCGGTGCGCGCGCCGGAACTCACGATCAAATCGGCAGTCACCATCTGATCGATCCAGGCAAGCAACGAGCCACGCACGCTGTTAACGAAGGCCGCGATCGTAAAGATCGCCGCCAAGCTGATAACCATGGTAGCCACGGTAATACCGGAACGAATGGGGTTCCTGCGCAGACTATCCGATGCCAGCCTGGTTTCGGCCCAGGAAAAGCCGGGGATAGAAAGGCCGGATTGCAAGAATCCTTTCACGCCATAGTTGATGATGAGAGGGCAAAGAAACGCCAGTCCCAGCAGCAAGACCAGCATCCCTATCACTCCCGCGCTAAACTGTCGCACCGGACTCCCAAAAGCCGGAGCAAAAAAGATAATCACCGGCGATAGCCCGAGACAGAGTAAACCGAGGCGCGTCGCCCACGACTTTCTACCATCAAAGCTGGGCCGCCATACCGATTGTCTGGCGTTTTCCAGCGGGCTGACTTGAATCGCTTCAACAGCGGGATGAAGAGCGGCGAGTACCGCGACTCCGACTCCGCTGGCCACCGCCAAGCCAAATTCCTGCAACGTCAGGCTGCCGGTCACAAGGCCAATGGAGGAAAAGAGGTTTCGCACCGTTTCACCTACCGCCACCAGCGCCGCCTGCGCCAGCAGCCATCCCAACACGCAACCGGCGACCGCGCCCACCAATGCAAGGACGAGCGCCTCTGAAATAATCCAGCGGAGCAACTCGCCTCGACGCATGCCTAAACAGCGCAAGGTGCCGATTTCTTTCTTTCTCTGGACAACGGAAACGGACACGGTGTTGTAGATGAGGAAGAAGCCGACAAACAGCGCGATGAGACTGACGAAGAAAAGCCCGACTCGAAACGACGTGAGCAACGACTCGATTTGCTCTCCCCTTTTGCGCGGCCGCTCCACATCCGCGGTTCCTTGCAGGCGCTCGAGTAATCTTTGCCGTACATCCTCGATCTTTTCTCCCGGCTCCACAGTCAGATCGACGATATCGAGCTTTGCTTCTTTGCCGAACGCCGTTTGCGCCACCGGCAAATCCATCAGCGCAAAGTTGCCGCCGAACACTTTCGCCGTTCCTTCGTCTTTCAACAGCGCCCGCACCGTGTAGGTTTGTTTGCCCCGGCTCGTGACCACGGCAAGACTTGCCCCTAATTTTAGATCGAGGCGACGGGCAAAGGTTTCGGTTACAGCAATGGAGTCCGGCGCAGCGATAAAATCGAGCGCCTGCTCGAAATCGAATCCGGCGTCGACAAATTGATGGTCGCGGATGGCGAAATCGGTCAGCAAATCCACGCCGTAAACATAAAGACGCTCCGCCTCGGCGCCGATCACCGGCAAGAAGCCATCCACGGCGGCTGCCGCATCCTCGACCCCCGGAGTATCGCGTATCACGGGAAAAAAATCCTCAGGCACGCCGCTCTCGCCGTTGGCGACTTGCAGGACGGCTTTGCCCGCGATTTGATCGATGGTCGTTTGAAATGACGTGGTCAGGGATCGATTGACGATGGCGATGGCGACGATGACGGCTACGCCGAGGGCGATGCCGAGAAAGGTCAAGAGGGTTCTCAACAGATGTCGTTTCAAATGGCGCCACGAGACGCTACGAAGCAAACCCAACATCAGCAGAAATCTTTCTCGATCAGACCGTCGCGGAGTAAAATAGTTCGATCGCCGTACTTGGCCGCTTCCGGGCTGTGCGTGACCATGACGACGGTGCAGCCGTCTTCCCGGTTGATCCGGCGCAGGAGATCGAGAATCGTTGCGCCATTTTTTGAATCGAGATTGCCAGTCGGTTCGTCAGCCAAAAGGATCGGCGGGTTGAACGCCAGCGCCCTGGCGATAGCCACGCGCTGGATCTCTCCCCCCGACATTTCTTCAGGCAAATGGCTTCGCCGGGGTGCCAGACCGACCTTATCGAGAAGAATCTCGGCTCGTCCGTTGGCTTCGCTTTTTGCCCGGCCATCGAGCACGAAAGGAAGCATAATATTTTCCAGCGCCGTCAATGTCGGCAACAGGTTGAAAAACTGAAAGACAAAGCCGATCTTGGTCCGGCGAAAAAGCGTGACTTGATCGTCGGCCATCTGCGAGATAATGCGCTCGTTGACTAAAATATCGCCGCCGGTAGGACGATCGAGGCCGCCCATCAAGTGCAAGAGCGTGCTCTTGCCCGAACCGCTGGGCCCCATGATGATGGCGAATTGGCCCCCCGGAATGTCGAGCGATATTCCGGAAAGAACGGTAACTTCGTTATCGCCTTGGTGGTAGGTTTTGCAAACGTCGATGCAGCGGATCATGCTGTGCGGAAATCACGAAACGCGATAAAGCGTCGGTGCTTTGAGGATCGGAGCCTTTTCTCCGGTCTTCTGGTAGGCTTCAAGCTCCGCGAGGTTTTCTTTAACCGCCGCTGATAACGATGCCAGGTTCACGCCCAGATAGACTGCTCCATAGGGCTCGATTTTTTCCAGACCCGTGCGCCACAGCTTGATCGCGCCGACCGGCACTCCCTGCTGCAATTTGAAGTAACCCGCCGCGATTTGAATGATACCCTGATAAAATTTTCGGTCCTCGCCTTGCTCTTCGAGCCAAATCTCCTCCAGCGTCTCGTGACACTCGAAGAAAAGCCGCTGGTTAAACTCGTCGATACCCTTTTGCAAACGCGGATCGTCTTGCGCTTCCATTACTCTGGTCGTTCCTCGGATAGGCTTATTTATCCCCGGCTGCGATTGACCGGCAACCAAGCTTACGAGCCTTTTCTCAACCGCCTGTGAAAACTTCGTCGACAAACTATATAATCAACATCGTCGCCAAATTATTTTTACTTGTCATCGGCACGAATGATACAGACTAACCCGAAAAATGAGCTCACGCTAGAGATCGATGCGCTTTCCTACGGTCCTTATGGAATCGGCCGTGTCGAAGGAAAAGCGGTGATGATTCCCAAAACAGCGCCCGGCGATACCGTCGTCGCGCGCATTACCGAAGCCAGGGAACGCTACGCTGTCGGCGAACTCGTTCGGGTAGTCGACGCCTCTTCGCTACGGCAGACTCCGCCATGCCCCTATGTGGCTGAGTGCGGCGGCTGTCCGTGGCAACACCTGCGCCATGAGGCACAATTACAGGCCAAGCAAAAGAGTGTCGAAGATGCCCTACGTCGCATCGGCAAACTTGAAACTTTCGAGCTGCGGCCGATTATTGCTTCGCCGCTTTCGTATCACTATCGCCGGCGTGTGCGTTTGCAGCGCAACGCCAGCAAACGGCTCGGTTTCTTCCGCTCGTTTTCCCATGATCTGGTCGAGATCCACAGGTGCCACATCGCCGACGATCATTTGAATCAAGTCATCGAACCCCTGCGGCGCTGGAGTGACGAGTTAAACAGCGATATCGAGGATCTGGAAGTCGTTACCGGCGACGAACCGGACCAACTGGTCGTCATCGGACAATCCGCCGGTAAATTTGACTCGCGCGACAGCTCGATCTGCGAAGGCCTTGTAAAACGGCACGATTTGATCAACGGCCTTATTCTTCGCGGTCCCGGCTGGCGACGCACCTGGGGAGAAACGCTGATTTCAGTTCTCCCTGAGGACGGAGTGCGCCTGAAAGTCGATGGCGACGTGTTCACTCAGGTCAACCGCGAGGGCAATCGAAAACTTCTCAACGAGCTGCTTGCCGCTGCTGATTTCAATCGCGATGACCGCGTGCTCGAGCTCTACAGCGGCGCCGGAAACTTCACCCTCTCCATTGCCAAGCGCGCCGGCGACATCGTCGCCGTGGAGGGCTATCGCGCGGCCATTGAAAGCGGCAAGCGCAGCGCGCAATTCCACGGCATCGCCAATATCCACTGGATTGGCTCCCCGATTGCCGCCGCCCTGGCGCAATTAAAGAAAACCCGTCAACGCTTTTCCAAAATCGTTCTCGACCCGCCGCGCACCGGCGCAAAGGGTATCGAGCGCGACCTG
>WHTF01000064.1 GCA_009379725.1 Deltaproteobacteria bacterium
ATAACGATCTTGGGACGGCCGGGAAGATATTTCTCCAGGAACGGGACCAGGGCTCGCGCCTGCATGTCTCCCGTTCCTCCGGGCGCACCGCCGCGCAGGATCGTCAATACTTTGCCTTGATAGTAGGGAGTCTGGCCGGCGGCTTGAGTGGCAAGCAGCGAAACCCACAAGCAACCTATCGCGGATAAACGTGCCGCACGGAACTTAATCTTTTGGCGCATGACCGCACCTTCCTTTCAGAAAGCTATTTAGCTTTGTCGATGATCCGGATATTTTCCAGGAATGCAGCCCTTATACAACAAGCAGCGGCGCTCCGGAAAGATAAAAATGCCGTCATAATAAAATGTGTTCATGGCGCCTGAGACAACGGCAATAAGAGCAACGGTAGACAAAGCAGATTAAGAAACGAAGCGCTCATCGCAAAACGAGACGTAACTCGGCATGCGAGTTGCTCCTGATCAACGTACAATGGAAGCCCTGAACTCTTAGAAAAAGGATTAGCACGTGCTCGCATGGTGATACGAATCGGTCTCATTCACCGCGCTTTTTTTACCGTCCTCAATCCCCTCCTTGCTCTTCTGCTCAACGGCTGCGCCTCCGTACAGCCCCATCTCTGGCCGCCCGCTGCCGGGGAGAATACGTATCCGATTTATGTGTCGCTTGACACCTGGCACGGCATGATCGGCTTGCCGCTCACTATAGACATCGAACCGGCAGCCGGCGGTTCTGAGCGGCAGAGAATTGGCTCAAGTTTCGAGGCCAGCCAATCGGCAGCTCGCTACGAGGAATGGGGATATGCCGAGCGTCAATGGTACGTCGAGGGGCAGCAAGGAATTATCGGCACTTTACGCGCGCTGTTCTGGCCCACATCCGGAACCGTGGAGATCGCGCGATACCAACGGCTCTGGGCCTCTCGAACGCCTCAACCTCCAGCCGACTTGTTTCTCTTCCAGTTAAACCATGACGGTTTGATGCGACTTCGGCGCCATCTGCTCTCCACGCTTGCGGCGACCGAACCGATCGCAACCGTGGACAGGTCGGAATTTTATCCCTCTCTTCGCGAATACCATATTTTTCATCATTGCCATCATTACATAGCGCGCGCTCTACAGGAGGCAGGGCTTCCGGTCTCGCCCTTCTGGGCCATGAACCGGACGCTCCTGGCGCTACAACTCGAGCGAGCCAAGCGTCTGGCCGAAGAACTTACACCGTTGCCGTCATCCTCAGCAGATACGCGGCAACTGCTCGCCGAATAATACATCGACCACGCGCGTGCCGCCGATTTCGGTCTTCATCAGCACCCTTCGCGGGTGATCGGCAACGACTTCGCCGATCAGTCTGGCTTCTCGTCCCAATGGGTGTTGCCGCATGCTTTGCAAAACGGCGCCGCTGGACTCGGCGGCGACGATGGCCACGAGCTTGCCTTCATTGGCGACATAAAGCGGATCGAGGCCGAGGATTTCGCATGCGCCCTTGACCGATTCACGTACCGGGATTTGCTTTTCATCGAGCTCGATGCCGACGGCGGAACTTGCGGCGAGTTCGTTGAGCGTCGTGGCCACGCCGCCGCGGGTGGGATCGCGCAGGCAGTGAATGTCCCGCCCAGGCTCTAACATCGCGGCCACCAGCGTGTGCAGCGCGGCAGTATCGCTTTCGATGGCGCCTTCGAATTCTAAATTCTCGCGCCGCGACATGATCGCCATACCGTGATCGCCGATGGTGCCGCTGAGAATCACTTTGTCTCCCGGCCGCGCGCGAGTGGCTGAAATAGAGACCGATGTATCGAGGAGCCCGATGCCGGTTGTGGTGATGAAAAGCTTGTCCGCCTTGCCGCGCTCGACGACTTTGGTATCGCCGGTCACCAGTTGCACACCCGCGTCCAGGGCGGCGGCGCGCATCGACTGCACCACCCGGGTGAGATCCTCGGTGGCCAGTCCTTCCTCGAGAATGAAGGCGGCGGCGATGTACAAGGGCCGCGCGCCGCTCATCGCCAGATCATTTACCGTGCCATTGATCGCCAAACGCCCGATGTCGCCGCCCGGGAAAAAGATCGGCGTGACAACGAAAGCATCCGTGGTAAAAGCCAGCCCCACGCCGCCCAGTTGCAGGACCGCCTGATCATCGAGCTGATCGAGGTAATCGTTACTGAAGGCCGGCAGAAAAAGTTTGTGAATCAGATCCGCAGTGAGCTTGCCGCCGCTGCCATGGCCCAGCACGATCTGTTTATGATCGAGGATCGGCAGAGGGCATTGCGGGCTCAGGAGAGCGGCACCTTGGTTGTTGTTCTCGCCCATCAGATGACATCCTCCTCCCCCATGGCGATGTGAATCGTGTCCCACAGAATATGCAGCAGCGCCACCTGGCACTCCTGGATTCGGTGAATACTGAAGCTCGGCACGGTGAAACAATATTCGGCCGCCTCGGCGATGCGCCCGCCGTCTTTGCCGGCAAAGGCGATGGCCAGCATATCTTTCCTGCGCGCCGCCTGCAGTGCATAAATCAGGTTGGGCGACTGGCCGCTGGTGGAAATCGCCAGCGCCATGTCGCCCGGCCGGCCCAAAAGGTCGATTTGATCGACGAATACTCTGGCAAAATCTTTATCGTTGGAAATCGCCGTGAGCAGCGGCACTTGACTGACCAGGTCCAACGCCGGCAGCGCCGGACGCTTCTCGATAATGGGATGAACGAACTCCACCGCCACGTGCTGCGCATCGCAGGCGCTGCCGCCGTTGCCCATGACCCAGAGCCGGCGATCTTCCTGAAACCGCGCCGCCATCTTTTTCGCAAGCTCGCCGATCTGATCGGCGTAGCGGTCGAAGAATTTTTCCTTGACCTCAATGGACTCCCGGCATTTGCGCATGATCGCGTCACGCATCATCCACCCATTTGATTTTCCAATTGTATTGCAAGAGGGCGGGATTAATACGGTTTCGACGGTAATGTGTGAGGTTCACTTTCCAAGATCCCTCGATATTCTCCATTTTATTGGCTCATGGGCGCCGGCTCTTTTATGCCGTTGGACTTGCAGCTTCGCCGTTCAGATGTCTGCCGTAGGCGTAGTAGGCGGCGCAGGCGCCCTCGGCCGAAACCATGGTCGCTCCCAGCGGACGCTGCGGCGTGCAAGCGCTTCCAAAAGCGGGACAATCGTGCGGCTTTTTGATTCCTTTTAGAATCTTGCCGCTGATACAGACGGCCGGTTCTTTGGTATCGATTTCTTTGACATCGAAGAGCCGTTCCGCATCGTAATCGCGAAATTCGTAGCGTAGCTTGTAGCCGCTTTTCGGAATCGAGCCGACGCCGCGCCACTTGCGATCGCAGATCTCGAACACCTCGCCGACCAGCCGTTGAGCGGCCCGATTGCCGCCGCGCTCGACGGCGCGGGCGTACTGGTTTTCCACTTCGGCGCGCTTCGATTCGAGCTGGCGCACTACCAAGAGCGTGCCCTCGAGAATATCGAGGGGCTCGAATCCCGTGATGACGATCGGCACGTGGTAGCGCTGGCTGAGCGACTCGTATTCGCGGTAACCCATGATCGTGCAGACATGGCCCGGCCCGAGAAATCCCTGCACGCGATTTTGCGGCGATTGGAGAATGGCGGCGATCGCCGGCGGCACCAGCACATGCGATACCAGAATAGAGAAATTTTTTACCCCCTCGCGCGCGGCCTGCCACACCGCCATGGCATTGGCGGGCGCCGTGGTCTCGAAACCGACTGCGAAAAACACGATTTTTTTATCCCGATTGGCGCGCGCGATTTTCAAGCAGTCCAGCGGCGTATAGACGATCCGCACGTCGGCACCGCGCGACCTGAGACTAAACAGGTCGGTCTCCGAACCGGGCACCCGCAACATATCGCCGAAGGAGGTGAAGATGACATCCGAACGCATGGCAATGGCATGGGCTTTATCGATCATCTCCAAGGATGTCACGCACACCGGACATCCCGGCCCGTGCACCAGCTCTATGCCGTCGGGCAAGAGGCGATCGAGACCGTGCTTGACGATGGAATGCGTCTGGCCGCCACAAACCTCCATGATCACCCAGGGACGAGTCTGCAGCCGGCGTATTTCCCGCACCACGTTGGCGGCGACCCGCCCGCTGCGGTATTCATCGACAAATCTCATTTTTCCTCTCCATCGGGCGGATCATCGACCGCAGGAGTCTCGAGCTCGAGGAGCTGTCCGATCTCTTCGAGCAACCGATACGTCCGGCTCGCTTCTTCCTCGTCGAGCTTGCTGATGGCAAAGCCGACGTGAACCACGACGTAGTCGCCGATCTGAGCATCGGGAACATATTGCAGGCAGGCCTGGCGCGTGATGCCGCCAAACTGAACCGTCGCCATGCGCAAGCCGTTTGCGGCAAAACAATCAAGTATCTTTCCGGGTATTCCAAGACACACTTCAGCCTCCTCGTTTGACGGCCTCGTTAGCCACCGCCGCTTGCCCCAACGATATGCCGCCGTCGTTGGCCGGAACTTGGCGTTGGATAAAGATCTCAACGCCATAACGCCCGAGCCTGTCGATGATGCGATTGAGAAGATACATGTTTTGAAAGACCCCGCCGCTCAGACAAACCTGATTCACTCCGTCCGAAGCGCGCAACTTGCGGCACAGCTCGACAACGACAGCGGCGATTGTGTTGTGAAATTTTGCCGAAGTGAGACCCACCGGTTTTCTCTCCAGGACGTCGGCGACTAGACTATGAATCATTAGGCGCATATCGATTTCTAACGCCGAGCCGTTACGAATATCGAAAGGATAAACCTCATCGATGCCGCCCATCGCAAGGCTTTCCAGTTTGATGGCGGCCTGCCCTTCGTAACTGACTTCGTGGTGTAGACCTAGAATTGACGCAACCGCGTCGAAGAGCCGGCCGCAAGAGGAAGTCTGCACCGTGTTGATGCCCTGGCGGATCATGGACTGAACCAGATGGATCTTTTTTTCATCGAGTTGCTGCCACCCGGGGAGCTCTGGCAAAAGCGCCTCCGAGCCCAGCGCATCCCCCAGATAGCTTAAAGCCGACCGCCACGGCTGGCGTATCGCGGTATCGCCGCCGGCCAGAGGCACATAGCGCAGATGCGCGCGCCGTTCATAGCGAGCCAAATCGGCCACCAGAAATTCCCCACCCCAGATCGCGCCATCGGCGCCGAGGCCCATACCGTCGAACGCGACACCGATGACCGGACCGCTCAAGTGATTTTCCACCATGCAACTGGCGATATGGGCGTGATGATGCTGTACAGCCACTTTGGCCACGGCTTTCAGACCGAGAGCGTACTGGGTGGAGAGAAAGTCCGGATGGAGGTCATGTGCCACGACGACCGGATCAATATCGAACAGGCGCTTGAAATGTTCGATTCCCTCGGTAAACGAGCTCAACGTTTCGAAGTTTTCCAAATCGCCAATGTGATGGCTAACGAACGCATATTGTTTCTTGCCCAAGCAAAAAGTGTTTTTGAGATGAGCTCCGCACGCCAGGACCTCCTGATCAAAACGAAATGCGGTTTTGATCGCTTCGGCCGCATAACCTCGCGAGCGTCGTAGCATCATCGCCTGCCCCGCGCGTGTGCGCACCAGCGAGTCATCCGCGCGAATATGGATGCGGCGGTCGTGGAGCAAAAAGTAATCCGCGACACTGGCCAGCCGCTTCAGGGCGTCGTCATTTCGGTAGGCGATGGGCTCATCGGAAAGATTGGCGCTGGTCATGACTAAGGGCCGGTCCAGCATTTCGAACAGTAAATGATGCAAAGGCGCGTAAGGCAGCATAAACCCCAGCGTGTTGACATCCGGAGCGACGCATTCCGGAATAGTCGCGTCCGGAAGTTTCTCCAGCAACACGATGGGCCGGGATTTTGACGACAACAACGCTTCGTCAGCTTGAGACACCTTGCAATATCTGTGAATGATATCGAGCGACCGCGCCATCATGGCAAACGGTTTTCCTTCGCGAAATTTTCTTCGCCTGAGACGCTCGACGGCCGCTTGATCGAGCGCGTCGCAAACCAGATGAAAGCCGCCGATCCCCTTGATAGCCAATAAGTTGCCGTCTAAAAGCAAAGCTAAACTTCGCTCGACTGTGCCGGCGCCATTGGCACAAGCGCAATGCTCGCGACGGCCACAGCGGTCAGTGAGATAGAGTTGGGGACCGCAGGCGGGACACGCGGTCGCCTGGGCGTGGTAGCGCCGGTCCAGCGAGTCCAGATATTCGGCTTCGCAGTCCGCGCACATAGGGAAGTCGCGCATTGTCGTGGCCGGGCGGTCGTAAGGCACGTCTTCGATGATCGTGAAGCGCGGGCCGCAGTGGGTGCAGTTAATGAAAGGATAGTGGTAACGGCGGTTTTGCGGATCATTCATTTCCTGCAGGCAAGTGTCACAGACAGCGAAATCGGCCGACACCGGCAGCAGTCTCTTTCCTTCCGCTGTGCTACCGACGATTTGAAAATCGACAAAACAGGCCGGCGGCAGGTCATTGGTGCGGTGGATAGACTCGATGCACGACAGCGGCGGCGGATTGGCTTTAAGCTTTTCGATCAGTTGCTCGATGGCCGTGGATTCGCCTTCGACGTCGATAAAAACACCGATGGCGTTATTGCGCACCTGGCCGCGCAGCGCGAGCTGCTTTGCTTGGGCAAAGACAAACGGCCGAAATCCCACGCCCTGAACGATGCCTTGCACGGTGATCTGGGTTCGTACATCCATTAGGATCCGTTATCGCGACGCCGACGAATGATCTGACCGCTGTCGAGCTCCACCGCCTCTACCGACAACTCATCGCCCGATAGCATTTCGACTTCGATGGCGCCGCATTGCCGGCAACTCCATGGCGGCAAATCGGCTTCCGCTTCTGCGCCGCACTCCCGGCAACGCAAGGTAGTCGGGACCTGCTCCATGGCGATAACCGCGTCGGCCGCCTCCGTGCCTTCCGCGGCCAGGCGGAATGAAAACTCCAGACTGCCTGGCGCCACCATCTGCTGGTTTCCCACCAGCAAACTGATGTTGCGAACCTTTTGGCCTGCGGCCACGTCGAGCACAACTTGTAAAATCCCTTGGGCTAATCCCATCTCGTGCATGTCTGCTCCTTCAGCCCCGATTCAGGCAAGTAGTTCACATCGTGCTGATACGGATGTAGCGTTTAATATCAGAAACATTCGCTATCACCACCCAGGCAAAGATTGCCGCGGCAACGCCGCCGACAATCTTCAACGTGGAATGATTCGAGCCAGTCTCGTGCCAAAGGCTTGCGCTTTCTCGGCGATGGGTTGAAGTTGGTCCATAGTTCACCTTCCCTTCTCGTCTCGTCCCGGTTCGAAGTTTTTGTCAGTTTCTTCCAAAGTTTTTCTGATAATGGTTTCGACCATGGCGACCGCTTGGTCCAGCGACGCGCTCACCGCTGCGCTCATTCCCATGTGGCCTTCCTCCACCTCTTCCGAAGCGAGAGGCGCCGGCTCACAGCCGACCAGCACCATCTTGCGAAACTCGCCTCCCATGGATTTCACCATGGATAAAACCTTCGACGGATTCATGGCATGCATTTCAATTTCCATAGGTTGAAGCTCAGGCTGTTCCAGCTCGCTAAGCTCCGGCTCGATGGTATAGAGTGTGCCCGGCAATCCGCCGCGGGGAGCCGCATCCACGAGAATCGTCAGATCGTATCCGTCGAGCAGCGCATAGGCTAGATCGAAGCCGCGTATACCAAAGTCCACCACCCGCACATTCTCCGGCAGGGGGCGGTCCGACAGCCGCCGGACGACTTCCACGCCAAAGGCGTCATCGCCGAGGAAAATGTTGCCGATACCGGCGACGAGAATCTTCGGTGGCAGCACTAACTCCACCTCGATTCCCAACTGCCCGTCTCGTCCAGAACCCGTCTGGCGGCGCGGCGCGTGAACTCAGTGGCCAGTCCGAACACCAGATGTGCCGCCAGCGAGTAAGCGTGTTCCTCAAGCGGGTATTCGGTGGGCGATTTCGACAGACCGAGCGCGGGCACCACGCTCTCGTCGGCGATGAGCCAGACAGCCGCGCCGAACGGCAGGCCCGCGCCAATAGTCGCTACCGGCAACACCTCTGCCACCGCGCCGTAAATGGCGCCGGAGGTCACGCCCATGGCGTAGTGAGCTCCAGTTCCTAGAGTTTCTTTCTCACTTTCGCTGAGCTCGCGATTGGCAATAGTTCTAGAGACGAGTTGCGCGCTTCTTGTGGTTGCATCGTCGCTCTCTCGCTCGCTGCCCCGGCTCTGCAGCTCGCGTGCCGCGCCGTGACGCGGCGAACCTTGCTGTAGAGATTGCGCGCCGTGCGATCTCGCAAAGCCGGTCATTTTTTTGCTCAGGAGAGCCTGAACCTGATTCATCACCCAGGCGCCCACCAGGCCGCCGATTACCCCTGCCGCCAAACCCTTGCTGATTTCAGACTGCTCCAACGTGTTTCGCATGAGTTTTGTACCGCTCTTCAGCCGAGTCACTCGCAAAGCGCAACTCAGACCGCCTGGCGCTATGCTCCTATCCCTTACCTCTTAGCTCCGTTTTCCACACTCCCTGCTCTTAGCTCCGTGCTCCCTGCTCCCTCCCCTACTCTTTTGCATTTTTCTCAACGATCGGTTCAACTTCCTCGGGCGAAAAGAAGAAGCGATGGCCGGGCAGGCGTAGCGCGCCCAAATCACGGCCGGGATCTTCATCCACCGTAACCGCTAGGTGCGCCTGGTTTTCATAATCCTGCTCGATCGATTCGATAATCGCGCTCTTGCCGTCAAGCGCGATGTCGAAAATGTCGCCGCCGGCGCGCGGCCGGAGGCGCACGCGGTCGCCGGGCTTGAGCTCGATACCACTCACCCGCACGCAATTAAGCGGCGGCCGGCTTTCCAAAGAAAACCAATCCTTCTGGTTCACCGTCTCCCCTCTCTTTTTATCTCTCGAAGACCGCGCAGCGCCCCATGGAGTTTCATCACTTGCTCTTGCGGCATAGACTCCGTCCTGTCAAGAATTCGGCGGGCGCTCGGATCGCCCTCTCGCATCGTTTGTTTTTCTTCCTCCGTCAGGGTCATCACCCGCAACGTCAGCATCTCATCGATCTCCGTGCTGTCGAAAAAATCGCCGGCGCTTTCCGGCGCTACCTGTGGATAGTCGTAAAGAATGATGGGGGAAGAGAGCATGCAGTCGCGCTCGCCCTCTTTGCCGGCCAACACCGGCCAGCTGCCAATATTGCGGCAGGCCTGCGCGGCGTCGCGGTAATTTTCCGGCGGATCGATGGCGGAGATAAACTCGCCGCCGCTAATCTCAAGGATGGTATGCGTCGAGATCAAAGAGCGCATCAGCGCCCAATCGCGGCTATCGGGGTCGTATGTGCCAACGGGTGTCAGATTTTTTATTTCTACCGTGAGCTTAAAAACTTGATCGCCAAGTTGCGCCGCCCGCAGCTCAAGCGTGCCTTCGATCGTTTGCTGGTTGCGGATGACGGCGACGGTGTTTGCGGCCGGAGTCCGAACGAGTTTTTTCTCGTCGCTCGGTGAAACTTTAAACGGCAGACAAAACGAGCAGGTGCTTAGCTCGGCCAACTCGATATCCAAAGAACAGACCTCCCGCTCGACCGTCTCCTGCCGCGGGCCGGAAGCTTGCTCGAACCCGCCCATAGCGAACGAAGCTACAACCGTATTTGCAAGCGGTTCGATGGTCCCCGCAGTGTGCGTGCCACAATCGCTGCACTCGACCAGATGGAGAAATCTTGCCCGTGCGCGAATTGCCGCCTGCCGGTCTGCGACAACAAGACACTCGGTTTGCATCCGGCTCGATTCCACTCCGGCAATGACCGAGCTATGGCCTTCGGGTAATAACACTCCGAAATTCCAACGCTGCTGATTCTTTAGCGCCGAGGTCCTATACGGGTAGAGCATGTAACCCTCATAGAGCATTGCCTTGACGATTTTTTCCACGAGTTCGCGATTCACTGGCGCCGTGCCTCCTTGATCTGATCGTCGCAAACGTGGCGATCTGTCTCGGCGAGAGCGCTTGCGATCGCCTCGTCCCAAGTCGGCACTCCACGCCGCGTCTTATACTCGTAAAGGCGCTGGAATACGTCGCGGCGCAAGCAGAGCCATGCCGCCTGCGGATAATAGATCTCCATCATATCTTGCCAAATCCGAATCGGCAGGCGGTAACAGGCTTCCTTCTCCCAGGGAATTCGGCATACCTGCAAAGCTCCACCGGCATTTACGTAGAAGATGGTGCCGCTGAAGAGCAGGCAAAGCGGCACATCACCGTCGTCGATTCCGGCAAAATATTTCGTCGCCGCGACATTAAAGTCGAAGGTGCAAGTTACCGGCAACCGAACATCCGTGCTGCCGGTAAAAGCAGGAACGATCTCGCTGGTGTTTGTCCAGAGCATGCTACGCAAGCTCCGGCCCCACATTTCGGGTTGGCCGAATAGGTCGACTAGGTGCTTTTCTTCCGGCCGGGTGTAACTTCGCCGGGTGACCTCCAACTGAATCTGGCAACGCAGCATAACGGTTTGGATCGGCTCGGCCGTTCGATTATCGATGCGCAGCTTGAAAGCCAGCAACGGTGCGACCGCGAGCGCAACCACTTCGACTGCTTCGATGCGGAATTCCAAGTCAGGCACGGCCGATCTCCCAGCGCCCTTCGGCGCGTTCGTTAAGCTCGTCGAAAAATTGCTGAATCTCCTTCATACGGCCGCCCCGCCGGACAGCCCACGCCAGCGCATACGCACAAGTCCGACGAGCTTGTAGCATTCATCGATGGGCGCGACATAGCAGTCACGCGCCTGGCCCATGCGGTTGACCAGCAGCGCTTCGACGTCCGGCTCCATCTCGTTCACCACAGGATGATCGCCGGCGATTTCACTCCATGATGCGAGCTCGAGCGAACATTCGGTAGCTCCGGCCGGACTGGGATAGAAATCGACCGTTCTGCCGGCCGTCGAGCTGTAGACGAAAAACGCCAGATTGATCGGCACCGCCAGGCTCTCCCATTGGGCATCGGTCAAATGGAAGTCACTCAGATACACCGCCCGGTGCGGCACCCGGCGGTATTTGGTCGTTCCATCGCCGCTGAAAAGGATCGCACAGGCCCTGCAGGCACATTTTAATTGCCGATTTGAAAGCTCCAACACATGTGGATGATTCTCCGTTAACTGTGCATGGCAGAAATCGCAACGCTCAGTTTGCCCGCCCTTATTCATGATCTGGCGCAGGGCCGAAATCGGTTTTTGTGCCGAGCGCATCGTGTCAAGGCGGCGGTAGATAGGGGCTTTGGGGATCAATGGGTTCCATGTCTCTGGGGTTGATGCCGGTCACGTCTTTGGGAGAATGCTCCACTTGCTCGGAGCGGCTGCGCGAGCGAAGCTTACCGCCCTTGGTTCGACCGCCCCCTTGTTTGTCCTGGGACGAAGACCGTTCTGCGGCTTTTTCTGCTGTCATTTACAGACCTCCCTCGCTTTTGTCGATCTCGCTAAATTCGGGTATCGCGATCCTTGCATGACCTGCGGTGACCAAAAGCGGAAATGGTTCAAGTTGAAGATCGGGCTCATTTAGACTTCGCCCGGCAAGAACAAGGTCATACTGCCGCTCGCAGTGAGAGCAGACCAGCCGGTCGCTGTCGAACCGGCCGTCTTGCAGGCTCTGGTTGCAGCCCGGACAGCTATTGCCGTAGGCGTAGTAACTATCACCGATGCGGCAAAATAGAATCGAGCGGCCGCTTATCTCAAGAGCATGTACCCGGCCATCCAATAGTGCGGCTACGTCCGGCACGGTTTGCCAAATACCGTCCCCTGAGGCGCTCGCATCAGCCAGTCCTGCTTGCGGAAAAAGTTGTACGCCAGGCGGCTCCGCCAAACCCTCGGCGAGAATAGCCGTGACGTTGGGAGCCGCTTCATAAACGGCATTTTCCACAGCAAGCTTAAGCGTCATAGCTGACGACGGGCAACTCTTGCAACTGCCATCCAGCCGCAGCCGAACTGCGCCCTTACTATTGATGTCGATCAACTCGACATTTCCGCCATGCGAGCGCAGGTAGGGACGGACTTTGTCCAAGGCACGGCGAATGCGGGTTTCATCGTCGTCCGGATGCAGATCGTAGAGCAAAAGCAGTCCGGCGATAAGATCATCATCGGCAAGCCGGCGCATTAACGCAGCGCCGGCCCCGCCGGCTTGCGCGATGATGCGGATCACCCGCTCCAACCCGGCGCCGTGTAGCTCCAGTACGGAGCGGACGATCTCCAACGCCTCGCTTCGCAGGATCTTCTCATCCGCAGACTCAACGGCATGGATGAGTTGCTCCAGGCGCTTTATGCGCTGCTGAAAGTTTTCGCCTTCAAGCCCGGCCATGTTATTTTCCCGCCAGACCGGACATCGGCGAATGGCCCGTCTCCAGCGTTTTGCCGTTGCCTACACACATATGCACGCATATGCACGCCGCAAGGCAAACAAGGATCGAAGCTTCGGACCGTTCGCATGATATCGATACCCTTGAATTTATCCGGACCGTTTTCCTCGAAGATCGGCGTGTTCTGAACCGCATCTTCGTAGGGACCGGGAGTGCCGTACATGTCCCGCGGGCTGCCATTCCACGGCGTCGGCGGATAAGGATGATAATTGGCGATCTTGCCATGACTGGGTATAAACATCGTGTCCCGCAAACGAGATGCCAGATTTTTAAGTGACTACAGAAGTGCTTAAGCAGGTTCGCTGAAGGAGGGCCAATAGAACTCATTAGCTTTTTCTTCGTTCGCAATAACTCGAGCATCATTAATCTGCCACAAAAACTCTGAGACTCGACTCGATACCTAAAACATATGTTGCATAAATGAACCCGCAACGATCGCGCTATGTCCCAAAACGTCAACACTTTATGGCTGACCCGGCCCAGAGATTTGCGTCAATCCTTTATCTCATCGCTTCACGCCTATCGCCTGCTGCTCAACGAGACAGCCTTCGCTCAATAAAAACCAACAACAGCATTGACCCGTCAATCACGCCTATGATAAGCGAGGACGGAAAGAATTTCGATGCAACATACGCTCTTAAAAGTTAAAAGGAAATCAAAAGGGTTGATGAACCCATGGCGTCACCGGCCGTCTCGGCGGGCGGCGGATCCTTCTAAAGCGAATTGCGCATAGAGCTGTGAATCGAGCGTACTTAATATGGCTATTCCCGATTTAACAAATGTTGAGATCATCGACGCCGACGGCCATGTGCGCGATCGCGATGCCGATATCCGTAAATTCATGGCAGAACCATACTGCCGCCGCCGTGGCGGGCTTTTGCCCAACGACGTGTGGGATTCGAGCATGTACGGCAAGCTCGGCATAGACGTTCCCGATGTACCCTCTCGATTGCGCGACATGGACAAGGAAGCGATCGACATCTCGGTGCTTTTTCCGACCAGCGGCTTTGCCGTCACGACCCTGCCGGAAAAAGATTACGCGGCGGCTTTCTGCCGCGGTTATAACGATTGGGTGGCGAGCATTTGCGCCGAAAGCCCGCGCTTGCAAGCGGTAGCCCTCGTGCCGTTTCAAGACGTCGATGCCGCCGTCAAAGAAACCCAACGGGCGATTACCCAACTCGGGCTCGCCGGCATCGCCGTCGCTTCGTTCGGCTTGAAAGAGCATCTCGGCCAACCCATGTTCTGGCCGATCTATGAAGAACTGCAAAAATTCAACGCGCCGCTGTTGATTCACAACTCGCGCCAGGGACCGGCGGGCGAGATTCGTTTCGATACATTTTTATTCCGCCACACCATTGGACGACCCTTTGAAACTCTGCTAGATTGCGCTGCGCTCATGTACGGCGGGGTGGTGGAAAAATTTCCAAACTTGAAGGTGGCTTTTTTGGAATGCGGTTGCGGCTGGGTGCCTTATTGGATGGACAGAATGGATGAAGAATGGGAAAAGCGGCAATCCGAAGCGCCGTTGTTGAAAAAGAAACCGAGCGAATACATGACCAAAGGCAATTGGTACTACGCCGCCGAACCGGAGGAAAGCACGCTGCCGTACGTGATCAATAGAGTCGGCGAGAATCTTATTCTGTTTGCCTCGGACTATCCTCATTGGGACGGCAGCTTCCCGAGGATGACGTCAAACTTGAAAGCGCGAAAAGATATTACCGACGATCAGAAGGACAAGATTATGCGCCATAACGCCATCAAGTTATACGGATGGGAATCGCCAGGAAGGAGCACCCTTTGAAGTTAACAGGCCCGGCAATATTTAGTATTTGCGCCCTGATATTTTTTGCCGTTTTCGTATATCTGGCGCAAGATTGGCGCCCGCAGGCCAGGCTGTATCCGTGGGCTATTGGAATACCGATGGTTGTTCTAGCCGTTGTCCAGGTGATCCTGGACTTGAGGGGAGTCAAGGCGAAGAAAACCTCGGATGGCGCTCCCGTCGATTTCCAATTTGCCGAGGGTACCGATCCGCAAGTTGCGAAAAAACGCGCCATCGAGATGTTCGGCTGGTTTTTCGGCTTTTTATTTCTCGTGTGGTTCCTGGGATTTTTTATCGGAATCCCCCTGGTGGTTTTCCTCTATCTAAAAGTGCAATCGGGGGAAAGTTGGCCTTTGTCCATTGGCCTTACTTTGTGCGCCTTGCTGTTTTTCTGGGGTCTGTTCGTAAATTTACTAACTCTTCCCTTTCCGCAAGGAGTGCTCTTTACTTGGCTCGGGATGGATTGGGTATAGCCGCAGCTAGTCCGGTAATGATCTCCCGCGGACTCCCATCTGCCGTTGAATTATGCGCAGCGAAGTTCTTGAGCCGTTAAAAAAGCTCTCTCGAATTAAATCGAAAGAAAGGAAGTTCTGAATGCATATCGGCAAGTATACAAGTAGGCTCGCCGGCTTTGTCGCGCTCACGATTCCGTAAGTACAATGGAATAGGGGAATCCGAACGTCTAAGGAAATGCAGGGTTTATCAAATTAGGTTAGGAAGGAAATTTTATATGGCAGTACTGATTTTTACTATCGGCTTGTTTTTAACCTTCAGCACCCACCTCTATGCACAGACGCCTTTCTATGAAGGGAAGCAGATTAGGGTCGTAGTAGGCTTCACTTCCGGCGGCTTTTATGACCGCTGGGCGAGATTGTTGTCGCGTCACCTGCCCAAGCACATTCCGGGCAAACCGGAAATGATCGTCCAAAATATGCCCGGCGCCGGCTCGGTGGTAGCCACCAACTACGTCTATAACGTAGCGAAACCTGATGGCCTGACCATAGGCTTCCCCAGTAGCGCGATCTACCTGGACCAACTGGTTGGCCGCGCCGAAGCGAAGTTCGACATCCGAAAAATCAACTGGATCGGCTCGCCGGTCCAAGAACCGGTGCTTTTTTATGTACGAACCGACAGCCCGTATAAAACTATCGCCGACATGAAAAACGCCAAAGAGGCGCCCAAATGCGGCGCGACCGGGACGGTGAGCACCGATTTTATCTTGGCGCGCTTGCTCGAAGAAACCATACCAGGAATCAAGATCGATACGGTGTTGGGGTATCCCGGCGGCTCGGAAATAGACTTGGCCGTGGAAAGAGGCGAGGTCATCTGCCGAGGCATGACCGCTTCGCCGTTTCATGGCCGTGAACCCTTTCTTTCGTGGCAGAAAAAGAACTTTGTCCGAGTCTTGCTCTTTACCGGAGAGAAGCGGCACGAGAAGATGCCCGATGTTCCTACACTTGACGAGATTTTCGACAAAGAGAAAGTCCCCGAAGCCAGCCGCCGGGTTGCCGATGTCATATTGGCTGCCGAGAAGTTCGGACGTCCGGTCATCGCCGGACCTGGAATCCCGGCGGACCGGGTAAATATTCTGCGCCAAGCTTTTAATCAGGTGATGAAAGATCCGGAGCTGCTTGCAGAGGCCAAGAAAGGAAAGATGGACGTCGATCCTACAAGTGGCGAGAGCCTCGAGAAGGTGGCAAAGCAGGTCTTGGACCAGCCGCCGGAGGTTTTGGCCCGGGTAAAGAAAATCCTTGGAAAGTAGCGACAACAAAAGTCGCTTGGATCTTATTATAGTTGGCCGCAACCATAAAAATTCGGAGGTGAATGCTATGAAAATAGCCATTACCGTGCTTGCCTCGTTTCTGCTCTGGTGCACGGCAGTTCAAGCCCAAGAACCCTTTTATAAGGGTAAGACAATTACCATCATCGTTGGCACCAAAGCGGGAGACGTTTACGACCTCTATCCGCGAATGCTGAGCGAGTACTTGACCAAATATATTCCCGGCAACCCCAACGTTATCATTCAAAACGTCCCCGGCGCGGCATCGCTGATCGCCGCCAATCAGGTCTATAACGTCGCTAAACCTGATGGGCTCACTATCGGAGCCATCTATCCGGCGCTCTATTTCGAACAGTTGATCAAACGGCCGGAGGTCAAGTTTGAATGGACCAAGTTTGGTTGGATCGGCAGCACCGTCACTTCCAACCATCTTATGTATATGCGCTCGGACACAAAGTACAAATCCTTCGAAGATGTTCACAAAGCGTCTAGCGCACCTAAATGCGGAGCTACCGGAGTAACTTCCACCGGGTACTACATGCCGAAATTGGTGCAAGAGGCCACGGGAGCCAAGTTTGACATCGTTTCAGGTTATGTGTCGGGCCAGGATATCGATTTAGCCGTAGAAAGAGGCGAACTCCAGTGCCGCGCTTTTACAATCACTGCTTATTTTGCCCGCGAGCCATTTATCACCTGGCGTAAGAAGAGTTTCGCTCACGTGTTGTTCCAGACCGGTCAGAAGCCCGATCGGAGGGTTAAGGACGCGCCGACAATTCACCAGCTAATGGATAAATACAAGACTCCCGAGGGTGTGAGGAGCCTGGCAAAAGTCATTTTGGCCTCCGGTGAATTCGGCCGCCCCCTGGTCACTCCTCCAGGCGTTCCTGCCGACCGTCTCAAAATATTGCGCGATGCTTTCGACAAATCCGTCAACGACCCCGGTATCAAGGCGGATGCGGAAAAACGAAGACTGGAGATGGATCCTGCAAGTGGCGCAGAGCTTGAGTCACTGGCAAAGGAGGTCATGTCCTCGACTCCCGATGTTGTTCAGCGAGTACAAAAGCTCTTAGGTAAATAGTCGGCAATTTATGCGGGGCATTCGTCCATGGACTTTAGCGTGACGCTGTGCCCCGCGGCGCGACTGAGGGATAACTTTCAAGCTGCTAACCGCGAGGAGGACAAAATGTATTCGGCTCTAATTGCATTCGTATTGTTCGCCCTTTGGAGCATCAGCGTTCACGCCCAGACCCCTTTCTATCAAGGCAAAACAATCACGTTCCTCGTCGCCGCCAAAGCCGGCGATGTTTACGATCTCTACCCGCGCCTGCTTGCGGAATACATGCCTAAACACATTCCGGGCACCCCGAATATTATTGTCCAGAATGTTCCCGGCGCGGCCGGCCTGATTGGCACAAACCAGTTTTACAACACGGCCAAGCCTGACGGTTTGACGTTGGGCGCAACTTATCCGGCGCTTTATTTCGAGCAGCTCGTCGGGCGGCCCGAGGTCAAATTTGACTGGAATAAGTTGATCTGGGTCGGCAGCCCGGTGAGTTCAAAGAGTCTTATGTACATGCGCGCCGACTCGCCCTATAAATCGATTGAAGATATCCGCACGGCCAAAACGCCACCCAAGTGCGGCGCGACCGGAGTCACTTCATCGGCGTATTACATGCCGAAACTTATGGAAGATGCGTTTGGAACCAAGTTTGATGTTGTGTCCGGCTATGTTTCCGGATCCGACATCGATCTGGCCGTGGAACGCGGCGAAGTCATTTGCCGGGCTTTTACCATCAACGCTTTTTTCGCGCGCGAGCCGTTTATTACCTGGCGCAAGAAAAATTTCGTTCGCGTGATGTACCAGACGGGAAGCAAACCGGATGAACGGCTCAAGGACGTGCCGCTATTCAAAGATTTCATGGACAAGTACAAGACGCGTGAGTCCACGCGGCGCCTAGTCAACGTCGTGTTGGCATCCGACGAGATCGGCCGGCCCGTCGTTCTCCCGCCGGGAGTACCTGCCGACCGGGTCAAGATCATCCGCGGCGCGTTTAATAAAACGATCAATGATCCGGCGCTACGGACCGAAGCGAAGCGGCGCCGGTTGGATATCGACCCCGCCAAAGGTGAAGATCTTGATGTCGTGGCCAAAGAGGTTATGACTACACCGCCCGATATCGTCGAACGGGTAAAAACGCTGCTGGGGAAATAACAGCCGGACACTGATGTGCTTTATGATCGTTTGCAAACTAAAAAAGGCGAACCCCCGATGAAAAGTTTTATTAGGCTGCTGTCGCAACTTGCGTGGACGGCGAAAAGAATACGGCCGCTCGACGCCTGCTATTTGTTCATCCTGCTGGCGTCGTTTGGCTCGGCCGGCGCCGTTCACGCACAAACTCCTTTCTATCAAGGGAAAACCATCAGATGGATCATCGCTACGAGCCCAGGGGGCGGTTACGATCTCTGGCCGCGCATGGTCGTGCCTTATTTGACCAAATATATCCCAGGCAATCCGGAGATCGTGCCACAAAACATGCCTGGAGCCGGCGGAATTGTCGGCGCTAACTACATCTATGGAATCGCCAAACCGGACGGCCTCACCATCGGCGCATTTAATCCCGCGCTCTACTTTGACCAGCTCATCAAGCGCGACGAAGTCAAATTTGATTGGGCCAAATTCGCCTGGATCGGTTCACCGGAGCAAAATAGTATATTGCATTACATTCGCTCAGACGCGCCTTTTAAGACCATAGACGATCTGCGTAACGCCAAACAGCCGCCCAAATGCGGCAGCTCCGGAACCGGCACCACCGGTCATTACATCCCCCGCCTGCTCGAGGAGGTCTTGGGCATTAAAATCCAGATCGTAAGCGGCTATCAGGGCGGCGCCGAAATCGACCTCGCCGTGGAAAGAAATGAAGTCGTGTGCTGGTCGCCAGTTATCGCGACTTACTTTGGCAGGGAACCTTACAAGCGTTGGCACAAAACCGGGTTCACGCGGGTCGTTCTGCAAACCGGCGAGAAGCGTGACGCGCGCTTGAAAGACGCGCCGACTATCTGGGAGCTCATGCAGCAGTACAAGACGCCGGATTCCGGCAAACGGCTAGCCAAAGTGATCTTGACTGCCGTCACGCTCGGTCGACCGGTTACTGCTCCCCCGGGAACTCCCGCAGACCGGCTAAAAATCCTTCGTGAAGCATACGCCAAAGCGCTGAGCGATCCTGACCTGCTCGCCGTAGCCGCTAAACGTAACTGGGACGTGGAACCGGTTACCGGCCAGGAGCTGGAATCGCGTTCGAAAGAAGTCATAGCTCAGCCTGCCGATGTGATCGAACGAATGAAATGGGTGCTGGGAAAGTAATCATTATTTTGGGGCGCGGGCGCGCAATAATTTGTTAAAACGAGGATACATCTTATGTACCGAATTGATGACGGGTTCAAAAGTTTACTAGCTCAAAAGTTCAATGGTATCTTGGTGTATAGCGTTGCGGTCGTTGGGTTGTTGGTCTCGACATACCTTCAACCGGCGTTTGGCCAGACTGCCTTTTACCAGGGGAAGACCATTCGCATTATCGTCGGCTATCAATCCGGCGACAGTCACGATCAATGGGCACGGACATACGCCAGGTTTTTAGGTAAGCATATACCCGGCAATCCCGGGTTTGTCGTGCAGAATATGCCTGGCGCCGGCTCGATGATCGCAGCCAATCATGTCTACAACCTAAGCAAGCCGGATGGGCTGACTCTCGGCTCCATCGGCGGCGCGCTCTTCATGGCACAGATAACGGGTCGTAAGGAAGTCAAATTCGACTGGCCCAAATTTTCCTGGATTATGACACCGGAGCGCGGCGGGCACCTGCTGTATATGCGAAGCGACATTCCGCACAAGACCTTTGATGATCTTCGGCAAACCAACGATCCACCCAAATGTTCGGCGACCGGAGTGGGAAGCTCGGGCTATGACATCCCGAGACTTCTCGGCGAGTCGCTGGGATTCAAATTCCAGGTCATCAGTGGTTATCCCGGAGGCGCCGAACAAGATTTGGCCATGGAACGTGGAGAAGTTCAATGTCGCGCGATCACGATCGACGCATTCTTCGGCCGCGAGCCGTTTCGAACCTGGTTGAAGAAGGGGTTTGTCAAAGTCTGGCTTCAAACCGAGCGCAAACGCAATTCGAAGCTGCCCGACGTGCCGACAATTTTCGAGCTCATGGACCAGTACAAAGTCAATGAGCCGAAGCGCAGTCTGGTTGAATCTTATCTGGGCATCTGGGGCTTCGGCTCCCGTCCGATCGTGACCACGCCAGGTGTTCCAGCGGACCGGCTTAAGATTCTCCGCGACGCCTTCGCGCAAATGTTCAACGATCCCGAGTTCTCCGATGAGCTCAAGAAAAGACGTTGGGAAGTAAGGCCGGTCGGCGGCGAAGAATTACAGACGCTCGCAAAGCAGGTCGTCGATCAACCTCCTGAGATCGAAGCGGCGCTAAAACGGCTTCTAAGCAAATAGGTTCCGGAGAGTCGAGAGCGGATCCCGAGCAAGTTTGCGGGCGATGATAAATACATCGAAGAATCTAGTTGACCGCTCTGGCAAGATGCGGTAAGGAGCAGGGTCCTTACGGTTAAAAGGGCGACAGGAGACCTTTATGCTTGAAGCATTCGTCAGTGGATTTTGGCAAGTCCTAGCGTGGCCGGCCTTCGGCTATATGCTCATGGGGATAGCCATCGGATTTTTTGTTGGACTTCTTCCCGGCATAGGCGGCCTGGCGACTTTAGCGTTGATAATGCCGTTTTCTTACACCATTAAAACCCCGATCGAGGCGTTTTCATTCCTGCTGGGCATGCTGGCGGTCACTTCAACTACAGGCGATCTGACTTCGATTCTGTTCGGCATACCTGGGGAAGGCACGGCAGCCGCACTGATCCTCGACGGCTATCCGATGTCGAAGAAAGGCGAGGCGGGCCGCGCCCTCGGCGCCGCTATCACAAGCTCAGTGGTGGGATCGGTGATAGGAGCTATTTCATTGGCGATATCGATTCCGATCATGCGTCCGCTCGTCCTGCTCTTCGGATCGCCCGAGTTGTTCATCATTGCCATCATGGGCATCACCTTTATAGGCACACTGGCCGGGCCATCGCTGATCAAAGGACTATTGGCCGGCGGCATCGGTTTGATGCTAGCCTCTATCGGCGTCGATCCACAGACCGGATCGCTGCGCTATACTTTCGGCAGCCTCTATCTGTGGGACCGCCTCGATCTCATTCCGGTCGTGGTAGGCTTGTTCGCTATACCTGAGATCGTCGATCTGGCGGTCCGCGGCACGAGCATAGCGGGCGGCAGCCAACGGGGCGGCAAGTTGACCGGCGTCATGGAAGGCGTTAAAGACACCTTCCGGCACTTCTGGCTGGTGTTTCGTTGCAGCCTCATAGGTGTCTATTTCGGTGTCTTGCCGGTTTTGGGCGCCAGCGTTGCTCAATGGATTGCCTACGGTCATTCTGTCGCTAACCTCAAAGACAGATCGAGAGCCGGCAAAGGCGCTATCGAGGGCGTCCTGGGTCCCGGCTCGTGTAACAACGCCACCCGCGGCGGCGACCTCATTCCGACCTTGGCGTTTGGTATTCCCGGCAGCGCCAGCATGGCCCTATTGCTCGGCGCCATGTTGATCGTCGGACTCAACCCCGGTCCGGAAATGCTCAAGTCACGGCTCGATGTCACGTTTGCGATGGTTTGGATACTGATCATCGCCAACATCATTTTCGCCGGAGT